>DATHPF010000001.1:0-7193 GCA_035484155.1 Streptosporangiaceae bacterium
GGCGAGGGTCTGCGAGTGCTCCTGCTGAAGGTAGGTCTGGAACGCCGTCAGCATCGCCGCGACCGCGATGCCGGCTAGCAGGATCGACCCGGTGCCGCTGCGGCCCGCTACCGACTCGCCGCCCCGTCCCGCGCCCGCACCAAGCAGGTAAGTGAGCGCCACGGCGCCGACGGCGCCGGCGAACGCAGCCGGCGGGGTCAGCGCGAGGCTGCCGCCGGATACCACCACGATGGTGGCGCCGAGCCCGGCCCCGGCGGCCACGCCGAGAAGATAGGGATCAGCGAGCGGATTCCGGAAGATGCCCTGGTAGGCCGCGCCGCCTCCGGCCAGCATCGAGCCTACGAGGACGCCGAGCGCGACCCTGGGGAGCCTGAGCTGCCACACGATGGCCGTGTCGAGCGGTGGCACGACGACGTGCGGATGCCACGGCAGCCGGACGGCGATCGCGTCGATGACCTGCTCCGGCGATAGGCCTGCCGGTCCGACGGCAACGCCGATGATGACCGCCGCGAGCAGCACGATACTGGCGACCAGGATCGCTCGTCCTGGCCTGGTCCGGCTGACCGCAAGGCCGCCCGCTGTGGTCGCATCGTCCTGGCGGGTCGCATCGTCCTGGCGGGTCGCATCGCCACTGGCAGCTGCAGGCTCAGCCCGTGTTCGCTCAGCGGGGCCTTGGCCAGGCAGGACCGGGCCAGGCACGACCGGGCCCGCCGCGGCGGGCCCGGTCGTGTCCTTCGTAGCTGTCACGACGTACCGGGCTTGATTCCAGCCGCGACCGTCTGCAGGAGCTGCACGATCCGCGGACCCCAGCGGGACGCGATGTCGGCATTGAGCACGATGATGTGCTTGTCCTTTACCGCGGTCAGCACCGACCAGCCGGGCCGGCCGCCGACCGTGGCGGCGGACTGCCCGCCGCCGGTGCTGCCCGTGTCGGACAGGACGATGTAGTCGGGGTTCGACTTCAGGATGAACTCGGCCGACAGGCTCGGGTAACCACCCGCGGCCGCAGCGCCCGACGCCGAGTCAGCGATGCTCTTCATGCCGAGCAGCGAGAGCAAGCTGCCGATGAAGGTCGAGTCGGTGACCGAGTAGTAGGGGTCGGTCCCGAGCTCGAAGTAGTACGTCAGCGGCCCCGAGTGGTGCGGCTCCGACGACACGATCTGGCCGATGTCCGCCTTGAGCTTCTGATCCTCGGCGCTGGCCTGAGCCACATGGCCGGTCGCGGCGCCGAGCTGAGTGAACTCGCTGTAGACGCCGGACACGTTGGCCGCCGCGGGCAGATCGAGCACGGGGATGGACAGTGCGGTCAGCTTGGCAGTGATCCCGTCGATGTTATTGGAGATGATCACCAGGTCGGGCTTGTAGGCGGCGATCGCTTCGGCATTCGGCTGGTAGGCAGACAGCTTGGTGTGCGGCGCGTTCGCGGGGTAGTCAGAGTCGCTGTCGACGGCCTTGACCTGGCTGCCGGCCCCGATGGCGTACAGCATCTCGGTCGCTGTCGGCGACAGCGAGATGATGGAATCCGGCCGCGAGCTGAGGTGGGCGGTCCCGCCAACGGTCGTGACGGTGACGGGGAAGCCCGCGGTTGATCCGGTCGCGGCCGAGCTATTAGCCGCTCCGGAATTGGAACTAGCAGCAGAACTACTGCACGCCGCGCATGCGACGGCGAGTGTTGCGACCACCAAGACGGCTGGCCGCGCACGGGTGAAAGCCCGCATGATCATCATCCTCCGCTGATACTGGAGGACGAAGTGCGTTCGCTGCGACGCCAACCAGGCGTCGGAACGAGCCGCCCTTCCTCCGAGGACAGGTCGTTGGCGCAGGCCAGGCGTCCGGGCTCGTCCGCGACCGAGTCACCTCGGCCGGGCATCACCGTTGCGGGACAGCGCCGGGATCTCACCGGCTTCGCTGTGCACAGCACCCGCCCAGGGACGTTCGGCCCTGGGATGGCGGAAGCTTATCGCGTAGATGTGGCGGCGCACGCAGAACGGCCGCGACCAGCACACGTCAAGGCCCCTCCATCTCATACCTGGAGGGGCCCGCGACCATTGTCCGGCCGGACCTGCCGCTAGCCCGGCAGCGACACGCCGGCCTGGCCGGCTGAACAGAACAGCCGAGGACGAGAAAGGCCATGCTCCTTTACGAATTGCAATCAACTGGTAACGCGCCGTGCAATCCGGGCCGATAATGAGGACAGGTGCGGGCGGCGTGGGTACCCCCGAGCTCACGCCGCCGCGCCTGTACCGGGTGCGCTGCCGTGCCGGCAGTGCGCCGCCGCGTCTCCGCCCGGTAGCGTTCGGTGTATGACCGAGACAGCGAACCCGGCCGGCGACACGGCCTCAGCGCCTTTCGGGCGCATGCTTACGGCGATGGTCACGCCTATGGACTCCCGCGGGGGCGTGGACTACGACGGCGCCGCGCAGCTCGCCGAGTACCTGGTCACCGACATGCGTAACGACGGCCTGGTGATCAGCGGCACCACTGGCGAATCACCGACGACCTCAGACGAGGAGAAAGCCAGGCTGCTGGCCGCCGTAGTCGAGGCAGTCGGCGACCGGGCCACTGTCGTCGCCGGCGTCGGCACGAACGACACCGCGCACACCTGCGAGCTTGCCCGCGCCGCCGAGCGGGCGGGCGCACATGGGCTGCTGGTCGTGACGCCGTACTACAACAAGCCACCGCAAAGCGGTCTCGTAGCGCATTTCCAGCAGGTCGCCGACGCTACCGGCCTCCCCAACATGCTGTACGACATTCCCGGCCGCACCGGCACGCCGATCGCCGTCGACTCGCTGCTCCAGCTCGCCGAGCATCCGCGAATCGTCGCGGTCAAGGATGCCAAGGGCGACTTTGGCGCCGCGTCGGTTGTCATGGCGGCCACACCGCTGGTTTTCTACAGCGGCGACGACATGGTCAACTTGCCCTGGCTCTCCCTCGGCGCGGCCGGCTTCGTCAGCGTCGTCGGGCACGTCGTCGGCGACCGGCTGCACGAGATGATCGACGCCTACCGCGCCGGTCAGGTCGCCGGCGCGCTGCAGATCCACCGAGAGCTGCTGCCGGTCTACACCGGCCTTTTCAGGTCACAGGGAGTCATCATGACCAAGGCCGCGCTCGGCCTGCTCGGCCAGCCGGGCGGACGGACTCGCCCCCCGATGTCCGACGCGACGCCTGCCGAGATCGACCGGTTGCGTACTGATCTGGCTGCGGGCGGTGTGAAGCTCAAGTGAGCCACCCGCATCCCGAGCTAGGGCCGCCGCCGCCGCTAGCCGCTAACGGCCTGCGCCTGGTCGCGCTGGGCGGTCTCGGCGAGATCGGCCGCAACATGACCGTCTTCGAGTACGCCGGGCGCCTGCTGATCGTCGACTGTGGCGTGCTGTTCCCGGAGGACAACCAGCCGGGCGTCGACCTGATCCTGCCTGACTTCTCCGCGCTCGAAGGCAGGCTGGACCAGATAGAGGCGCTCGTCCTCACGCACGCGCATGAGGATCACATCGGCGGTGTCCCTTACCTGCTCCGGCAGCGCGCGGACATCCCGATCGTGGGGTCGCGGCTCACCCTCGCGCTCTTGCGCAGCAAGCTCACAGAGCACCGGATCACCCCGGTCGACGTGGAGGTCGAGGCAGGCGGCACCCAGCAGTTCGGCCCCTGGGAGCTGGAGTTCTTCGCGGTCAATCACTCCATTCCGGATGCGCTCGCGGTGGCCATCAGGACCCCGGCCGGGCTGATCTTGCACACCGGTGACTTCAAGATGGACCAGCTCCCGCTCGATGGCCGGCTGACCGATCTCGGCGGGTTCGCGAGGCTCGGCGCTGCAGGGGTGGACCTGCTGCTGGCCGACTCGACCAACGCCGAGGTGCCGGGCATCGTGACTTCCGAGCGCGCGATCGGCCCGGTGCTGTCCGAAGTCTTCGCCTCCGCCGAGCAGCGCATCATCGTGTCCTGCTTCGCCAGCCACGTGCATCGGGTCCAGCAGGTCATGGATGCGGCGGCCGAGCACGGCCGCAAGGTCGCGCTGGTCGGGCGGTCGATGGTGCGCAACATGGGCGTGGCGCGCGACCTCGGCTACCTGAAGATTCCGTCCGTCCACGGCGGGCTACTCGTCGACCTCAAGGAGGCCGAGGAGATGCCGCCGGATCAGATCGTGCTGATCTCGACCGGATCGCAAGGCGAGCCGATGTCGGCACTGTCCCGGATGGCAGGCCGCGATCATCCGATCCGGATCGCCGAGGGTGACACGGTGATCCTGGCGTCGTCGCTCGTTCCGGGTAACGAGTCCGCCGTATCCCGGATCATCAACGAGCTCACCCGGCTCGGCGCGCGCGTCGTGCACAAGGGAAACGCCCTGGTCCACGTCTCCGGCCACGCTCCGGCCGGCGAACTGCTGTACGTGCTGAACCTGGTGCGGCCGAGCAACTTCATCCCCGTCCACGGCGAGTGGCGGCACCTGAAGGCCCACGCTGAGCTGGCCGCGCTCACCGGCGTACCGCCGGCGAACATCGTGATCGCCGAGGATGGCGTCGTGGTTGACCTGATCGACGGCCAGATCGCGGTCGCCGGCATGGTCCCGTGCGGCTATGTGTACGTGGACGGGCTGTCGGTGGGGGAGATCACCGAGGCCTCGCTCAAGGACCGCATGATCCTCGGCGAGGAGGGGTTCATCTCGGTCGTCGTGGTGGTGGACTCGACCAGCGGCAAGCTGGTGGCGGGACCCGAGATTCACGCGCGCGGCGCGGGCATCGACGACGCCAGCCTGGCCGAAGTGCGGCCGCTGATCGAGGAGGCGCTGGCGGCGGCGGCCAAGGAAGGCATCACCGAGGTGCATCAGCTGCGGCAGCTGCTGCGCCGGGCGACGGGACGCTGGGTCAGCGACAACTACCGCCGCCGGCCGATGATCATCCCGGTGGTCGTGGAGGCCTGAGCCCGGCTCGATATCCGTAATCTGGCGTCTTTCTGCTGGTCAGGCGCCTATCCTGGGCGAGCACTGACCAGGCCCAGCAAGGACGGATACAGCCGTGCCACCGAGCGACCCGTACTGGCGCGACCCTGAGTCCGGCGAGCCTCGTCCTGACCGGGCAGTCGGCTCGCGTGGGGCAGCGAGCCCACGCGGGGCGCGGGGTTCGGGCCGGCCGCCGCCGGACTCCGGCCCGACCCAGCGGAAGCACGTGCTCCTGTCGGTGGGCATCGTCGCGCTCGTGGCCGTGCTCGGCGGCTGGGCGCTCGTGGCGACGAAGAGCAAACCGCCAGCCGGTCCGGCTGATTCGGGCGCCCACCCCGTTCCGGTCGTGGCCCATTCGTCGCCCGCCCCCAAGGCCGCCCTGCCCACGGTCAGCATCACCTGGGTCGGCGACATGACCTTCGGAACGCTGAACGCCTGGCCGCCCGCTGGCACCGGATCCCTCCTGGACGACGTCAAGTCCGACCTGTCCAGCGACCTGACGATGGGCAACCTGGAGTCGGCCCTTGGCACGCTGCCGATGTCCAAGTGCGCAGCCGGCGAGACGGACTGCTACCAGTTCGAGGCGCCCGACGACACCGCGATGGATCTGAAGAACGACGGGTTCGCGGCCGTCAACGTGGCCAACAATCACACACTGGACGCCGGCGCGGCTGGCGAGGCGAGTACCAATGCGGCCCTGCGCGCCGCGCACCTGATGTTTGCCGGGCGGCCCGGCCAGATTACGTACTTCACCAGGAACGGAATCAAGATCGCGCTGCTCGGCTTCGCACCGTGGTCGTATGACGCCGACGCGCTCGACATCCCGGCGGCCGAGGCGCTCGTCCGCCAGGCCAAGCAGCACGCGCAGGTCGTCATCGTGATGGAGCACCTCGGCGGCGAAGGTGACGGCGCCCAGCATGTCGTGCCAGGGGAGGAGTACTACCTCGGCCAGGACCGCGGCAACTCGATCGCCTTCACCCACGGCGTGATCGACGCCGGCGCGGACCTGGTCGTGGGCTCGGGCCCGCACGTGCTGCGCGGCTTCCAGTGGTACCACGGCCACCTGATCGCCTACAGCCTGGGCAATTTTTGCGGCTACAACACCCTCGGCCTGGACAGCATCACCTCGGTCAGCGCGATGCTGCACGTCACGCTCAACGCCCAGGGCCAGTTCGTGCGTGGCAACATCACGCCGCTCCGGCTCGAGTCGCCCGGCATCCCAGAGCCCGATCCCGATCGCGCCGCCATCGCGATGATCAACTCGCTCTCGCAGGATGACTTTGCCGGGAACGGGGCCGCCCACATCTTCGCCGGCGGCCGCATCGAGCGGCCTTGAGCCAGCCCCGCCAGCCAGCCAGCCCCGCCAGCCAGCCCTGCCCGCCGGTCAGCCCGGCGAGGCAGCGCCGCCGGCCTCCTGACGGAGCCGGAATCGCTGGAGCTTGCCGGTGTTCGTGCGCGGCAGGCTCGTGACGAACTCGACCGCCCGCGGGTACTTGTAAGGCGCGATCTGCTGCTTGACCAGGTCCTGGAGCTCGCGGGCCTTGGCTTCGTCGCCGGTTACGCCGGCGATCAGCACTACGTACGCCTTGACGATCTGGCCGCGGGCCTGGTCGGGCACTCCGACGACGCCGCACTCCGCCACGTCCGGGTGGCTGAGCAGCACCTCTTCGATCTCCGGTCCGGCGATGTTGTAGCCCCCGGAGATGATCATGTCGTCCGACCGCGCCTGATACCAGAAGTAGCCGTCGGCGTCGCGGATGTAGGTATCGCCGGTCAGGTTCCAGCCGTCCTGGACGTAGGTGCGCTGGCGCTCGTCGTTGAGGTAGGTACACCCGGTCGGGCCCTTGACCGCGAGCCGGCCGGGCTCGCCGTCCGGCACGGGCTTGCCGTCCTGGCCGACCACGGCGGCGGTATAGCCGGGTACTGCCTTGCCGGTCGACCCCGGCCGGATTTCGTCATCGGCCGACGCGACGAAAATGTGCAGCATCTCGGTGCTGCCGATGCCGTCGATGATCTTGACGCCGGTGGCGTCGTAGAACGCCTGCCAGGTGGACTTCGGCAGGGTCTCGCCGGCCGACACCGGCCGGCGCAGGCCGCGCAGCCGGTCGGCCTGGCCCGCCGCGAGCATCGCCCGGTAGGCAGTCGGGGCGGTGGACAGCACAGTCACGCCGTGCACGTCGATCGCGTCGGCGAGTTCGGCCGGGCTAGCCTTCTCCAGCAGCAGGCTCGCGGCGCCGACGCGCAGCGGGAACAGCAGCAG
>DATHPF010000002.1:0-1644 GCA_035484155.1 Streptosporangiaceae bacterium
GTCAGCTCGAACGTCGTGTCACGGCTTCTGGAGGTCAGCCTCGTCGCCCTGCCGGCTGGCATCGGCGTGGGGATCCTCAAGTACCGGCTGTACGACATCGACAAGATCATCAGCCGGACCCTGGCCTATGCGCTCGTTACCGGCCTGCTGGCCGGCCTGTACGCCGGGCTGGTACTGCTGGCCACCCAGGTGCTCGGGCTTCACACGCCGGTGGCGGTAGCCGCATCCACGCTGGCCGCGGCGGCGTTGTTCAGCCCGCTGCGGCGGCGGGTACAGCGCGCGGTGGACCGGCGGTTCAACCGGGCCCGCTACGACGCTGACCAGATGGTGACGGCGTTCGCGGCCCGGCTGAAAGACACCGTGGACCTGGACTCGGTCCAAGATGACCTGGCCAGTGTGGTGACGAAGGCTCTGGAGCCCGCCTACGTATCGGTGTGGAGCAGCAAACGCAAGTGACGCGGCCATCACCATTGTTCCGGCCTGGCTCGGCACCCGCCGTCCCCGGGCGAGGTCCTTCAATCCGAAACCGCCTGAACCACGCAGGTTCAAGATCTTTCTTCCGAACGGAGCGTGGTTCCTGCTCGCGAGCTGGGCTGTTCCGCATGGCCAGCGGGAAATCGCGTTGTCGGGACGGTGGCTCGCTGGCTAGTGTCCGTTCGTGGGTTCTTCCGGGCATGTTGAGGTCGCGCACGTCAGCCACGTGCTGCCGGACGGGCGGACCCTCCTTGACGACGTGAGTTTCCGGATCGGCGAGGGAATCACGGCGGCGCTGGTCGGCCCGAACGGCGCGGGCAAGACCACGCTGCTCCGGCTGGTCGCCGGTGACGTCCAGCCCCAGTCAGGCACGGTGGTGTCCACCGGCGGACTCGGCGTGATGCGCCAGTTCATCGGCGCGAACCGGAACGACGCAGCGATGATACGGGACCTGCTGCTGTCGGTCTCGCCGCCGAGAGTGCAGGCCGCCGCGACCCGGCTGGACGGCGCTGAGCTGGCGATGATGGAGCGAGACGACGAGCGAACCCAGCTGCGCTACGCGGCGGCGCTGACCGAATGGGGCGAGGCAGACGGCTACGCCGCCGAGGTGCACTGGGATGCCTGCTGCGTCGCGGCCCTCGGCATCGGATACGACCAGTGCCGCTGGCGAGATGTCGGAACGCTGTCCGGCGGCGAGCAGAAGCGGCTGGTGCTCGAGTCACTGCTGCGCGGGCCGGAAGGCGTGCTGCTGCTGGACGAGCCAGACAACTACCTGGACGTGCCCGGGAAGCGCTGGCTGGAACAGCAGCTGGCCGAGACACCCAAGACCGTGCTCCTGGTCAGCCACGACCGGGAACTGCTCGCGGCCTGCGCCCAGCGCATCGTCACCGTCGAGGACGGCCACGTCTGGGTCCACGGCGGCGGTTTCGCCAGTTACGCGCAGGCGCGCGCGGACCGGATCAGCCGGCTCGAAGAACTGCGCCGTCGTTGGGACGAGGAGCACGAGAAGCTCAAGGAACTGGTCCGCACCTACCGGCAGAAAGCGGCCTACAACTCGGACATGGCCTCCCGCCTGCAGGCGGCTGTCACCAGGCTGC
This sequence comes from Streptosporangiaceae bacterium, assembly GCA_035484155.1. Lineage (GTDB taxonomy): Bacteria > Actinomycetota > Actinomycetes > Streptosporangiales > Streptosporangiaceae > JAJYUU01. The sequence goes on from DATHPF010000002.1 coordinate 1,572, forward strand.
GCCGGTTCGAGGAGGAAGGGCCGCCGGAACAAGCCCCGCGCGAGCAGAACGTGAGGATGCGGCTGCGCGGCGG
>DATHPF010000003.1:0-5946 GCA_035484155.1 Streptosporangiaceae bacterium
TCCACGATGATCTGGTTGACGATGATCTGGTCACCGGGCTTGACGTGCCACCTGACGATGTCGGCCTCGGTCAGGCCTTCGCCGACGTCAGGGAGCTTGAACTCCTTGAGATCTGACATGAGGGCCTCTCAGTAGCTAAACATGCGGTCGACGGCATCCAGGATCCTGTCCAGGTCAGGCAGGTAATGATCCTCCAGCCTGGACGGCGGGTACGGAGTGGTGTACGCGCCGACGCGCAGTACCGGAGCCTCGAGGTTGTAGAAGCATTCCTGCGTGACCTGCGCAGCGATTTCGGCGCCGATGCCGCCGGTCACCACGGCCTCATGCACGACCACGCACCTGCCGGTCTTGCGGACCGAGGCAAAGATCGTCTCGGTGTCCAGCGGTGCCAGCGAGCGGAGGTCGATGACCTCGATGGACCTGCCGTCGGCCGCCGCCGCCACGGCAGTCTCTGCGCAGGTGCGGACCATCGGGCCGTAGCACAGCATGGTCACGTCCGTGCCGGGGACCAGGACGTGCGCTGACTCCATCGGCAGCGCTGCGGCGAGGCCGCCCTCGATGTCGACGTCGGCCCGGTCCCAGTACCGGCGCTTGGGCTCGAAGAAGACAACCGGGTCGTCGCAGGCGGCGGCTTGCTGAATCATCGCGTAGGCGTCCGCCGGGCCGCCGCAGGACACGACCCGCAGACCGGGCGTGTGCGCGAACAGCGCCTCGGGCGATTCACTGTGATGCTCGACCGCGCCGATGCCGCCGCCGAACGGGATGCGGATCGTCACCGGGAGCCGGACGGTCCCGAGCGAGCGGTAACGCATCTTGGCCAGCTGAGTGACGATCTGGTCGAAGGCCGGGAAGACGAACCCGTCGAACTGGATCTCGCAGATGGGCCGGTAGCCGCGCAGGGCGAGGCCGATGGCGGTGCCGATGATGCCAGACTCGGCCAGCGGAGTGTCGATGACCCTGGCCTCGCCGAAGTCCTTCTGCAGCCCGTCGGTCACCCGGAAGACGCCGCCGAGCTTGCCGACGTCCTCGCCCATGATGAGTGCCTTGGGGTCAGCTTCGAGCGCCTTGCGCAGCCCCTCGTTCAGCGCCTTCGAGAGGGTCAGCGTGGTCATCTAGCAGCCTCCTCGGCCACGAAGGAGTCAAGGTAGGCGGCGAACTCGGCGCGCTCGGCGGCGAGCTGCCGCGTCTCGGTCGTCAGCACGTTGTCGAACATCGAATCTGGTGTCGGGTCAGGCATCTGCTGACAGCTGGCCCGGACCCTGGTCCCGACCGCGGCCGCCTCCGCCTCGACCTCGTCGAAGAAGCTCATCTCGGCCTGCTCGCTGCGGATCAGGTACTGCTTGACGCGCTCGATCGGGTCCTTGAGCTTCCATGCCTCGAGCTCGGCCGACAGCCGGTACCTGGTCGGGTCGTCAGTGGTGGTGTGCGCGCCCATGCGATAGGTGAAGGCCTCGATCAGCGTTGGCCCCTGTCCTTCGCGCGCGGCCTGCATGGCCTTACGGGTGACAGCCAGGCTGGCGAGTACGTCGTTGCCGTCGACCCGGACGCCGGGAAAGCCGAAGCCTTTGGCCCGCAGGTAGAGCGGCGTCCGGCTCTGGCGCTCCAGCGGCTCGGAGATGGCCCACTGGTTGTTCTGGCAGAAAAAGACGACCGGAGCGTTCGTGACCGACGCCCAGATGAACGCCTCGTTGACGTCGCCCTGGCTAGTCGCGCCGTCACCGAAGAACGCAATGACCGCTTCGCCGTCCTCGCCGAGAGCGCCGTCGCGCTGGATGCCCATCGCATAGCCGGTAGCGTGCAGCGCCTGGCTGCCGATGACGATGGTGTACAGGTGGAAGTTGTGCGCTGTCGGGTCCCAGCCGCCGTGGCTGACGCCGCGGAATAGCTCCAGGAGCTTCATCGGGTCCAGGCCGCGGCACCAGGCCACGCCGTGCTCTCGGTAGGTCGGAAACGCCATATCGCGCGGGCCGAGCGCACGGCCCGCACCGACTTGCGCGGCCTCCTGGCCGAGGAGCGACGCCCAGATCCCGAGCTCGCCCTGGCGCTGGAGCGCGATCGCCTCGAAGTCGATCCGGCGGACGATAACCAGGTCCCGGTACAGGGCCTTGATCTCGTCGGCGGAAATATCGAGCGGGTAATCGGGATGCTCGACTCGCTCCCCTTCGGGGGTGAGCAGCTGTATCAGCTCAGCCGAGTCCGCTTGTCGTTCTGGCTCCTGGGCTACAGCCCGTTTGCCTCCTGCCCGCTGACCTGGGCGGGCGGCGCGTCCGGCATCTTTGACGGCCACGTGCCACTCCTTGCATCCTTATGTCCGGTCGGGGCTAGCCCGGACCGTTCTGTCGTCCCGCCTATGACGGTGCGAACAGTACTATTGCGGCGCCCTGAACGGTCAAGCGCCGCGGGGCCCCCGGTAGCGATGGTGACGCAAGTCACGAATCGGGTCACGGTGGCCTACTTCAAGGCTACTGCCAGGCGGCACGGATCCCTACCTGTGTTCGCCAGCACCGTTCGCGTACTGTTCGGGATGTGCCGAGATTCGTCATCGACGTCATGCTGAAGCCTGAGATCCACGACCCCCAGGGCGAGGCAATCGCCAGCGCCTGTCGGCGTCTCGGCTTTGGCCAGGTGGCCGGTGTCCGCCAGGGCAAGCGGTTTGAGATCGAACTGGCCGAGCCGGTGGCGAAGGATCGCATCGCCGAACTGGCCGGGGAGCTACTCGCGAACCCGGTTATCGAGGAATTCTCCGTCTATCCCGGGTAGTCCTCCCGTACATGCCTGACTGACCGGCATGCCTGCCTAGCTCCTGGCCCGCACCGCGCGCCAATTCTCGCCGCCCGGCATGTGGCCCTTACCTGATTGTTATTTTTCGCCTTCCTGTCTGCGGGCGGCCTGCAAGAGCTTCTGCGACCTTTCGCAGACAGCGTTTCCGCAGGTCAGTAGGTTGTCGACGGGGCCGGCCCGAGCCAGTCGGTAGCGCACCGTTCGTCCAGAGATCGCCTGAGTTCATGATTACAGGGCTCCGTCCGGGGAAGCCTTCACAATGTGAACTGACTATTAAGACGGGGCGAGGAGCCGATGCGATCCCGGGTGTTCCATTCTGAGGGACCAGCCGCAGACGTGGTGTTCTGCCTGGTCTTTCCCAGGGAATCGCTAAGCGTCCCGGTGATGCGGCGGGTACTCGGAGATACTCTCACCCGTCTTGGTATCGACGAAAGCTGCATCAACGACATGCTCCTGGCCGTCACCGAGGCCTGCACGAATGTGCTGCGGCACGCGGGCCCTGGTCGCAGGTATGAGCTGGTGGCGCACGTGGGCAGCAAGCGCTGCCTGCTGGAAGTGGTCGACAGCGGTCGCGGCTTCGACCCGGCCAGCGTTACCCGCCGTCGGCCAGGCATGCGCCCGTCAGTCCGGCCCGGCGCGAGACTCCGACGTCACCAGACCCCGCCCGCCTCGACTGCACCCGCGTCGCCCACGACGCTGCGCAGCCGGATCGGCCGGTCCAGGCAGCTGGCGAGGGAGCGCGCCATCGCCGAGCTGCCCGAATCCGGCCGTGGCCTGGCGATCATGCGGGCTTGCGTCGATGACGTCACCATGCACAGCAAGCCTGGTCAGGGGACCGTGGTCGCGCTGAACAAGCGGATCGAGTGGCGGAGCGACTCGCCGCTGGCCGGTCGACCGGCCTCACAGCTCAGGGACGCCGGCTGAGCAGGTAGCCTGCGAGCATGCGCCGCTCGCGAGGACGCCCATGACGGCCCGTATCGGAGTCGTCACCTTTCCAGGTTCCCTAGATGACCGTGACGCCTGCCGCGCCGTTGAGCGCGCGGGCGCGACGCCGGTCGAGCTGTGGCATGGCGATGCCAGCCTGCACGCCGTGGACGCCGTGATCCTGCCTGGCGGTTTCTCCTACGGCGATTACCTGCGCTGCGGCGCCATCGCGAGGTTCGCGCCGGTGATGGCAGAGATCGTCCCGGCCGTGGCGCACGGCCTGCCGGTGCTCGGCATCTGCAACGGCTTCCAGATCCTCTGCGAGGCGCACCTGCTGCCGGGCGCGCTGACGCGTAATCAGGGGCGCCGCTTCATCAACCGGGATGTGCGGATCCAGATCGAGAACAACACCTCGGCCTGGACGAGCGGATACCACGCCGGCGAGGAGATCACCGTGGTCCTGAAGAGCGGAGAGGGCGCCTACGTCGCGGACGAGCAGACCCTGGCCGGGCTGCGGGAGCGCGGCCAGATCCTGGCCCGGTACTCGAGCGGGAATCCGAACGGCTCAGTTGCCGACATCGCGGGCGTTGTCAGCGAGGCAGGCAACGTGGCCGGCCTGATGCCCCATCCCGAGCACGCCATCGACGTGCTCACCGGGCCCGCGGCGGACGGTCTCGGCTTCTTCACCTCGGTCCTGCGCGCGGTTACCGAGGGCTATGGCATGAGGACTGTCGCATGAGGACAGGGGATGTGACCGCAACTGAGATCACCACCGCGCCGCAGGACACCGTGCCGGCCGCCGCCGCCACCCCGGACCGGCCGCAGCCCTTCGCGGCGCTCGGGCTGACCGCCGACGAGTACGCCCGGATCGGCGGCATCCTCGGCCGCCGGCCTACTGATGCTGAGCTGGCCATCTACTCGGTCATGTGGAGCGAGCACTGCTCCTACAAGTCATCACGCAAGCACCTTCGGCAGTTCGCCGACAAGGCGCCCGCCACCGACGTGATGCTCGCCGGAATCGGCCAGAATGCGGGCGTCGTCGACATCGGCCAGGGCTACGCCGTCACCTTCAAGATCGAGTCGCACAACCACCCGTCCTACGTGGAGCCGTTCCAGGGCGCAGCGACCGGAGTGGGCGGCATTGTCCGCGACATCCTGGCCATGGGGGCGCGGCCGGTCGCGGTGATGGACGCGCTGCGGTTCGGGCCTGCCGACGCGGCGGATACTCACCGCGTGCTGCCGGGCGTGGTCGGCGGGATCTCCTTCTACGGCAACTGCCTGGGTCTGCCCAACATCGGCGGCGAGCTGGCGTTCGACCCGTGCTACCTCGGCAATCCGCTGGTGAACGCGCTATGCGTCGGGGTGCTGCGACACGAGGACCTGAAGCTGGCGGCGGCGACCGGAGCCGGCAATCAGGTCATCCTGTTCGGGTCCCGCACCGGCCCGGACGGGATCGGCGGTGCATCGGTGCTGGCCAGCGCGTCGTTTGGCGGCGCGGGCGAGGGTGCCAAGCGGCCCAGCGTCCAGGTCGGCGACCCGTTCATGGAGAAGTTGCTCATCGAGTGCTGCCTCGAGCTCTACCGGGCCGGGCTGATCGTCGGCATCCAGGACCTTGGCGCGGCCGGAGTCGCGTGCGCGACGACAGAGCTAGCGGCGGGCGGCGGGACCGGCATGCGCGTCTGGCTCGATCAGGTGCCGCTGCGGGACTCCTCACTCGGGCCGGCCGAGATCCTCATGAGCGAGTCGCAAGAGCGCATGATGGCGATCGTCACGCCCGAGAACACCCCCGCGTTCATGGCCATCTGCGCGAAGTGGGACGTCCACGCGACAGTCATCGGCGAGGTCAATGACTCAGGCCGGCTGGAGATGAGCTGGCACGGTGCGCCGGTCGTCGACATCCCGCCGGCCAGTGCCGCCGACCAGGGACCTGTGTATGACCGGCCCGTGCGGCGGCCGGCGAGCCAGGACGCGCTGATCGCCGACGATCCGGTCAGGCTGGCCCGGCCGCGCGCCGACGACGCCGATTTTGGCGCCGACCTGCGGGCTGACCTGCTATTGCTGCTCGGCTCACCAGAGGGTGGCGACAAGACCTGGGTGACCGAGCAGTATGACCGTTACGTCCGCGGCGACACTGTGCTGGCCATGCCGCACGATTCCGGCCTGCTGCGCGTCGACGAGGCGACCGGGCTCGGCGTGGCGCTGGCCACCGACGGCAACGGCCGGTACTGCCAGCTCGACCCG
>DATHPF010000004.1:0-9413 GCA_035484155.1 Streptosporangiaceae bacterium
TCACCGTATCGACGATCTTCCGCGCCCAGCTGTCAATGACCTCGTGGTCATAGGCCTTGAGCCGGATGCGGATCTTCTGTCCCGCCATGTGGCTTCGATGTCCTTCGCTCGTGTCGCGCCGCTTCTTGCCTGCCGTCCCCGTCACCCGGTAAGCCGCGCGTGCGGCCAGCCAGGAGGCGGGGGCGACCGTGGAACGGGCCCGGGTTTCCCCGGGCCCGTTCCCTCACTATTTGATGATCTTGGTAACCCGGCCGGCGCCAACGGTACGGCCACCCTCGCGGATAGCGAAGCGCAGGCCCTCCTCCATGGCGATCGGCTGGATCAGGTCGACCTTCATCTCGGTGTTGTCACCGGGCAGCACCATCTCGGTGCCCTCCGGCAGGTGCACCACGCCCGTCACGTCGGTGGTGCGGAAGTAGAACTGCGGCCGGTAGTTGTTGAAGAACGGCGTGTGCCGGCCACCCTCGTCCTTGGACAGGATGTAGACCTGAGCATCGAACTCGGTGTGCGGGGTGTTGGTGCCAGGCTTGATGATGACCTGGCCGCGCTCGACGTCCTCGCGCTTGGTGCCACGCAGCAGCAAGCCGGCGTTGTCGCCTGCCTGCCCTTCGTCGAGGATCTTGTGGAACATCTCGACGCCGGTGACGATCGTCTTGGTCGCCTTCTCCTTGATGCCGATGATCTCGACTTCCTCACCGGTGTGGATCACGCCGCGCTCGATCCGGCCAGTGACCACGGTGCCGCGACCGGTGATCGAGAAAACATCCTCGACCGGCATCAGGAACGGCTTCTCGACGTCGCGCACTGGTTCGGGAATGCTGTCGTCGCAGGCGGTCATCAGCTCGATGACCTTCTCGCCCCACTCCGTGTCGCCCTCGAGCGCCTTCAGCGCCGACACCCGGACCACCGGCACATCGTCGCCGGGGAACTCGTAGGTGCTGAGCAGCTCGCGCACCTCAAGCTCGACCAGCTCGAGGATCTCCTCGTCGTCCACCATGTCGGCCTTGTTCAGCGCGACCACGATGTAGGGCACGCCTACCTGGCGGGCCAGCAGCACGTGCTCGCGGGTCTGCGGCATCGGGCCGTCAGTCGCGGCGACGACGAGGATCGCGCCGTCCATCTGGGCGGCACCGGTGATCATGTTCTTGATGTAGTCAGCGTGCCCGGGGCAGTCGACATGCGCGTAGTGGCGCTTGTCGGTCTGGTACTCGACGTGGGAGATCGAGATGGTGATCCCGCGCTCCTTCTCTTCCTTCGCGTTGTCAATCTGGTCAAACGCGCTGGCAGTGTTGACGTCCGGGTACTTGTCGTGCAGCACCTTGGTGATCGCCGCGGTCAGCGTCGTCTTGCCGTGGTCGATATGACCGATGGTGCCGATGTTGACGTGCGGCTTGGTCCGCTGGAACTTGGCCTTCGCCACTTGTGTCTCCTCGTTGCGATCGTTTCCCCGCCGCAGCGGGGCCAGGCGCTCACGCGCGCTGTTTGCTTCGTGTCGTCGTTACTTCTGACTACTCGCCGCGTGCCTTGGCGATGATTTCCTTGGCGATGCTGGGCGGGACCTCGGCATACGAGTCGAACTGCATGCTGTAATCCGCCCGTCCCTGCGTCCGGCTGCGCAGGTCTCCCACGTAGCCGAACATCTCAGACAGCGGGACGAGGGCCTTCACGACCCGCACCCCGGACCTCTCCTCCATGGCCTGGATCTGGCCACGGCGGCTGTTGAGGTCACCGATAACTTCGCCCATGTAGTCGTCAGGTGTCCTGACCTCGACCGCCATCACGGGCTCCAGCAGGACGGGATCGGCGTGGGCGGCGGCCTTCTTGAAGGCCATCGAACCCGCGATCTTGAAGGCGAGCTCGGACGAGTCGACCTCGTGGTAGGCGCCGTCGGTCAGGGTGACCTTGACGTCCACCATGGGGTACCCGGCCAGGACCCCAAACTCAGCGGCTTCCTGGCAGCCCGCGTCCACTGACGGGATGTACTCCCGCGGGACCCGGCCACCAGTCACCTTGTTTTCGAACTCGTAGCCGCCGCCGTCGCCGCCCGTTGGCTCCAGGTTGATGATCACCCGGGCGAACTGGCCGGAACCGCCAGTCTGCTTCTTGTGGGTGTACTCGACCCGGTCGACCTTCTTGCGGACGGTCTCGCGGTAGGCAACCTGAGGACGGCCGATGTTGGCCTCGACCTTGAACTCGCGGCGCATCCGCTCGACCAGCACCTCCAGGTGCAGCTCGCCCATGCCCGAGATGATCGTCTGGCCGGTCTCCTCGTCGGTCCTGACCTGGAAGGTCGGGTCCTCCTCCGCCAGCCGCTGGATCGCGGTGCCGAGCTTGTCCTGGTCGGCCTTGGTCCTCGGCTCGATCGCCACGTTGATGACCGGCGCCGGGAAGGTCATCGACTCCAGGATGACCTGCTTGGCCGGGTCGCTCAGCGTGTCGCCGGTGGTGGTGTCCTTCAGCCCCATCACGGCCACAATCTGGCCAGCTATCGCGGTCGGGCGCTCCTCGCGCTTGTTCGCGTGCATCTGGTAGATCTTGCCGATCCGCTCCTTGCGGCCCTTGGTCGAGTTCAGCACCTGGGTGCCGGACTCGAGCGTGCCGGAGTAGACGCGGATGTAGGTCAGCTTGCCGAGGTGCTGGTCGGACATGATCTTGAACGCCAGCGCGGCAAACGGCTCGGCCGTGTCGGCATGCCGCTCGATGAGGGTCTCCTCGTCGCCGACCGCGTGGCCCTTGATGGCCGGGATGTCGACCGGGCTCGGCAGGAAGTCCACGATCGCGTCCAGCATGGGCTGCACGCCCTTGTTCTTGAACGCGCTGCCGCACATCACCGGGGTGATGCTGCTAGCGATCGTGGCCCGCCGGATCGCGGCGATCAGCTGGTCGGCATCGGGCTCGGTGCCTTCCAGGTAGAGCTCCATCATCTCTTCGTCGTTCTCGGCGATGGTCTCTACCAGCTTGTCCCGCCACTCGCGGGCCGCCTCGGCGTGGTCGTCCGGGATCGGGAGGATGTCGTAGGTGTCGCCCTTGCCCTCGGTCTGCCAGAGCAGGCCGCGCATGTGGATCAGATCGATCACACCGCGGAAGTCCGACTCGACGCCCCACGGCAGCTGAATCACCAGCGGGGTAGCACCCAGCCGGTCAGTGATCATCTCCACGCAGCGGTGGAACTCGGCACCGACGCGGTCCATCTTGTTGACGAAGCAGATGCGCGGCACGCCGTAGCGGTCCGCCTGCCGCCAGACAGTCTCGGACTGCGGCTCGACACCGGCGACGCCGTCGAATACCGCGACGGCCCCGTCAAGAACGCGCAGCGAGCGCTCCACCTCGACGGTGAAGTCGACGTGCCCCGGCGTGTCGATGAGGTTGATGGTGTGGTCACGCCACATGCAGGTGGTCGCGGCCGACGTGATCGTGATGCCGCGCTCTTGCTCCTGCTCCATCCAGTCCATGGTGGCTGCGCCCTCGTGGACCTCACCGATCTTGTAATTGATGCCGGTGTAGAACAGGATCCGCTCTGTGGTCGTGGTTTTGCCCGCGTCGATATGCGCCATGACGCCGATGTTCCGGACGTTGGCGAGTTCGCTAGCGGTCTGTGTGGCGGCCACGGCCTGTGATCCTCGATCCTTAATCTGGGGGATGCTCGCTACCAGCGGTAGTGAGCGAATGCCTTGTTGGACTCGGCCATCTTGTGGGTGTCCTCGCGGCGCTTGACGCTCGCTCCGAGTCCGTTGCTAGCGTCCAGCAGCTCGTTCATGAGCCGCTCGGTCATGGTCTTCTCTCGGCGCGCCCGCGAGTAGCTGATGAGCCAGCGCAGCGCGAGCGTCGTGCTCCTCGAGGCGCGGACCTCAACCGGCACCTGGTAAGTCGCGCCGCCAACCCGGCGGCTGCGCACCTCCAGCGTGGGCTTGACGTTGTCCAGCGCCCGCTTGAGCGTGACCACGGGGTCGTTGCCCGTCTTGTCACGGCAGCCCTCGAGCGCACCGTAAACGATCCGCTCGGCGAGCGACCGCTTGCCGTTCTTGAGAACCTTGTTCACCAGCGATGTGACGAGCGGCGAACCGTAGACCGGGTCGGTCACTAGCGGCCGCTTGGTCGCGGGGCCCTTGCGCGGCATGTCAGCTCTTCTCCTTCTTCGCGCCGTAGCGGCTGCGTGCCTGCTTGCGGTTACGGACACCCTGAGTGTCCAGGGAGCCGCGGATGATCTTGTAACGCACGCCGGGCAGGTCACGAACGCGGCCGCCACGCACGAGCACGATCGAGTGCTCCTGGAGGTTGTGCCCGACACCAGGGATGTAGGCGGTGACCTCGATCTTGCTGGTCAGCCTGACTCGGGCGACCTTCCGCAGCGCCGAGTTGGGCTTCTTGGGCGTGGTGGTGTAGACGCGCGTACACACCCCGCGGCGCTGCGGGCTGCCCTGCAGCGCCGGAGTCTTGTTCTTGGCTACCTTGTCCTGCCGGCCCTTGCGGACTAGCTGCTGGATCGTGGGCAACGCGTCTCCGTCTTTTCTCTACCGCGCGCCTTGCGGCGCTGCTCTCGCCTGCTACTACGACCGGGCTGGCCGTCGGCTGGCCCGGCGCCGCGCCATAGGCGCGGCCACTCTGGTGCTGTGCCCTGCGACACAGCGTTTGCTCCTAACCGCGCTCTGGGCGCGGCCTAGGACGTACTTGACCTGCTGGTTCCTGCCTCGGTAGCTGCCCGTCCGCCCCCCGCGGTCGGGCGTGTCGCAGTGTTCACGACGCACCCGGGCCCGAAACGGACCCGGAATCCGGAAGGGAAGTCATGCTGCCCGCCTGGCCACGCGGCTTGTCGACTGGGTTGACCAACACCGTGTTGATCAACCTGGGTCGATCAACCTGTGTCAATCACCACGGAGGTCGCGAGACCGCGGTCACACAGACGTGCACGCACCCATAAGGCATGGGCACGGAGAACCAGAATAGCCAACCCATGGCTCGCTGGTCAAAACGGGCTGGCATCTCGCTCTTCGCTGGGCGTTAGCTTAGCAAAGCCTTACTACCGCCATCGCACATTCGCAGCGACCAGAGTTACTGCGGCACAGGAGTGTCAATCAGCTTTTCGGCGGCTTTATTCCCAGACGCCCCGTCTTTAGTGCTGCCGGACCAGGGCACGCTCAGTTCCGAGGTCCCGCGCAGGACTGCACCGAAGGAGGGACGCCAGTGCCGCTCATCGTTGGCACGTCGGGCTGGCAGTACCGGGACTGGCGCGGGGCGTTCTACCCGCAGCGGCTGCCGGTGTCCCAGTGGCTCGAGCATTATGCGACCCTGTTCCCCACCGTTGAGAACAACGGAACGTTCTACCGCCTGCCGGTAGCCGGCACCGTTGCCTCCTGGCGCGCCCGGACGCCGGCCGGGTTCGTCATGGCAGTGAAGGCCAGCCGGTACCTGACGCATATCCGGCGGCTGCGCGAGCCGGCCGAGCCGGTCGGGCGGCTGCTAGGCGTGGCCGCGAACCTGGGTGACCGCCTGGGGCCGGTGCTGCTCCAGCTACCGCCGACCATGCGCGCCGACCCGGCCGCTCTCGACGAGTGCCTGCGTCAGTTCGCCGTGCAGTTCGCCAGCCTGGCCCACAGCAAGCTGGCACAGGGCGACCTGGCCCAAAGCAAGCTGGCACAGGGCGACCTGGCACAGGGCGAGCTGGCACAGGGCGAGCCGCCCGCGAGCCGGCCAGGTCAGCATCGCGTCTGCGTCGAGTTCCGCCACGAGTCTTGGCTCACGCAGGACGTCAGGGACATCCTGACGGCCCACGATGCCGCGCTGTGCTGGTCAGACCGGCGCGGCAGGCCGCTCGGCCCGCTGTGGCGTACGGCGGACTGGGGGTACCTGCGGTTCCACGAAGGCGCAGCTCAGCCATGGCCGCACTACGGCCCGCAAGCGCTCCGCACCTGGCTCCGCCGGATCGCGGACACGTTCCCGCCCGAGGCCGACGTGTTCGCCTATTTCAACAATGACCAGCACGCGGCGGCACCCGCGGACGCTGAAGCGCTCATGAAGCTCGCCGGACAGGCCGGCTTGCCGCTCCAGCAGGCGCCGGCAGGCGCCGGCCGGCGGCAGCCGGAGGGGGCTTGAACCGCTGCAACGTCATGGCTGCCGACCTACTGCGGATACAGCAGCAGGAGGGTTCCAGCCATGACGTTGGTCGTCGGCGGCGGCCGGGAGGCGGCGGCCTCCTGGCCACAGGCCCGCCCGGCCGAAGAGCGCCACCAGGGCGGGCACGAGCAGGGACCGCGCCACGATCGCGTCGATCACGATGCCGGCCGCCATCGCCACAGCTACCTCGCGGAACTGCTCCAGCGGGATGAGCGCGAGCAGGGCGAAGCTCGCGGCCAGCGCCAGGCCAGCTACCGTGATCGCGCGCGAGGCCTGCGAGCTGGCCACCGCGATGGCCTCGCGCAGCGGCCTGCGCCGGGCTTCCGCCCAGATCCGGCCCACCACGAACACGTTGTAGTCCGCGCCCAGCGAGATCAGCAGCACCGCCACCGTGAACGGCACGTAATACACCAGGCCGTCATAGCCGAGGCGGTGCTGGAAGATCCAGACCGTAAGGCCGAGCGTCGCCAGCAAGGACAGCACGCTGGCGGCCAGCAGGTAGAGCGGCGCCAGCAGCGCACGCAGGAAAATGGCGAGCAGCACGAACGTAATGGCCAGCATGATCAGGGCCAGCTGACCCAGGCTGCCGGTCGTCGAGCTGACGGCCGCGCCGACGGCCGCGGTCTCGCCGCCGACCTCGATCCGGACGTCGGTGAGGCCAGCGGACTTGATGAGTGCCGGCAGCCTGGCGCGCAGCGACGCGACGTCGGTGACCGCCGTCGGCCCGAGCGGGTCGGTGCGCTCGATGATGCCAAACCGGGCCGCGTTCCCGGACTTCGCCAGCATCGGGTTCGGCAGGCCCGGCGCCGCGGAGGGGCCTGCCGCCGGGACGCCGGCCCTTGCCACCGCAGCCGGCACCGTCGCCGGCCCAACCACGCCAGCCACGCCAGGCTGCTTGCCGAGCAACGCCTGGAGGCGCCCCAGGGCTGCGGTGTCGTGACCGACGCCGGGGGCCAGGAGCAAGATCTCGGTCGGCGACAAGATGCCCACGGCGAATCCGCGAGCTGCGGCTGCCTGGGCGCGTGCCTGCTGGGTACTGGCCGGCAGCGCTGTCACGAGCGGCGCGCCGAGCCGGATGCCGGTGGCGTCAAGCGCGGCCGCGAGCAGGCCGAGGACACAGACGGCCACGATCACGAGCGCGACCGGACGCACCGCCGCGAACCTGGCCACGGCTTCCCGGATGGCCCACGGGGACCGCGGCACGGATGACGACGACTCGCCCGCTGCTTGCGCTGCGGCGGCACGGCGCGCTGCCTTCCTGGCCACCCGGAACCAGCGCGGTCCCGGCCAGTACAGGGCGCTGCCGAAGATACCGATCAGGGCGGGTGCGAGTGTGAGTGACACCAGCATCGCGGTCAGCACGGTCACCGCGAGCGCCGGACCGAAGGCGCGGATCAGCTGCATCTTCGCCACGCCGAGCGCCGCCGTGCCCGCCGCGACCAGGACGCCAGCCGCGAGAATGATCGGCGCGTACTCCGCGGTCGTGAGCCGGGCCGCCTGGACGCGCGGCAGTCCCTCGGCCAGCCGGTCGCGCATGCCCGACATGAAGAAGACTGAGTAGTCCGTCGTGACGCCGAGCAGCAGCACGATGAGCACCGGCTCGACATCCGGGGGCAGCGTCACGTGCATCAGCTGCATCACCCAGGCGACAACGCGGACGGCGAGCAGATACGCGGTGCCAGCGCAGGCCAGCGTCGCGAGCGGCGCACCTGGCGAGAGAAAGAAGAAGCCGACGATCAGGAAGATCGCCAGCACGGTCGCGATTTCCACCCACGGCAGGTGCTGACTGATGATGACGCCCTGCTCGTCGATCGCCGGTGCGACGCCGGTGATGCCAACCAGGTGATCCGCGGGCGCGGACGCATACCGGCGGGCGTAAAGCTCGCCAGCGAGCGTCTGCGCGGCTGGGGACAGGCCGGGCCGAAAGTACAGGTAGGTGATGACGGTCGTCGACCGCTCACGTGAGCCGGGGAAATCGCCGCCGGTGTTCGGGATCGGCACCGCGCCGGCCAGGCCGGCGATCGGGCTTCCCGCGGCCTGGCCGGTGTCGACGGAGATGGCGTTGCGTACCGCGTCGGCCTGAGCCCTCGACGTCAGGCCCCGCGCGGCGCGCTGGACTACGGCCACCTGCGCGTCGAGGGGCTCGCCGAAGATCCTGGTCGCGGTCACCTCGGCCTGGACCGCGGCCGCGGTCGAGGGAACGAGGCTGGCCGCGTCACCGGACTGGCTGAGCTGGGGCAGGAAGTGCATGGCCGCGACCACGGCGACGATCCAGCCCGCGACGATCGGATACCGCAACCCGACGAGGACAGCTCCGCACGCACGCGCCAGCGCGCCGTTAGCGGCCCGTTGCCGCGGTTGCCGAGACGGGGACCAGGACCCGGAACGGGGCCGAATCCGCCTGCGCGTCGTCACGACCGCGCCCACTACCGCAAATCGAGTCGCGCAAACGCGCGCGGCCACTGGGGAAGCAAGAGAGGCGCCGCGACCGAAGCTCGCGGCCCCTGGAAAGCAGAACGGCGCCGCGACCGTCAGTTCGCGGCCCCTGCCCCTGGGAAAGCAGAACGGCGCCGCGACCGTCAGGTCGCGGCGCCGTCCGATAACGAGCCCGTTCCTACCTGTTGTAGGCCCCGAAGTCGTACTCCTCGAGCGGAATGGCTTGCCCGGCCACCGGGCCGAAGGAGTACTCCGCCGGACTGTCGTAGGAGGTCGGCGGGTAGACCGCGGCCTTGGCCTCCTCCGTCGGCTCGACGCGCAGGCTGCGATAGCGCTGCATGCCGGTGCCGGCCGGGATCAGCTTGCCGATGATCACGTTCTCCTTCAGGCCCACGAGCGAGTCCGACCTGGCGTGGATCGCCGCGTCGGTCAGGACCCTGGTGGTCTCCTGGAAGGAAGCCGCCGACAGCCACGACTCGGTGGCCAGCGATGCCTTCGTGATCCCCATGAGCTGCGGACGGCCTGCCGCTGAGGTGCCGCCTGCCTCGACGACAGCGCGGTTGACCTCCTCGAACTTCGGCCGCTCCACCAGCTCGCCGGGCAGCAGGTCGGTGTCGCCGGACTCGATGACGTTCACCCGCTTGAGCATCTGCCGGATGATGATCTCGATGTGCTTGTCGTGGATCGACACGCCCTGAGACCGGTAGACCTCCTGCACCTCGTGGACCAGGTGCAGCTGCACCTCGCGCGAGCCGAGGATGCGCAGCACCTCGTGCGGGTTGACCGCGCCAGCGATGAGCTGCTGGCCGACGCGGACGTGGTCGCCATCCGCGACGAGCAGCCTGGACCGCATCGAGACCTGGTAC
>DATHPF010000005.1:0-3243 GCA_035484155.1 Streptosporangiaceae bacterium
TGCGTTCGGAGAAGTTGGCGCGTGCCGCCATGTCCGTTGCCACTCTCCGGCGCCTGCGGCGCACTCGAATGACGACGATGATCGCGACCGCCAGGAGCACGACAGCTAGGCCGCCGACGACATACCCGGCTTCCTGCACTAAACCTGTGACTCGACGCCAGTTCGTGCCAGCCGCCCAGCCCGCCCAGCCCAGGCCAGCGATCCACGGTACGCAGCCAGCGACCGTATACAGACCAAAGCGGACGGGCGACATCCCGCTAAATCCGGCGGGCAGCGAGATGAATGTCCTGATCACCGGCAGGAGCCGGCCGATGAAGACCGAGCGCGCACCGTATCTGTCGAACCATCGCTCCGCCCTCGCACTGCCATCGTCGCTCCCGGCGACGAACCTGGTCAGGCTGCACCAGAGGGTCTGACCGCCATATCGCCCGACGGCCCAGGCGATGTAGCTCCCGACAACGTTGCCGGCTACGCCGACAACGATGACCAGCGCAAGGCTCAGGTTGACGCCGGGCACCGCACCCGCTGCCAGCGCTCCGCCGAGGGGCATCGTCAGTTCGGAGGGAACGGGGATGCAGGCGGACTCCGCCACCATCAGAATGAAGATCGCGAAGTAGCCGTAAGCACCGATGAAATGCTGCACTTGAGCGACTCCGCTCGCCTCGCGACTTGCCGACCGGCCGAAATAGTCGAGCCGCTAGCTGCCCCTAGCTCGATGCCGCAAACCGCCCATGTCGCCAGGCTTGACCCAGCCGTGAAGTCGATGCTGCCGAGTTTCCCGTCGCGCAGGTTGAGCACAGTCTGCGTGGCGCCGCCACTGAACTCGAGCGCCCAGCGCAGGGCCGAGCTCAGCTGGATCCAGACCGCGCCCGGGCCCGGCCGACCGGCGCTGATGAGGAACAGCTGCACGCGACCGTCGGTCTGTACGAGTTGCGGGCGCACGCCCGAGTCCGCTGGCGTCCACACGCGCAGCCGCACAGAACGCAGGCACCCACGACGACCGCTGCGGCGGTCGAGTGAATTCGCATGCAACTCAGGCCCAGCACGTCAGCGCGCGAAGTGGACACACCACGAGCAGAACCTGGCCGGCCGCGAAGCACAGTGCCGTCCAGCCGGGTTTGGGCGTGCCAGCGCGGGGCAGCTTGCGGCGCCGCGCTGAGGAGACCGCCATGACCGAGACACAGACTTCGACGATCACCACCAGGATCCCGGCCCGGCTTGACCGGCTGCCGTGGGCCCGCTGGCACTGGATGGTCGTCATCGGCCTCGGCACGGTGTGGATCTTGGACGGGCTGGAAGTAACGATCGTCGGCGCCGTCGGCCCGACTCTCACCAGCAAGGCGAGCGGGCTGCATTTGAGCCTGTCGCAAGTCGGCCTGGCCGGTTCGATCTACATTCTCGGCGCCTGCACAGGTGCGCTGGGATTCGGCTATCTCACCGATCGGTTCGGCCGCAAGAAACTGTTCATGATCACTCTGGCTGTCTATCTCGCCGCCACCGCGCTGACAGCCCTGTCGTTCGCCCCCTGGTGGTTCCTGCTGTTCCGGTTCATCACCGGCGCCGGTATCGGCGGCGAGTATTCTGCGATCAATTCCGCCATCGACGAGCTAATTCCCGCCCGCGTCCGCGGCCGGGTCGACCTGATCATCAATGGCTCGTACTGGCTCGGCACTGCCGCCGGCGCGGCTGCCACGCTGGTCCTACTCGACCCGAAGATCCTGGGCCCGGACCTCGGCTGGCGGCTGTGCTTCGGACTTGGCGTGCTGCTAGCGCTGGTGATCCTGCTGGTCCGCCGCAACGTGCCGGAAAGCCCCCGCTGGCTCTTCATCCATGGCCGCGAGCAGGAAGCCGACGATATCGTCGGCGACATCGAGGAGCAGGTACGTTCCTCGACCGGGACTAGCCAGCTACCCGAACCTGAGGAAGAGATCACAGTCCGGCAGCGGCACGCGATCGGCTTCATCACCATCGCCAAAACCCTGGTCGGGCAATATCCCCGGCGCTCTGCACTCAGCTTCTCCCTGTTCATCGGCCAGGCATTCCTGTACAACGCGATCTTCTTCACCTATGCGATCGCGCTGACAACCTTCTACAAGGTGGCGCCGGGCAGCGTCGGGCTGTACCTGCTGCCGTTCGCGGCCGGGAACTTCCTTGGCCCCCTGCTGCTCGGCCGGTTCTTCGACACCATCGGCCGCAAGATCATGATCTCCGGGACCTACATCTTGTCCGGCGCGCTGCTAGCCATCACCGCCTACCTGTTCGACACCGGCGCGCTCACCGCGACCACTCAGACAATCGCCTGGGTGATCATCTTCTTCTTCGCCTCGGCCGGCGCCAGCGCCGGGTACCTGACGGTCAGCGAGATCTTCCCGATGGAGACCCGCGCGCTGGCCATCGCGTTCTTCTACGCCATCGGCACCGGCGTGGGAGGCATTTCCGGGCCAGTGCTGTTCGGCGCGCTGATCGCTTCGGGGAAACGCGGGGATCTGACCATCGGCTATCTCATCGGCGCGGTCCTGATGATCGCCGCCGGGCTGGTCGAGGTGTGGCTGGGTGTCAACGCCGAGCAGAAACCACTGGAGGAGATCGCCACTCCGCTGACCGCCGAGGACGCCGCGCAACCGGCAGCGGTCCCCGCCGACGCAAGCGACTCCGTCGGGGCCCGCACAACTCGCACCCGCCAGCGCCGCCGGATCGAGCAGCCCGTCACGCCGCAGGCGGCCTACCGGCACTGGTCGCCGATGCACGCCCCCTACAGCTCCCCGCTGGTGGACACCGCCCGCGGCCGAGAGGTCGAGGCGATAGTCGCGGTACTGGCTGGCGATGGCCCGCTCGAACGACCGCAACTCGCCCAGCTGGTCCACGCCGGCCAGTGGGGTCCGGGCCGGTTCGCTCCGGCCCTGAGACAGGCAGTCGCGCAGGGAAAGGTCCACCGCACCAGCCGCGGCCTATACGCGATCACGAGCATCGCGCAGGATCCAAGCGACAATTCGCGGTCTGCCCGCTAACGGTGAGCCGGCAGCCATCCTGCCGAGCCGGGTTCCGCGACCACCTGTTCTGAGTCCGGCAGGAACTGAGATGGCCGGGCTTGGCCCGCTGGCCGGCCGAAGCAGAGCGGTTACGGCGGGCCGCCCCGGGGCGTTGCGGACGCCAGGACTGCGGCGCCAGGTTTTCGCCGCCTCATGCTGCAGCGCAGTCTGCGGGCGCTGGGTTTCGACGCGCGCCGGGCCGCGCTGTCAGGCG
>DATHPF010000006.1:0-2557 GCA_035484155.1 Streptosporangiaceae bacterium
GCGGACTGGGAGGTTCCCATCCGCGCCGCCACCTCGGTCTGGGACAGGCCAGCCGCCTGCCGCTGCCCGGCCAGCTCACGGACCAGCCGGCCACGGTCTTTGGCCATCTGAGTCGCCTGCTCATCCGCCCGGCGCAGCGCCATCTCGCGGAAGCCAGGCATGACCGGGAGCGACCCGGCTTCCAGCCCGGCCGCTGGCTCGCCGGATGCCGACTCGCTCTGTGCGCTTCTCATACCGTTGAGGGTATCTCATATTCGAGATACCCTGCTGTCCGTCTATAGGTGAATGCGACAATCCGACCGGAACGGTACGCGGCCGCGCTGGCTCGCTACCCTTTGGTCATGGAGCCCGCCAGCACGCATGGCCGATCGGCGAGGTGGACTCGCGGCCTGCTGTCCTGCGGCCTGGCTGCCGGGCCGGCCTTCATCACGACGTTCCTAGTCGAGGGCGCCACCCGGTCCGCGTACCGGCCTTCGCGCCATCCGGTCAGCTCGCTGGCGCTCGGGCCGCGCGGCTGGATCCAGACCGCGAACTTCGCCGTGACCGGGACGCTGGTCCTGGCCGGCGCCGCCGGCCTGGAGCGCGCCGGTGACCCCACGCTCAGCACGCGGGCGGGCCGAGCCCTGATCGGCGCAGCGGGAGCCGGCCTCATCGGCGCCGCCGTCTTTGCTACCGACCCGGTCAGCGGGTACCCGCCAGGAACACCCGACGCGCTCACCCAGCTCAGCCGCACCGGCATGATGCATAACCTGGCAGCAGTCCCGGTGTTCCTCGGCCTGCCCGCCGCCGCGTTCACTAGCAGCTGGCGGTCGGTCCGGACCGGCCACCGCCGATTCGGCCTGTACTGCGCCGCTACCGCGACGACCATGCTGGCGACCACGGTGCTCGCCGGGGCCGGCTTTGATCAATCACCCCGGCTGGTCGATCTCGCCGGATTGTTCCAGCGAGCCAGCATCGTGACCGGCTTCGGCTGGCTCACGGCCCTGTCCGCACAAGCGCTCAAATGAGCCGTCACCGGTGTCATGGCGACCCAGCGCGATTTGAGGTAGTGGCAGAATTCATCGCCGAGCGCTTTCCTCATGCGCGCCACGTCGCCGACGTTGGCGGTGGGCAGGGAATGCTGACCCGGATACTGCGCAAGCGGCTCGGGGTTGATGCGGAGGTCATAGATCCGCGCGGCTGGACCCTGACCGGCGTACCTGCGCGAGTGGAGGCCTTCGACGCCTCGATGGCGGACTACTACGACCTCGTCGTCGGGCTTCATCCCGACGAAGCCTTGCGCAGCGTGGTGGAGTCCGCAGCAAAGTCAGCGGTGCTGGTTATCCCGTGCTGCAACTTCTGGAGCCGGGAGACCAAGCTGGGACGCGACCAGCTGATCGGGCGGATTGCCGAGTTCCACAATTCGCACGGCGGGAAGTCCGAGCGCGTGGTGCTGGACTTCAGGGGCCCGAAGAATCATGCCCTGATCCTTCTGCCGCCGGAGGCCCGAGAGGCCCGCGGCGAACCTCCTGACTCATGGGCTGCCGCCCATCCGGCTAACGATTTCATCGCGGCTAAGGCCGTGCTCCAGCATCCACGGCACGAGCCGATCAATATCAACCGGATCAGGCAGGTCCCGCGAGGCCTCGTCAGCTAGGTCTGGGCGCTGCAGGGTATGCAGCACGTCGAGCACGTGTTGCTTGCTGTATTGCTCCATGGCGATCACCAAGCCCCTGTGTCAGCCCGACGCCACCGTGGCGCATGCGTCAGGAGGGTGGCGGCCCTTAGAAGCGGATGGCTTCCTGTGACTACCCCCTGGCCTGAGCCTAACCGGTCGCGCTCTGGCCTTGACGGTGCTCTTGGTCGCTGCTGCTGTCCGCGTTCGCCGACCACGCGGGCGACCGGGCCACCCGTAACTTCTGGTTAGCCGTAAGTCGTAGATGGCGGCCAGCGCCGATGACTGGCAGCTCCCGTAGGTGCGATCGTGAAGGCACGGGGACGGCCAGCCTGATTGGCGGACGGGTGACACAGCTTAAGCGTGGCGAAAGGCAGCGAAAAAACATGAGCGGACATCGGCGACAGCCCGATCCTGATCTGTGCTGGAATTGCGGCGAGCGGGGAGCAGCCCTCGGTCTCGTCGGCAGCCTGAGGACGTGCCCCGAGTGCGAGGTGACGTGGGTGCCCGGGTGGTCAGCCGCTCGCGGTGACCCAGATTATGTCTGCTGGATGGGCAAAGCAGTCTTGTGCGTTGACTTCACAAAGCCAGAATCACTTGGAGCGCCAGCGTTAAGGCGGCGATCATGGCCGAAGGACACGGTTGCCCCACATGCTGGTGGGGGTCACCCGGATGAAGTGCGCGGGCACCCCCTCGATCCACGGCTCAAGCCCGGCGCCGATGAGCGGCGCGCGCTCGGCCTCGGTATCCAGGTGATGCGCTGCTCCCCGCACCAGCACGATCCACCCCAGGCGCGCCTCTAGATCGAGCTGGTCGGCCTCCACGGCGACCTGGTACTCGGCGTGCGCGATACCGGTACGCAGGTCTTCGTCAAAGAGGGCGGGGTCCCACGTGCCCAAGACA
>DATHPF010000007.1:0-20116 GCA_035484155.1 Streptosporangiaceae bacterium
AATAGGTCCCCGCTGCGGTCTCGGTGTCGCTGTCCACGGCTGTGACGATCGGTCCCGCAGCCGTGTCTGTATCGAAAACGTCCTCGCTGGTGCTTAGCGACAGGTTCAGCGTGCAGTCGTTTTCGACGGTCACCTTGAAGAGCGCATAGGAGGTGCCGACATTTACTCCGTTCACGGAGACCTCGCCGCCACCGCAGGATGCTGTTACTGCATACGCAGTAGCGTTAGTGGTTCGGCCGACTGGTTCCGGGGTGATCGTGAAGTTATTGCATGTGATGCTCACGGCCCCGTCGCTGCCGTTCGGATAGCTGAGCTGGGTAGTTCCGAATCCGTTGTCACAGGGAATCCCGTTGAGCTGATCCAGCGACGACACCGCGCCAGCCGCGCCTGACGGCCCTGCCGGTCCCTGCGGTCCTGCCGCGCCTGCTGGTCCTGCGGCTCCCGCCGGTCCCGCGATGCTGTAGTTACTGTCCATCCACTCTGCCGCGGGGCACGTGTAAACCTCCCCGGTCGTGTAGTCGATATCGGTGTCACCGGCGGTGCAGGAGGAGCCGACGCCGGGCGAGCCGTCGCTAGCCAGCACGCCCGCGCCGTTGGTGCCGTTGGTGCCTGGCGGGCCTGTCGATCCGGTGAGTCCTGTGAGCCCGATCGGCCCCTGGGGGCCCGTCGCTCCCGTCGGCCCCGTGGCTCCCGTTGCGCCTGCTGGGCCCATCGGTCCTGCCGGGCCTGTCGCGCCCGTTGCCCCTGTCGCGCCAGCAGACCCGGTCTGGTTCCAGCTAACCGCTGTTGTGCCCTTCGGGCAGCTCGTGCCCGCGTCCTGCAGCACGAAGACGTGGCTGCCGTTAACCTCGGCGTTGGTGTAGCAGCCGGTAATGACCCCGCTGGAGACCGGGCTCGCGGCGATCGTGGCGTAGGCGGTGCCCCCGCCGACCGTGAGGGCGATCGCGCCCCCGATTGCGAGTAAACCCGTGCGTGCGCGCATGTCCCGCTCTCCTCTCGCGAGCAGCCGGCCGACCGAGAGGAGTGGCCGGCAGGTCCGCCTGCGCACATGATGAGCCTCGGCGGCACGCGCTCGCATCAGGGGTATCCCCTAGCCTTTAGCGACCACGGCGATGGCTGCAGCAGCTTTCAGGCGGTCGCGGCGCGAGCTGAGCTAGCGTGGGGCTTCGTGGCGGGGCCGGTACCAGACCGGCCCGCCGCCTGATGTGTGGCAGAAGACTCGCAGGTGCCGGGCTTCAGCCACGCTCAGCCCTGCCGGCCGGGCACCTCGAAGACCTCCGCCGTATCTCTGGCCAGCTCCAGGCATTGCAGGAGCTGGTCCTGGGTCAGCAGCTCCTGCGTTTCCACACTCATGAAGGCACCCGTCTTGATCAGGGCCGCGTGCAACGCACTTGCCGAGACCGAGTCGGTAAGCTCCCCGACGGCCACTGAATCCTCAGTACCGAACTGCCAGTACATACTCTCGAGGCTGCCGCCGAGGGCTTCCATCATGCGCCGCAGCGCCTTCGTCCGGTCGCCATGGCTGGTGATCATGCGGGCCCAAGGAGCCGGGCGAGTACCTCATAGAGATCATGTATTTCGGCATCGATGTCCCCGAACTCGGGCCGTGCTGACTTGCTTGAGGACCTACCCGCAGGAGTGGCTAACGACCGCTCAATCCGCTGCTCCTCGCGGCGAGCGCCGCCAGCGCCGCCCGGGCGTAACTCCGCTGCCCTGGGCGGGGAGGACCCGGCGGCGGTCCGAGTCAGTCACAAGGTGCGGAAAAGTCGTACAGATGATGTAAACCCCAAACCGTCGCAGAGCGTCGAGTCTGTAGCAGCCCCGCTGGCCTATCCCCCACGGCGAGCGGGGCCGCTGCCATTCCGGGATCGGGCCCTCGCGCACTGGGGCGCCATGGAGTGGTGACGAAAACCTTGGTGCCACCAAGTTTAATGCAGAAACGGCCGGAACCCTGGGGTTCCAACCGTCCCTGTACCGCGCGGATTACTCGCTAGTCACTAACGGTCAGCGTGAAACCTCCGTCCGTGCCGCCGCTGCCTTCGTAGACCTTGATGAAGTAAATCCCTTCGGCGTCCATCCCTGTGAAGCCGGTCGCAGCCGTCGTCAGGTTGTCGCCGGCGCAGTCGGTAGAGACGTCCATGACATCATTCGATGCGGCTGGGACCGACCCGCCGAGCGTGTCTCCGACCAGCGTGGCCGTCATGGACAGTGACGTCGATGTAGTGACCTGATACCAGGCGTAAGAACTGCCGACGCTGACGCCGCTCTTGCTGAGACTGTCCCCGTGAGCGCCCGGCACCAGCTGGACTGAGCCCCCGCCGCACGCCGTGCCAGCTGGTGACGCCACTAGGGTCGAGGTCGGCGTAGCCGTAGGTGTGGGGGTGGGCGTCGCGGTGACCGTGACAGTCGGTCCGGGCGGCCCTTGCGGTCCCGCTGGGCCTGTCGCACCTGTAGCACCTGTAGCACCGTCTGCGCCAGCCACGCCCTGCGGGCCTTGCGGTCCCGTAGCTCCTGCCGGGCCGGCGGGTCCAGACGGGCCTGTGGCACCCGCTGAGCCAGTCTGATTCCAGTCCAGCGCTGTGTAGCCCTTGGGGCAGCTGGTCTCGCCGGGCAGCAGCACCTTGAGGTTGCCGCCGCTGTCATAGCAGCCCTGGACGACTCCGTTGCTCACCGGGCCTCCGGCCATCGCGGCGAAGGCGGTTCCCCCGCCAACCGTGAGGGCCATCACGCCCCCGATAGCGAGTAAACGTGTGCGTGCGCGCATTTCCTGCTCTCCTCTCGTGAGCGGCCCGCCGGTCCGAGAGGAGTGGGCCGACGGGTCTGCTTCCGGCCATGGTGCTCCTTGGCGGCAGGCGCTCGCGTCCGTGAAAGTACGTACTTTTAGCGACCACCGGGGTTGTTGGGAACCGCTTCAGCCGGCCGCAGTGCGAGCTGAGCTAGCGTCCGGCTTCGTGCCGCGGCTTGTACCAGACACTGCCGCGGCCGGCCGCCCGGCAGGACACCCGCAGGTGGTCGGCGCCGCGGGGCTGCTCGGCCAGCGCATGCGGGCAGTGGCACGTGGGTTCCCGGTCGGCCACCGCCTGCAGGGGCATGCAGCCGGTCGTCATCAGCGTCTGCCCACGGCGTTGCACGTCAGGGACCGGCCCTCGCGTCACGCAGGACGGCCGGGAGGCAGCGTGACGCGCTGGTGTTCACCGCTCCCTCTGGAGGCCCGGTCAGTGACGGCAACTTCCGCGACCGCATCTGGTACCCGGCTGTGGACGCAGCCCGGCTGTGCGGTCTGCTCGCGCCGGCCGAGTCCGATGACTACCGGCCTGGCGAGAGCGACTTGCAGTTCTGCGACGACCCGCAGCACAAGATCCGCCGCTTCCCGCCGCGGATCATGCGGCACACGGCGGCGAGCTGGCTGGTACAGGATGGCGTCCCGCTCTACGACGTCCAGGCGCTCCTCGGCCACGAGAGCTTCGCCACGACGCAGCGTAATGCCCACCTCGCACCCGATGCTCACAGCCGCGTGCTTGAATCGTGGGCGCGGCGGTCTGACGCACCAGTGACGCTTGGACGAAAGAAGGCCCGCCCCTCATGATCGCGATAATCACGAGAAACAGGCCTCAGACCTGCGGTCCTTCGTGGTGGGCCTGGGAGGACTTGAACCTCCGGCCTCTTCCTTATCAGGGAAGCGCTCTAACCGTCTGAGCTACAGGCCCGAAGTCATGCCAGTCTTGCCTGCATCTGTGTTGCTGCATCTGGCACGCCGGCTTAGGTTACCGCAAGGTGGGTCTAGCTGCTCAGTCGGATTCCCGCAGTGTTACCTCAATGCCACCGGTGAGGCTCGTCACCAGGTTGTACAGAGCCGCGCCAACGGTCGCGAGCGCAGTGAACAGGATCGCGTTAATGGTGCACACCAGCGCCGTGTACTCAAGGACGCGCGAAGCACTAAACCAGCTGGAGGCGTTGGAGCCCGGGTGATTCTTATTGAAGGTCACCAGGCCTACCGTCGTCTCAATCTTGGTGAACACGCCGAGCTTGGACAGCGTGAAGTAAATGACTGCGACCGCGATGAACACGACGACCCAGCCGACCAGCGAGATCAGGAAGCTGAACTTCATGACCGACATGGGTTCGACCCGCTGAAGGCTGAGCAGCGCGCTCCTGGTCTGCTGCCCGCTCCCAGGCTGCGGTCCGTTGCCGGCCTCCGCGCGGCCCGACTGCTGTGGCCGGCCCGACTGCTGTGGCCGGCCCAACGGGGCGCCCTGCGAGTTGCCAGCGCCTGGCTGGCGAAGTTGCTGGCCCTTGGGCCTCGGCTGGCCCTTCGTCCTGGACGTGGTGAGACCGGACAACGACGCGCCGACCTTTGCCGCCAGGCCGCGAGCGCCGCTGGCTACGCCTGACACAGCCGCCATCGGCGACGTGCCGCCCCAGCCAGAGCCCTGACCATTGGCTGGGCTGCCGTTAGGTGGGCTGCCGTTAGCGGCTGGCGGATGGGCCGACATGAGCGACGGCACCGTCTGGGTCGGGGTCTGCGGCGGCGCTGTCTGACTGGCGGCCTGCGGCGGCACTGTCTGACTGGCGGCCTGCGGCGTTGGCGGGCTAGCCGATGGGCTACCCGACGGCGTACCGGCCGCGTCGCCGGTGTCCCCGGCAGCGGCCTCCGAGCCCTCGCTTGAGCTCGCGCTTCCAGAGCCGTCCCCTGGCGTCCGCGATGGCGCTTCCACGCGGTTGTCCACCCCGTCCTCCTCCGCACCGTTCACTGACAAGAGGTTATCCCCGGCCAGCTGGGTCTGATTCGCGTAAATCAGACTGTCTTCTACGGCTTCTCTTATGACGCCCGAGCGGACCCGATCGTTGCGCCGATCACAACCGCCATCCAGGCGGCCTTCCCCAAGCTACGCCGCAGCCCGGCATCCCCCGGTACCAGTCAGCATTTTGAGTTACTTTCGGCACGATACACGGTACGTCAAGACGCCTACCAGGCATGATGCTTTCAGCACCATCAACTGCCAGGTGAATCGCGAAACGGCTACTCAGCGTCTCCATCATCTTCCGGATCGCCGGCCTCGGTCTCGGTCTCGGCAATATCGGCCAAGTCGTCAGCCTCCGCGAAGTCCACGACATCGGCCGCGTCCGCCACCCCCGCCGCCGTCACTTCGCCGTCTTCATCGACGTCTTCGACGTCGCCATCGGCTTCGGCGTCCGCAATGAGGGTGTTGTCGATGGCCTCGGCGTTCCTGGCGATCGCGACCAGGCTGTGCCCCTCGCCGAGGTTCACCAGCCGGACGCCCATGGTCTGGCGGCCGGACAGCTTAATCTGCGCTGCCGCGGTCCTGATCACGCCGCCTGCCGACGTGATCGCGAACACCTCGTCGTCCGGATGCACCATCAGTGCGCCGATCAGCTCGCCGCGCGCTTCGACAATCCGAGCGGTGACGACGCCGAGGCCGCCGCGGCCCTGGACCGGGTACTGGTCGGCCGGCGTCCGCTTCGCATAGCCGCCGCCCGTCGCCACCAGCACGTCGGCGCCCTCGTCGACCACGTGCATGCCAAGCAACTGGTCGCCGTCGGTGAACCGCATCCCGATGACCCCGGACGTCGCTCGTCCCATGGGCCGGAGTGCCTCGTCGCTGGCCCGGAACCTGATCGACTGGGCGTGCCTGCTCACCAGCAGCAGATCCTGATCCGCCGATACCAGCCGCGCCGCGATGACCTCGTCGTCCTCGCGCAGGTTGATCGCGATGATGCCACCCGAGCGTGAGGAGTCGAAGTCCGTGAGGCGCGACTTTTTCACCAGGCCCGAGGACGTGGCCAGCACCAGGTACGGCGCCACGGTGTAGTCCCGCAGTGCCAGCACCTCGGCGATGCGCTCGTCCGGCTGGAACGCCAGCAGGTTGGCGACGTGCTGGCCGCGGGCGTCGCGAGCGGCCTCTGGCAACTCGTAGGCTTTCGCCCTGTACACCCGGCCCTTGTTCGTGAAGAACAGGATCCAGTGATGCGTGGTCGTCACGAAGAAGTGATCAACAATGTCGTCGGTCCGCAGCTGGGCACCGCGTACGCCCTTGCCGCCGCGGCGCTGCGCCCGGTACAGGTCCGCCTTCGTGCGCTTGGCGTAGCCGCCGCGGGTGATCGTGACGACGACGTCCTCTTCGGCGATCAGGTCCTCCATGGACATGTCGCCGTCGTACGCGATGATCTCGGTCCGCCGGTCGTCGCCGAACCGCTCGGTGATCTCGGCCAGCTCGGTGCTCACTACTCGCCGCTGCTCTTCCGGTGAGGCCAGGATCGCCTCGTAGCCGGCGATCTCGGCCATCAGCTGCTCGTACTCATCGGTCAGCGCTTGCCGCTCCAGCGCCGCCAGCCGCCGAAGCTGCATGTCGAGGATGGCGCGGGCCTGAATCTCGTCGATCTCCAGCAGGTCCATCAGGCCCTGCTGCGCGGCGTTCGCCGACTCGCTCGCCCGAATCAGGGCGATTACCGCATCGATCCGGTCGATAGCCTTCAGCAGGGCGCTCAGGATGTGTGCCCGCTCGCGCGCCTTGCGTAGCAGGTACTGAGTGCGCCGGACGACGACCTCGATCTGGTGTGCGACCCAGTACCTGATCATCTGATCCAGGCGCAACGTGCGTGGCACACCGTCGACCAGGGCAACCATGTTGGCGCCGAACGTGTCCTGCAGTTGCGTGTGCTTGTACAGGTTGTTCAGGACGACCTTCGCCACGGCATCGCGCTTCAGCGCGATGACGATCCGCCGGCCCACCCGGGCGCTGCTTTCGTCCTGCACGTTCGCGATGCCAGGGATCCGCCCGTCAGTGGCGAGCTCTGCGATCTTCTCGATCAGGCTGTCCGGGTTTACCTGGAATGGCAGCTCCGTCACGACCAGGGCGGTACGACCCCTGCTGTCCTCTTCTGCCTCGACAACGGCACGCATAGTGATCGAGCCGCGGCCGGTCCGGTAGGCGTCCTGGATGCCGCGGCGCCCTACGATCTGGCCTGACGTCGGGAAGTCCGGCCCCTTGATCCGCTCCAGCAGCGCGTCCAGCAGCTCCTCGTCGGTGGCGTCAAAGTTCTGGAGGCACCACTGCGCGCCAGCCGCAACCTCGCGCAGATTGTGGGGCGGGATCTTGGTGGCCATCGCCACCGCGATGCCCTCGGAACCGTTCACCAGCAAGTTGGGGAACCGCGCCGGCAGGACGACAGGCTCGGCAGACCGGCCGTCGTAGTTGGGGCGGAAATCGACAGTCTCCTTGTCGATGTCCCGCAGCATCTCCATGGCCAGCGGGCTCAGCCGGCATTCGGTGTAGCGCATCGCTGCGGCGGGGTCGTTGCCCGGCGAGCCAAAGTTGCCCTGGCCGTCGACTAGCGGCATGCGCATGGCCCAGTCCTGCGCCATCCGGACCAGGGTGTCGTAGATAGCCGAGTCGCCGTGCGGGTGGTAGTTGCCCATCACGTCGCCGACCACCCGGGCGCACTTGTTGTAGCCGCGGTCCGGCCGGTATCCGCCGTCGTACATCGCGTACAGGATCCGGATGTGCACCGGCTTGAGGCCGTCGCGGACATCCGGCAGCGCCCGGCCCACGATGACGGACATCGCATAGTCGAGGAAACTGCGCTGCATCTCGACCTGGATGTCGACGGGCTCGGTACGGCCTCGGCCCTCCGACGGAGCCTCGGGTGTAGTCACGTCTGGCACTTACCAGTCCTTCCTTCGGCCGCGTCCCGGCAGGCTGACGCCGGCGGCTGCGACCCCGTTCCCGAAATTAAATGTCTAGGAACTTGACGTCCTTGGCGTTGCGCTGGATGAACGACCGCCGCGCCTCGACGTCCTCACCCATCAGCACGCTGAACATCTCGTCGGCCTGAGCAGCGTCGTCCACGGTGACCTGCTTGAGCAGCCGCCGGGCCGGGTCCATGGTGGTGTCCCACAGTTCGGTGGCGTTCATCTCGCCGAGGCCCTTGTACCGCTGCACGCCATCGCGGGACCGGGGATCCCGGCGACCCTCGGCGATGCCCGCCTCGATCACGGCATCCCGCTCCTTGTCGGAGTAGGCGTAGCTCGGCGGAACGCTGCGGCCGTCCCACTTGACCTTGTACAGCGGCGGCTGCGCCAGGTAGACGTGGCCGGCCTCAATCAACGGCTTCATGAACCGGAAGAGCAGGGTCAAGAGCAGTGTCGTGATGTGCTGACCGTCCACATCGGCATCTGCCATCAAGATGATGTGGTGATAGCGGAGCCTGGCGATGTCGAACTCGTCGTGGATCCCGGTGCCGAGCGCCGTGATCATCGACTGGACCTCGTTGTTCTTGAGGACCCGGTCGATCCTGGCCTTCTCGACGTTCAGGATCTTGCCGCGAATGGGCAGGATCGCCTGGAACTTAGAGTCGCGGCCGCCCTTGGCCGAGCCCCCGGCTGAGTCGCCCTCGACGATGTAGATCTCGCAGATCGACGGGTCCCCGGACTGGCAGTCCGCGAGCTTTCCGGGCAGCCCGGAGCCGCCCATGGCGCTCTTGCGGGTCAGGTCCCTGGCCTGGCGGGCAGCGATCCGCGCCCTGGCGGCCTGGGTGGCCTTGAGGATGATGCCCTTGGCCTCGCCAGGGTTGCGGTCGAACCAGTCCTTCAGGTGATCGTTGGTGACCTTCTGGACGAAGGACTTGGCCTCGGTGTTGCCGAGCTTCTGCTTTGTCTGGCCCTCGAACTGCGGCTCGGAGAGCTTCACGTGGACGATCGCCGTGAGTCCCTCGCGGATGTCCTCGCCGAGGAGGTTGTCATCCTTGTCCCGCAAGTACTTCTGGTCCCTGGCGTACCGGTTGACGATCGTCGTCAGCGCCGACCGGAAGCCCTCCTCGTGGGTGCCGCCCTCGGCCGTGTTGATGGTGTTGGCGAAGGTGTGCACGGACTCGGAGTAGGAGCCGGTCCACTGCATCGCGATCTCGGCCGCGATACCGTCGCCCTCCTCGCCGAAGTCGATTACCGACTCGTGTACGGGCTCCTTGGTGGCGTTCAGGTAGCTGACAAAGTCGGCGATCCCGCCGTCATAGTGGTAGCTGACAGTGCTCGGCGCGTCCGGCGTGATGTGCTCGGGCCGCTCGTCGGTCATGGTGATCGACAGCCCGCGGTTGAGGAAGGCCATCTCCTGCATCCGCCTGGACAGCGTCTCGAACGACCACTCGGTGGTCTCGAAGATGCTGCCGTCAGGCCAGAACGTGATGATCGTGCCAGTCTCGTCCGTCGGCTCGCCGCGGATCACCCGGGTGACAGGCTGGCTCATCTCGTAGGACTGACGCCAGACGTAGCCGTCCTTCCGGATCTCCACGTCCAGCCGGGTCGACAGGGCGTTGACGACCGAGACGCCGACACCGTGCAGCCCGCCGGATACCGCGTAGGACTGGCTGTCGAACTTGCCGCCTGCGTGCAGCGTGGTCAACACGACCTCGACGGCCGGGCGCTTTTCAATCGGGTGCTCGTCAACGGGGATGCCACGTCCGTTGTCGAGCACGCGGACGCCGCCGTCAGCGAGGAGCGTAACCTCGATCGTGTCGGCGTAGCCCGCCAGCGCCTCGTCCACGGCGTTGTCGACGACCTCGGTCACCAGATGGTGCAATCCGCGCTCACCGGTCGACCCGATGTACATTCCGGGACGTTTGCGGACGGCCTCCAGGCCTTCCAAGACCGTAATCGAACGTGCGTCGTAGGACAAAGCTGAAGCTCCTCTTGAACAGGGCAAACACGTAGGGCCGACGCGTCAAACCCCCGCCTGGCGTCCGTCCTAGTGCGCTTGTTCATTTTACCTGGACGCGCGCCAAGCCTCAGCCGTACGTGCCACCCGCGCGCCCTTAACTGCCCCTAGCTCCCCGTGGCCCCGCTCAGCCGCCCTCACCCTCGGCGGCCCTCGAAGGCCCTCAGCCGCGCTCAGCCGTACGTGTCGCGCGGCCCACGGCCGCCCCGGACCCGCCATTCGCCCGGCTTCCTGGTACTGGTCACCGGCCCGCGGACCTTCACCCGAAGCACAGTGCCGTCGCCGAGCTCGGTGTTGAGCCTGCGCACGAGCTGGGCGGCGAGCAGGCGCACCTGGGTAGCCCACGCCGTCGAATCTGCCGACACGGTCAGCTCGCCGTCGGTGAGCGACTCTGGCGTCGTATGCCCGGCCAGGTCC
The DNA here is from genome assembly GCA_035484155.1 of Streptosporangiaceae bacterium. GTDB lineage: Bacteria > Actinomycetota > Actinomycetes > Streptosporangiales > Streptosporangiaceae > JAJYUU01. Next base: position 10,146 of record DATHPF010000007.1, read on the forward strand.
GCCCCGACGATCTGCGCCCACCGCCCGAACACCGAGCCCGTCGCGGCCGCCAGCGCCCAGCCCTCAGCTGCCAGGAGACCGTCGATGGCGGCGCCGAGCTGCTGCGGGTCGGCACGCTGCGGCAGGGCGGCAAACCCCGGCCGGGCGGTCGCGCGGGTACCGCGGCGCCCGCCAGCGCGCGTGGTCCCCGGCGTGCCCATACCGGGAACGGGGCCGTCTCCCACTCCATCGCCCGATCGCGCGTCCCGGCCCGCGCCGGTGGTCGCCTCGCTGGGCCGCTCGGGCCGCTCCGGCCGCTCGGGCCGCTCGGGCCGCACCCCGCGGGCTCGCGCGTCGGCCTTGGCCGCCGCGAGGGCTGCACGGGCCAGGCTGACCTGATCGCCGGCTCTGCTCTCCTCGGCTTTCATGATCCCGAAAGATTCGGCATGCTCTGCTGTGTCGGATCTTTCGGGATCATGATTCGCGTCAGGCACCGCTGATCACTCCGTCGGCAACCCGGAACCTGGCGCCCGCCAGGCCTGGCGGCACATCCTCGGGCACGGCGGCAGTGACTAGCACCTGCTCGGCGTCCCTGACCAGCTCAGCGAGCCGGTCGCGGCGGCCGCTGTCCAGCTCGGCGAACACGTCATCCAGCATCAGCACTGGGTCCTCACCACCCGCGCGGAGCAGCTGGTAAGCGGCCAGCCGGAGCGCCAGCGCCAGCGACCACGACTCGCCATGGCTGGCATAGCCGCGAGCGGGCAGCCCGCCGATCCTCAGCTCAAGCTCGTCCCGGTGGGGGCCAACCAGGCAGACGGCTCGCTCGAGTTCCGCCCGGCGGCGCACGGCGAGGGCTTCGCGCAGGGTGAGAGCGAGCTTGTCCGGATCGGGCTCCGGGTCTAGCCCCAACTCAGTGGTCGGCGCCCCGTCGCCCAGGTCGCCCGCGCCTGGCGCGCCAGCGCCCGGTCCGGCCGCGGCCGACATCCGGTACGACAGGCCAGTGTCTCGCTCGGTGCCGGAGACCGAGCTGTAGCAGGCGGCGACCAACGGCCTGAGCTCGCGCACTAGCCGGAGTCGGCCGGCGGTGAGCTGCACTCCTGCTGTCACCAGATGGTCATCCCATACTTCGAGCGTGCCCGCCGGGACAGCGCCCCTGGCCTTGGCGGACTTGAGCAGCGCCGTGCGCTGTCGCAGCACCCGCTCGTAATCGGCCCGGACGCCGGCGTACCGCGGCCGCATCGCCACCAGCAGGTCATCGAGGTACCGGCGCCGCTGATCCGGGTCGCCTTTCACCACGGCGATGTCCTCCGGCGCAAACAGCACGCACCGCAGCACGCCCAGGACCTCGCGCGGCCGCGGCGCTGGCGCCCTGTTGAGCCGGACGCGGTTCGCCCGGCCCGCGTTGATCTCGATCTCCAGCAGGGTGTCCCGGCCCGCGCCGGAGACCAGCCCGCGCAGGATGGCGCGGTCGGCCCCCTGGCGGATCAGGGGCGCGTCGGTGGCCACCCGATGGCTGCCGAACGTGGCCAGGTAACCGGCCGCTTCCACCAGGTTGGTCTTGCCCTGCCCGTTCGCACCCTGAAATGTCGTCACGCCCGGCCCCAGTATCACATCTGCCTCCCGGTAGCTGCGGAAGTCAGTGAGCGAGAGCCGGGTCAGGTGCACGTCAGCGACATTAGCGGCCCGGTTAGCCGCCGAGGCGAATCGGCATGAGCAGGTACCGGAACTCCGGGTTGCCGTCGGGACCGGGCTTGCCGGTGAACAGGGCCGGCTTGCCCGGCTCCGTGAAAGCGATGCGCACCGTGTCGGAGTCGATGGCCGCCAACCCGTCAAGCAGGTATTGCGGGTTGAAGGCGATCGACAGGTCGTCACCCGAGAAGTCAGCCTCGATGGTCTCCTCGGCCTGCGCCTCGTCTCCGGTGCCAGCCTCGAGCATGAGCTGTCCAGCGCTGAAGGTCAGTCGCACGGGCGTATTGCGCTCGGCCACCAGGGCAACGCGCTTGACCGACTCGGACAGCACGCTCACCGGCAGCTCGGCCGCCGCATTCACTGTCTTGGGCAGCAGGGACTGATAACGCGGGAACTCGCCGGACAGCAGCCGCGTGGTGGTCCGGCGCCCCGCGCCCTCGAACCCGATCATGCCGTCGCCGCCACTTCCCCCGCTGCCACTGCCTTCAGCGCCGGGCAGCGCGAGCGCGATGGACACCTGGGCGCCGTTGGTGAGCGATCTCGCGGTGTCGGCCAGCGCCTTCGCGGGTACCAGCATCGCCGCGGTCAGGTCGGGGTGGGCCGGCTGCCAGCGCAGCTCGCGGATGGCTAGCCGGTACCTGTCCGTCGACACCAGCGTCAGCGTGTCGCCCTCGATCTCGATCCGGACGCCGGTCAGCGCTGGCAGCGTGTCGTCGCGGCCTGCTGCCGTTGCCGACTGGCTGACGGCGGTCGCGAACGCGTCGCTGCCAATGGTGCCGGCCGCCGGAGGCATCTCGGGCAGCGCCGGATACTCGTCCTCCGGCATTGTCAGAAGCGTGAACGTGGCACTGCCGCACGTCAGGATGGCGCGGCCGTCTTCGGCGGTGATGTGCACGGGCTTGGCCGGAAGGCTCTTGCTGATTTCGGCCAGCAGCCGTCCAGAGACCAGAGCGCTGCCCGCTTCCTCGGTGCTGACGGGCACGGTCGCCTGAGCCGACACGTCGTAGTCGAAGCTCGACAGGACGAGCTCCTCGGCGGCGGCCAGGCGGATGCCGGCCAGCACCGGGATGGTGGGTCGGGCCGGCAGGGCACGGGCTGTCCACGCCACGGCCTCGGCCAGCACGTCTCGCTCAAGGACGATCTTCACCTGTCGCCCTCCTTCTCTGATGGCGTTCTGCGTTTGATGGCGTTCGGTGGTCCGGGCCGGGACCTGGACCGGGTTCTGGGCGCTGCTCAGTCGACGCTACTTGCATGTTTATCTGTCTGGCATAACGAAACTGGTAGTCGTCATAGGCACGGTGGATCCCGGGGATAACCTGCGTTTGCGCTGCTCGCGGCTGTCGCGGCCGTGCACAGCGGCTGTGACTGACGGGGCTCGGGCGTGCAGTGGGGCTGTGGGCAGCCAGGCGGAGCTGTCCGGTCACCGGCGCTTTACCCTCCGGTTGACTGCAGTTTTCCGCCGGATGTCCCAAGGAGATCCACAGCTTTATCCACAGCCTGTGTGCGTACATTGCGGACAGCGCGAAGTTTGCGTCGTGACCGGTGCGCCCTGCGCATCTGCGTCCCGCGTATCTGCGTCCGGAGTGCTGGGATCCGGAGTGCTGGGACGCGGCGCGCCCGGACGGCAGGCACATCGGCGTTGCTGCGGCGATCATCCCGACAGTGCCTGCTGCTTGATCCGGTTGGTGAGCTCGGTCACCTGGTTGTAGATCGCCCGGCGCTCGGCCATCAGCGAGCGGATCTTCCGCTCGGCGTGCATGACCGTCGTATGGTCCCGGCCGCCAAACTGCTGGCCGATCTTCGGCAGCGACATGTCGGTGAGCTCGCGACATAGGTACATGGCGATCTGCCGGGCCGTGACGAGCACTCGCGACCGTGACGTGCCGCACAGGTCGTCGATGGAGAGCCCGAAATACGAGGCGGTCTGGCCCATGATGGTGGCCGCCGTGATGTCCGGGCCGTGCGTCTCGACGATGAGGTCCTTGAGCACGAACTCGGCGAGCTGAAGGTCAACCGACTGGCGGTTCAGGCTGGCAAACGCAGTCACCCGGATCAGCGCGCCCTCGAGCTCGCGGATGTTGGTGGAGATCCGCGAGGCGATGTACTCCAGCGCCTCCGGTGGGGCGTTGAGCTTGTCTTGCACGGCCTTCTTGCGCAGGATCGCGATCCGCGTCTCAAGCTCGGGCGGCTGAACGTCCGTCTGCAAGCCCCACTCGAATCGGCTCCGCAGCCGGTCTTCCAGCGTCACCAGCCGCTTGGGCGCCCGGTCGGAAGAAATCACGATCTGCTTCTCGGCGTTGTGGAGCGTGTTGAACGTGTGGAAGAACTCTTCCTGGGTGCCTTCCTTGTTTTCCAGGAACTGGATGTCGTCCACGAGCAGTACGTCCACGTCGCGGTAGCGACGGCGGAACCCGTCTTGCTTGCCGTCGCGGATCATGTTGATGAAGTCGTTGGTGAACTCCTCGGAGCTCACGTACCTGACCTTGAGGCCCTGATAGAGGCTCTGGGCGTAGTGGCCGATGGCGTGCAGCAGGTGTGTCTTGCCGAGACCGGAGTCGCCGTAGACGAACAGCGGGTTATAGGCCTTGGCCGGCGCCTCGGCGACCGCCACGGCCGCCGCGTGCGCGAAGCGGTTGCTGGAACCGATCACGAACGTCTCGAACGTGTACTTCGGGTTGAGCCTGGCCTGGCCTGGCCTCGGCAGCTGTGCTGCGGGCACGTGCGGTCCGGACTGGCGCTGGATCGGGAACCCGGAGTGCGTCGGTCCCGCACCGTTGCCGGGCCTGGCGGGCTGCGTCATGCCCGGGGTCACGCCACCGAGGTCACGGGCTGGATCGGATCCGGCCGCGCCGAGGCCCGGATCCAGCTGGGCCGGGAACGGGGCCGACCCCGGACGGGTCCCTGATTCATCGCGGCCAAGCCTGGGCCTGCCAGCGGAGCCATTGCCGTACTCGCCGCCGGGCTCATCGCGGAAGTCGAGGTCATCGGGACCGCCGGCCAGAGTGATGGGCAGCGGCCCGGTGATGTCGTCGTCCAGGTGGTTCGCTGACCTGCCGCCGTTCTCGCCCGGCCGCCTGCCTGGCGTGCCGAGGTCGGCAGTGGCGGCCGGGTCGACGGTCACCGCTAGCTGGATGGCCCTGGCGAGTTCCCTAGAGAGGGCGTTGGTGATCAGGGCGCGCAGCCTGGTCTCAAGCTGCTCCTTGACGAATTCGTTTGGTGCGGCGATCAGCGCAGTGTTCTCGACCAGGCCGAGCGGCCTAGTGAGCTGGAGCCACGCGCGCTGGTGCGGCTCGATATGCATGTCGGCAAGGTCGGCCAGCGACCGGGCCCACACGTCCGCGAGGTCGTCGTCGCTCATCGGCCGGTCACCCGAGTCCCCCACATGTGATCAACAGGTTTGTCCACAGCATGTGCACGTTGCAGCTTCAAATGCGTCTGTGGCAGTGCGCGTCTGTGCTAATCCGTCTGTACAAGTCCATCTGTGCAAGTCCATTTGGCAGCTGGCCGGCCGCTCAACCGGCGCGGGTGTCGCTGGTGGCGGCTCACCACGTGGCTCAGGCTGCGCTATCCACAGCCTAGGGCTGGAGTTCACCGTCCGTTCGGGAAACTCCGATGGTGAGAGCTGATCGGGCGATCAGTCCTCGTCAGGGTCCCGGGGATTTTTCGCCGCGGGCACGGGTTCCTTGCTGGCTTGCCGGTTTCTTCAGGATTTGCCGCTTCTTTCGTGCTCTCGCCCATCGGAGTCCGGGCCGAGCATCGTACCGGGATGTGAGTTTGACCCGCCACCTGGCGTGCGCGTAGCTTGGGGAAGTCCGGCAACCCCGGTCCAGCTACGTCATGGCCTGATACAGGTAGGGCCTCTCGCGTGGATGAGTTTTCAGCTGGCGGTTGTTGAAGTCAGCGGGGCTCAAAGCTGCCTGTGAGAAGCGTTGACCTTTGTGACCTCGTAACGCCTGACCTTAGTAACAGCAGACCTGGAGCTCCAAGTGAGTAAGCGTACTTTTCAGCCGAACAACCGTCGCCGGGCTAAGACCCATGGTTTCCGGCTGCGCATGCGCACCCGGGCTGGCCGTGCGATCCTCTCGGCCAGGCGCCGGAAGGGTCGCGCGCGCGTCAGCGTCTGACGTCGCCAGGCGTGATGTCACCATGCTTCCGGCGGCCGCGAGGATGCGGCATAGCACTGACTTCGCGCTGGCGACCCGTGGCGGCAGCAAGGCCGGGCGTCCGCTGGTGTCTGGCCGCCTGCTGATCCGGCAGGACAGCGAGGAGCCTGCGCGAGTGGGTTTCGTCGTGAGCAAGGCGGTGGGCTCGGCGGTAGTCAGGAACACGGTTCGGCGGCGGCTGCGCCACATCGCCCGAGGGTATCTGGGGTTGCTGCCGAGAGGTAGCCTGCTTGTAGTCCGCGCCGCGCCGCGCGCGGCTACAGCCTGCCAGGCGGATCTTGCCGCCGACCTCGACCTGGTACTCGAAGCGTTGCTTCGGCGGCAAGGTGGGGTGGTGATCCAGTGAGTAGCAGTTCCGGGCCTAGTGTCCGCAAGCTGTCGCCTGCTGGCTGGCTGCTCGTCGGGCTGCTGACCGGCTATCAGCGGTTTGTCAGCCCACTACTCGGCCCGAGATGCAGGTTCTACCCGTCGTGCAGCGCGTATGCGCTGGAAGCCGTGCAGGTGCACGGCGCACTGCGGGGCTCGTGGCTAGCGGTCCGCAGGCTGAGCCGCTGTCACCCGTTCCATGCCGGGGGGATCGATCCCGTACCCGGCACAGACCGGGAGCAGGGTTCCGCCGCCGTCGCGGAGCCGGATGTCATGAGCTCAGACGGCATCAGCCCGGGACGTCATGAGCAGAGCACAAGGGAGCTAGCAGGGTGAATCCACTGAATTACCTCTATGAGGCAGTCGGCTGGGTCTTCACGCACATTTATGACGTGCTGAAGCCGGCCTTCGGCCCCACCAGCGGATGGACCTGGGCTCTTTCCATCATCATCCTGGTCGTGCTGATGCGGCTGGTCATGGTGCCGCTGTTCATCAAGCAGATGCACACCACCAGGGCCATGTCGTCCCTCCAGCCGCAGATGGCCGCGCTGCGCAAGAAGTACAAGAACGACAAGCAGACGCTGAATCAAGAGACGATGAAGCTGTACCAGGAGGCGGGCGTCAACCCGCTGATGGGCTGCTTGCCGTTCGTCCTCCAATTGCCGTTGTTCTTCTCGCTGTTCAGCGTGTTGCGCGCGATTGCTGAGTGGGTTCCTGGCACGACGCCGAAGTACCACCTCCCGCTCTCGCTAGTGGTGGCAGGTCAGCACGCCAAGATCCTGGGCGCGTCGATCGCCGACAAGGTGCTGTTCACTGGCACCGCGCACGTGCCCCTGCACGCGAAGCTGGTCATCATCGCGGCAGTGGCCGTGAGCATGGCGACGACGTTCCTGACCATCCGGCAAAGCATGAAGCGTGGCATGATGCCGGCCGCGACGCCGGATAACCCCATGGCCGGGTCCCAGAAGTACATGACCTACATCATGCCGTTCTTCGCGCTGACGGGTCTGTACTGGCCGTTCGGGCTCGTTCTGTACTGGGTGACGACGAACGTGTGGACGCTTGGGCAGCAGTGGATCCTCGGCCTGCGTTATCCCTACACGCCGCCGGCGCCGGTGGACGCCGCCGGGGCGCCCGCGCCTGCTGCCGCCAGGTCGCTCACTGGTGGCGCGGCGAAGGCCGGGCCAGCAAAGGCCGGGCCAGCAAGGGCCGGTTCTGCCAAATCCGTCACTTCCTCCCAGGGCAACCAGGCCAACGGGACGCAGCAGAGCCGCACCCAGCAGAGCCGCACCCAGCAAGGCGCCAAGGTCAGTCGCCCCGCGGCGAACGGGGCCAGCTCGAACGGCGCGTCTACAACCGCGGGCGGTGTGCTCAAACGTCTCGGCAGGGCCCGCACAGAGCCTGAGCCGCAGCCGGAACTCCCCGAGGTTAAGCTCGTGAGGCACCAGACGCAGCGGCAGTCCCGCAGCAAACGCTCGGGTAAGCACTAGGCGCCGACGGCGGCGGACGGCGAGGCTGCCGCCGCCGCCGTGCTCGGGCCGGGTGGTCGCTAGTGTCAGGGCGTCTGCTGACACCCAGTTCCATCGGGGACGGGATCGAGGAGGAGCCTGGCAATGAGCCAGCAGGAGGACATAGTGACGCAGGACGCTGGTCACGAGGATGAGACCGGCTCGTACGTGGCTGTGAGCCCTGCCGCGGAGGTAGCTGGCGGCGCCGGGGACACTGCAGACGATGCCGTCGACACCGGCGAAGCCGACGAAAGCACCGGCGAGGACACCGGCGAAGCCGGCCAGGACACCACCGAGGCCGACGAGGGGGCAGAGCAGCCGCAACGCTCCTCGGTGGCCGACCTGGAGCTGGAGGGCGAGATCGCAGCTGACTATATCGAGGGCCTGCTAGATGTGGCAGACCTCGACGGCGACATCGACATGGACGTCGAAGGGGACCGCGCGGTGGTCTCCGTGGTCGGCGCGACGTTGGATGAGCTGGTTGGCCGGCGCGGGGAAGTGCTGGAGGCTCTGCAGGAGCTAACCAGGCTCGCAATACATCAGCAGACAGGTAACCGGACCCGGATGATGCTTGACGTCGGTGGTTACCGGCAGCGGCGCCGCACAGAGCTAGCGGAAGCCGGTAACGAGGCTGCTGACGAGGTGCGGCGCACCGGGCAACCGAAGCGGCTCTGGCCGATGAACCCGTTCGAGCGGAAGGTCGTCCACGACGCAGTCGCGGCCGCGGGCCTGCGCAGCGAGTCTGAGGGCGAGGAGCCCGAGCGGCGCGTGGTGGTACTGCCTGTCGGCTAGCAGCGGCCCGAAGCCAAGCACGGCAGCGGAGGCGTGCTCATATGTCCGATGAAGATGATCTCTCAGTACTGTCGTCCGCTGGCCTGGCTGCGGACATGTTCGGCGATGCGCTGCCACAGGCGGAGAAGTACGCTGCCCTGCTGACGGGCGCCGGCGTTGAGCGTGGTGTGGTCGGACCGGCAGAAGCTGACCGGATCTGGGACCGGCATCTGCTCAACAGCGGAGTGCTGGCCCGGCTGATCCCGGCCAAGGGCACGCTGGTGGACCTTGGCTCTGGCGCTGGCCTGCCAGGCATCGTGCTGGCGATCTTGCTCCCTGGAGTCAGGGTGACCCTGCTGGAGCCGCTGGCGCGCCGGGTGGACTTCCTGAACGAATGTGTGACGGCGCTCGGACTCCCTAATGCCCAGGTCTTGCGGGGCAGAGCAGAGGACATGGCAGGGCAGCTGTCCGCAGACGTCGTGGTTTCGCGCGCTGTCGCGCCACTGGACAAGTTGGTCGGTCTGAGCATCGGCCTGACCCGGCCGGGCGGCCGGGTACTGGCGATCAAGGGAGCGTCGGCCGAGGCGGAACTCGCCAAGGCTCGGCCGGTGCTCGCGCGACTTGGTGTAACCGATGCGCGTGTGGTGCACGCCGGTAGCGCCGGAGGCGGTGCGACTGCCACAGTGGTGACGTTCAGCGCTCCGGAACACCGGAGCTCACGGGCAGGGGGCGGCAGATCAGGCGGCCGAGGCGACAGCGGACCCGCGGGTCGGCCAGGCGGCCGCGGCGGCAGCGCTGCAGGCCCGCGGATGGCGCGGCCAAATAGCCGCCGCGGTGGCGGCTAGGCGAGCTCGGCCGCGTGCGATGCGCTGGTTACCCCGTCACAGCCGACGGCACCTGCCGGTCGGCCTGGCCACGGCACGGCGAGGAGAAGCTGCGTAATGACGTACTCGGTGCCGGGCCTCGGCTGGCCTGAGGACGCAACAACGTCGCCTGGCTCAGCCGACGATCTGTCGCGCAGCGATGCTGAAATCCCCATAGATGCTGACGCACGTGATACTGAAGCACGAGATGCGGAAGCAGAGGCATGGCTCCGCCAGTTGTCGGGCGGAGCGGAGGTTCCTAGAGCGGGCTTCCGTGAGAACGCACCTACCACCGTCACGACCGGGGCGCTCCCAGACCGGTACGCCAGGCGGGCAGCGCGCATTGGCCTTGGATGGCCGAGAGAGCGCTCGTCGACCGGGAATGGGCCGACTGGCGACATAGGCGACATAGGGGATGCGGGTGCGGCAGTCGGCCGCTCGGGCGAAACGGAGGTCTCTGGTGCGGACGTGCGGGCCCCGCAGGATTCTGCGGATGCCGGCCCAGCTCGTGCAGCTGCGAGTCAGCCGATGGGGACGGGCGCCAGCAATGACAATCCTGACGGCGCCGACGTCGAGGCTGGCCTAGGCTCCAGTTCGGCACCGCAACGCAGTGAGCCGACCCCGGCACGCGT
>DATHPF010000008.1:0-25058 GCA_035484155.1 Streptosporangiaceae bacterium
GCCGAGAGCGGCCAGCGCGGCCAGGTGGACGTCGTGGCCGCACGCGTGCATCGCACCGGTCACCGAGGACCAGGCCGCGCCGGTCTCCTCGGTGATCGGCAGCGCGTCGAGCTCGGCCCGGATCGCGATCGCCGGTCCGGCCGGCGGCCCGATCCTGATCAGCCGGCCAGTGTTTGCCACGACGGTGCCAGCCATGGTGGTGCTGCCCGCATCCACGGCATCAGGCGCGCCCAGCGCCGCGGCGGCGGTCGCCGCGGTCCGGGCCTCGGCGCCCGATAGCTCCGGGTACCTGTGCAGCTCGTGCCGGAGCTCGACCGCGGCGGGCAGCTCTGCCGCCAGCAGCGCGGTCAGCGCTGACCGCAGGCCGTCCGCCGATCCGGGCCGCTCGGCTGTCACGAAGCGCCTAGCTGGTACACCCGCCGGGCGTTTTCTGCTCCGATCATGTCGGCGACCCTGGCCGCGTCCGCGGCTGACCAGAGCCCGTCGGCCACGAAGGCGCCGGTGACGGCGGCGATGTCACGGCGGAACCCGGCCGCACCCAGGTAGTGCAGCTCAGGCAGGCCGAACGCGTCGGAGGAGTACAGCATTTTATGGAACGGGGTGAGTTCCAGCGCCTCCGCCAGCACGGCCGCGGACCTGGCCCCGGCGTGGTTGAGCGCCACGCCGACATCCATGTACACGTGCGGGAACAGATTGGCCAGTACGCCGGCCTGGCGGTGGTAGGGGTAGCAGTGCAAGAGCATGACGGGCGTGCCGGACGGCTGGCTCGCCAGCAGGAAGTCATGCAGGAGCGCTGGATCGGAGTCGGCGAGCCGGGAGTCGGTGTCGCCGAAGCCAGCGTGGAACTGCAGCGGCAGGCCAGTGTCCACCGCCGCCCAGATGCCGTGCCGGACCAGGACCTGGTCCTCAAGCCTGGCTGGCGATCCGGCGGCCACCGCGTGCAGCCAGCGGCCAGCGGCCGTTGCGACCTGCGCGGGTGCGGGCCGCGCCGGGTCCAGTGCCAGGCCGCCGCGGTAGGCGGCCACGGTCTTGAAGCCCACCGCCCCAGCCGCTGCCGCCCGTACGGCCGACGTCACGGCGTCGCCGTAGCCCGCCGCGTCGACGCCCGACCGAATCACGCGCTCGCCGATCGACTCCAGCCGGACCACTTCCCTGGCCGGAGTCCCGCTCAGCGCCGTGAGCTCGTCCGGCGTCGTCAGCGCGTCGCTCTGGTAGCCGGTGTCGACGAGCCAGGTGTCCACCGCGGCCGCAGTGAGCAACCGGCGGGCCGACTCGGTGCTGCCGAGTTCGAGGCGCCTGCGGACATACTCGTGGGCTGGCACCAGCGGGTCTAGGTCCAGCACCGGCGCGCACCACCGGCGGACAGTGAAGCCAAGCTGGGAATCCCACGCCGTCGTGCCCGGCGGCGCCGGAGCGGTCGACTCCATCAGGCCGGACTCGACGTCGGGCGCGTTGAGCTCGCCAGAAAGGATGCCGTGGACGTGGTGGTCGATGAGCAGGAGGCCAGCTGCGGTCGGCTGCATGTCAGATCAGCCAGCGGTAGTGGCCGATGACATCATCATCCTTCTTGCCGTCGCACAGGGTGAGCTCGGCGCGGCGGGACGCGGCGAATGTGGTGATGAGCTCCTCGCCCGCGGCGGCGCGCAGTATCTCGCTCGCTTCCAGCGCCGCCAGCGCTTCCGCCAGGCTGCCGGGCAGTCGGACCGCCGTATCGGCCAGCGGGTGCCCCGGCGTTGCCGGGTCGCCGGTGACCTCGTCCGGCAGGCCGTCCTGGCGGCCCGCGCCGTGGAGCGCCACCGCCATCACGGCGCCGACCAGCAAGTACGGGTTGGCGCTGAGGTCGAAGCACTTGAGTTCGGCATTGGCCGCGCCGGGATCCGCCGGGCTTCCGGCGACGAACCTGAGGGCCGCCTCCCTGTTCTCCCGGCCCCAGACCTGGAAGGCACCCGCCCACCGGGACGGCTGCAGCCGCAGATACGAAGACGGCGACGGCGCGCCGATCGCGAGCAGGGCAGGCAGGCTCGCCAGCAGGCTCGCCATGATCGACTCGCCGACGGCGGTCAGGCCGTGGCGGCGGCTGCCGCCGGAGAGCATGTTCCGACCGTCCTGCCAGAAGCTGGCGTGCACATGGCCGCCGTTGCCGACGTGATCGCTCACCACCGCAGGCGCGAACGAGGCCCGCAGCCCGTGGCGGGCCGACACCGCCGCGATGACCATCTTGACCAGCACGTTGGTGTCGGCCGCCGACACGGGGTCCTGCGCGCCGACCGAGACCTCGAACTGGGCAGGCCCGTACTCCGGGTGGATCTGCTCGACGCTCACGCCGGCGGCTTCCAGGCTCTCCAGCACGTCACGGACGTATGCGGAGGCGTTGAGGAACCGGCTGAGCCCGTATCCGGTACCGCGGAAGGCCGGCTCGAAGTCGTCGGCATCGCGGCCGACCATCCACTCCACCTCGATCGCCATGAGCGCGCTGATGCCCTGAGCGAGGCCGGCGGCGACCTGCGCCCGGGCGAACGTCCGCTGGCAGTTGGCGTAGACCGCGCCGTCCTGGCGGAACCGGTCACCAGGCGCCCACGCCCAGCCTTCCGGGTCGCGCAGGACGACGAGCTGGTCTAGGTCGGGCACCATCCGCAGGTCGCCGTCCGGCGAGTCGAGCGGTGACGCCGGGTCGATGCCCCCGTCGCTGACGAAGGCGTCGATGACAGGCGAGAACCCAATGCCGGACCGTGCCGCCACGGCGAGCCGATCCAGGGACACGGCCTTGATCCGCCCAGCCCCGCTGTGGTCGACGTAGGTGATCGCCACGCCGGAGACCTGATCAGCGAGCTGCCGCTGGAGGACCAGGGCCCGCTGCTCATCTGCGGCCCGCTCCTGGTCGTCGCGAGTTGGGCAGAACGGTCGTGGCATGGTCAGTTCCCTTCGATCGAACTCTGACAGCCCGTGGTGATCTCACACAGTGGTGATCACGCAGTGCTGATCACGCAGTGCGACTCTAGGCGGCCCGGGGTAGACACTCAAGGGATGATCTGCGTAATTGGTGACGCCCATCTCGACGTGATCGTCCTATTGTCCGGTCCGCTGCGGCAGGAGACTGACACGCCCGCCGCGACGTCCGTGGGCGTGGGCGGCCAGGGCGCCAACGTCGCGGCGTGGGTAGCGGCTCTCGGCCAGCGGAGCAGGCTGATCGCCGCACGCGGCGCCGACCTCGGCGGTGACCTCGTGAGCGCGGAGCTGGCAAGGCGCGGCGTGGATCTCGTCGGGCCGGTGACGCCGGCTGGCACCGGCGTGGTCGTATCCCTGTCCGACGGCGGTCACCGGCGATCGATGCTGACCGACCGCGGCGCCGGCGCTGGACTTGACGCGGCCCAGATCCGGCAGGCCTGGCTGGCTGGCTGCGACTGGCTGCATGTCAGCGGGTACGCGCTCGGTCAGGAGCCGGTGCGCAGCGCGGCACTGGCGGCGATCCGAGCTGCCCGCGCCTGCTCGGCGCGCGTCAGCATCGACCTGGCGTCCACCGCTCTGATCGAATCGTGCGGCGCGGCTGCGTTCGGCGGGCTGATCGCGACGCTCGAGCCCGATGCGGTGTTCGGCACCGGGCCCGAGGCAGCGCTCCTGGCCGGCCTGCTCGTGGCCGACCGACTGATCGTTAAGCTGGGCGCAGACGGCGTGCACGTCGGCGGGACCCATTTCCCGGCACTGCCGACGGTCCCGGTCGATGCCACCGGGGCCGGCGACGCATTCGCGGCTGGGTACCTGGTCGGCGGAGTCGAGCTCGGCCTGGCCGCGGCGGCCCGAGCGGTAGCGAAGATGGGGGCCATGCCGTGACCGTTGCCCTGCGGGTCGCAGACGAGGTCGCGGCCGCGGTAAGCGCGGGCAGCGCGGTTGTCGCGCTGGAGACCACGCTGGTGTCGCACGGATTCTCGGCCGGCCGCGGCCTGGTGGCCGCGCTGGAGTCGGAAGAGCGGGTCCGCGCGGCGGGCGCGACGCCGGCCACCATCGGCATCATCGACGGCGCGGTCCGGGTCGGCCTCGGCGCCGCCGAACTCAAGCTCTTTGCCGACGCCGGCCTGCGGGCACGCAAGGTCGGCGCGCGTGACCTCGCTGCCTGCGTCGTGCAGCGGGCGCTCGGCGCTACGACGGTCGGCGGCACGCTGGCAGTCTGCCGCGCTGTCGGGATCCGGTTCGCCGGCACCGGCGGCATCGGCGGCGTGCACCGCGGCTTCGCCGAGACTCTGGACATCTCGGCTGACCTGCCCCAGCTGGCTCGCACACCCGCCGTCGTCGTCTGCTCAGGCGCCAAGTCGATCCTCGACGTTGCCGCCACGGCCGAGTTGCTGGAAACGCTCGCGGTGCCCGTTCTCGGCTGGCAGACGTCGACTCTGCCGATGTTCTACACCGCCGACGGCGGTCCGCCGGTGTCAGCGACGGTGTCGGACCCGGCCGAGGTCGCCGCGATCGCCGCGACACACTGGCAGCTGACGCCATCCGGCGGGCTCATCCTCGCCCGGCCGCCGGCCGGCGGCCTCGACCTCGAGGATCTCGTCACCGAGGCGGTCGACCGGGTGCGCCGGGCCGGGATCACCGGGCAGGCAGTCACGCCGGCCGTGCTCACCGCAGTGGAGGAGCTGACTGGCGGCCGCAGCGTCGAGGTTAACCGGCGCCTGATCGCCGACAACGCCGACCTCGCGGCGCGCGTCGCCGTCGCCTACGCAGAGCTGCCGCCGAGGTCGACGATGGCGGCGACCGGGCCGCCGCCATCTGGTCCCTGATGGGCCGCTGACACCGAGACAAACACCGCCGGATCGCCGGTCACGGCCGCGGCCACGCCGCCGACGCACGCCTTGATCTGGCGGTGCCAGTGCACGTCGGAATCGTCGAGCATGGCGTTGCGCCAGCCTCTGACCTGGCCGTCCTGGCTCGCCTCGCACTTGAGGAACACGTTGACCAGGCGGCCGTCCAGGTCCCGCGGATGCGGCCGTTCTGGCAGGTCAAGTCCCGCGTCCCGGATCGCGGCCCAGATGCCGTCGGCGTCCAGCGCGTCGCGCATCACGCCGTGACCGATGCGGTACCGGCCGCCGAGGCCGCGCACGTTCCCGGCCACGACCACTTGCGCCCGGTCGAGCTCCACGCCCGAGGAGCAGGAGGCGACGGACGAGCAGATGGAGCGGTCCCGCATCACGTCAGCGTCGGCCGGCATCGCGATCTCGCCGAGCGCGACGGCGACACCCAGGGCCGCAGTCCCGTTCGACACGTCCATGGACTCGCCGGTGTTCTCGGTCCAGACACTCTGGCCCCGGCTCTTGGCATCCCTGATCGCGCTGATCGTCAGCAGCGGCGTCTTGGTCTGCACGTAGTGCACGTCGGCCGGGTCGCTGATCCCGGCCTGCGCCATCGCCGCCCGGACCGCGGCCGCGACCTTGGTGATCATCGCGGTGCGGCCGATGTCCTCTGGCAGCAGCACCTCGCTCATCGCGAACCCGACCGACAGCCGCGGCTCGTCGGTGACGCCCGTGCTGGACTCGACAGTGCTGGACTTGACCCCCGTGCTGGACTCGACAGTGCTGGACTCGACTGTGCTGACCTCGACTGTGCTGACCTCGACTGTGCTGACCTCGACTGGCGCCCGGGACGGCACCGTCGCGAAGATCGTGGCGTGGGGGCTGAGCACGCCATCGGTTCCGCCCGACCACACGATCGGGATCTGCGCGACTGCGCTCGCGCCGCGATTGCCTTTCGCGACCAGCACCTCGCGGAAGGCTCGATCAGCCAGGATGCGCGTGTAGTCGTTGACGCCGCCGTTGCCCTCGGTCTTGCCGATCACGGCCACCACCCGGTCGGCGGCGAGCACGCCGGCGTCGATCAGCATGGCCAGTTCGCTGGCGTCGGACACATTGTGCAGCGGCACCTTGCGGACCTCGATCGGCTCGGGCACGGGCCATCTCCCTTGGTTGACCTATCTCCTCTGGTTATCTGTCACAGCCAGTCCACCGCGGCGGCCGGCTGTCCGCCCGAGAGCCGGGCATAACCGGGCCCCCGGTCGAAGAATGGCTGGGCCGCCGGCCGCGCGGCCCGCTGCCGGTCGCGCAGCGCTCGGCTCGCGTCCTGGTCGGGGACAGGGTCGTCCGCCGGGCCGGTGAGGACGACGCCGTAGTCCGCGGCGGCGGCCGCGAGCGACACCTTGCCCCAGCGCACGTCGCGCGCCACCAGCGCCGGATCGCGGGCGAGCGGGTCACCCCAGCCGCCGCCGCCGGTGGTGCGGATCCGGATCAGTGTCCCGGCCGGCACGAACTCGCCATCGGCCAGCGCGTCCACCTCGCGCTCGGCGGGACCGCCCGGATCGATGGTGACACCGAACGGCTGGCCGGCCCGGCCGCCGTTGACGCCCCAGCAGGACAGGATGGACCGGTCCGCGATCGACATGAAGTAGCCGTCAGCGCGCATCCGGAGCACCTTCTCGTAGCCGAGGCCGCCGCGGAACTGGCCAGGACCGCCGGAGTCCACCGCCAGCCCGAGCCGCTCGACGAGCAGCGGGAACCGGGCCTCGGTGAATTCGGCCGGCAAGTTCCGCGAGTCCGGCACCACGTGGATGGTGTCCTCGCCGTCGGCGTAGTACCGGCCTCCAGAGCCGCCGCCCAGTACTTCCCGCATCAGGTACGGTTCGCCATCCTCGGTCTGCCCGTAGACGCCGGTATAGCGGATCGTCTCCTGGTCGGCCGGCATCTGGCCGCCCACGGCCTTGGCCAGCACGCCGGCGAACACCCCGAGCAGGCGCAGGATGACGAACGTGCGCGCGTTGGTCGGTGCCGGGAACACGGGGGTGAGCAGGGTGCCCGGCGGCGGGAAGCGCATCTCGATCAGGTCGACGATGCCCTCGTTGACGTCGAGTTCGGCCGCGCGCTCCGGCGAGTCGGCGAGGTTGCGCAGGATCGGTGCCAGCCACTTGGCGAGGAAGTTGCCGTCTGCGTAGTTCGCGCAGTGGTTGATCGGGCCCTTGGCCTGCGGGCCGGTCCCGGTGAAGTCCAGGATCAGCCGCGGTTGCGGCTCGTCGGTTCGGGTGAGCGTGATCCGCTGCGTATGCAGGCGCGGCTCGTCCACCCCGTCGTGCTCGGCGTAGTCTTCCCACGTCCAGGTCCCGGCCGGGATCTTGGCCAGGATCTCCTGCCGGTACGTGCGGGTCGTGCTGGCCACGATCTCGTCGAAGCACAGCTCTACTGCCGTCTGGCCGTAACGCTCGAACAACTCGGCCAGCCGGCGCGCGCCGAGCAGGCAGGCCGAGCATTCCGCGTCCAGGTCCGCCGCCAGCGACTCGGGCATCCGCGAGTTGCGGGTCATGATCGTGAGAGCGGCCTGGTTCGGCACGCCCGCGTCCCACAGCCGGATCGGCGGCACCATCAGGCCCTCGGCGAAGACGCTGGTGGCGTGGCTCGGCATCGAGCCCGGCACGGCCCCGCCGATGTCGTCGTGATGCCCGAATGCCTGCACGAATGCCACCACCCGCGGCTCGCCGCCCGCCAGCGAGGGGTGGAACACCGGCACCGTGACGCACAAATCCGGCAGGTGGCCGATGCCGCCCTCGGACAGGTACACGTCGTTGTGGAAGTACACGTCGCCTGGCCGCATCGTCGGAAGCGGGAAGTCGCGAGCGATCGGATGCACGAGCGCGCTGTAGGAGCGACCGGTGAGCTTGCGCAGCTGGCGGTCGTGGATCCCGGCACGGAAGTCGTGCGCGTCCCTGATCATCGGCGACCGTGCTGTCCTGGCGATGGCCGTCTCGACTTCCTTCTCGATGGCGGCCAGGCTGCCCGCGATGATCTCTAGCAGTACCGGATCCACGGGCCCGCCATCGGTGAGCGTTCGCGTCGTCATGCCGCACCGAGCCGGAGGTTCCCGAACGCGTCGACGCGCGCGACGTAGCCCGGATGTACGGGCACCGTGGCCCCGTATTCCTCGATGACGGCAGGGCCTGCGATCGCGTCGCCGGCTGCGAGCGAAGCCCGCCAGTAGATCGCGGTATCGGCGGCCGGTGCCGCCCGTCCGAACACCACCGGGCGGCGGCCGGTCAGCGCGCGGCCGGGACCGCCGGGGTTGGGCGGATCTGTTGTCAGCGGCGCGAGCGCCGGCCGGTGGATCGGGCCGATGCCGGTGACGCGCAGGTTCACCCACTCGACCTGCTGGCGCGCGTTACCGCGGAAGTCGTATCCGTACAGCGCGTGGTGTGCCGAGTGAAAGGCCTCGGCTGCCGCCGCCGCAAGGGCCGGACTGAATGCGCCGGCCGCCACCGGTACGCGCACTTCAAATGCCTGGCCGAAGTAGCGCAGGTCCGCGGTGCGCAGCAGCTGGTGTTCGGCCGGCGCAAAGCCCTGCGCAGTGAGGGCGTCCCGCGCCCGCGTGACGAGGCTGGCGTAGATCGCGTCCATGGCCGCGTGGTCGAGCTCGGACTGCCGCGCCACGCAGGTGCGTACGTAGTCAGCGCGCACGTCGACGGTCAGCAGCCCGAACGCCGATACGTTGCCGGGGTTGGGGGGCACCAGCACGCCGCGGACGCCGAGGATCTCGATCAGCGGGCAGACCAGCAGCGAGCCTGACCCGCCGAACGTGACCAGGGTGAAGTCGCGTACGTCGAGGCCGCGCTTCACGGTGATCTGACGCACGGCGTTGGCCTGATTCCACGCCGAGACCTCCAGGATCCCGGCGGCGCAATCCGACGCAGGCATGCCCAGCTTCGCCGCGAGGTCGTCGAGAGCGGCCCGCGCCGCGGCGGCGTGGAGCGGGATCTCGCCCCCGAGCAAGTGCGGTGGGATTCGGCCGAGGACCAGGTGCGCGTCGGTCACCGTGACCTCGCGGCCGCCCTTGCCGTAGCACACCGGCCCTGGCTCGGCGCCAGCCGAGCGCGGCCCTACCTTGAGCGCCCCCTCGGGGGACACCCAGGCGACCGACCCGCCGCCGGCGCCGACGGTGACGACGTCCACCATCGGGATCTTGGCCGGGTAGGAGCCGACCACGCCCTCGGTAGTCAGTGCTGGCGCGCCGTCCACCACGACTGCGACGTCAGTGGACGTGCCGCCGCCGTCGCAGGTTAGTACCGACGTGACGCCTGCGTGGTGCGCGATCATGGCGGCGCCGACCGCGCCGGCAGCCGGTCCGCTCAGCACGGTCGCGATCGGCCGCCCGATCACCTCCGCAGCTGTAGCCACGCCGCCGCTGGACGTCATCACGTGCAGCGGCACGCCGCCGCCGCGAAGGTCCGCCAGCCGGTCCGCGATCGTGGCCAGGTACCGGGACACGCGCGGCTTAACCGCGACGTCGACGAGTGTGGTCATTGACCGCTCGTACTCGCGGTACTCCGGCAGGACCCGCGATGACACCGAGACCAGCGCGGCCGGATGCTCGCGCGCAAGCACCCGCGCCATCGCCTCCTCGTGGGCGGGGTTGGCGTAAGAGTGCAGGAAGCACACGCCGATGGTGGCGATGCCGCGGGCGGCGAACCAGCGGGCGACGGCAACGGCCTCAGCCTCATCGAACGGTCGCAGCTCAGCGCCGGTATGGTCGATCCGCCCGGCCACCGTCTTGACCCGGTCCGGCGGAACGATCCGGTCCGGCTTCACCCAGAAGTAGGAGTTGCCGTACCCATCGGGTACCGACTGGCGGGCGATCTCCAGCATGAACTCGAAGCCCTCACTGGTGATGAAGCCCAGCTCGCCGACCTCGCCTGCTAGCAGCTGGTTGGTCGCGATGGTGGTGCCATGACTGATCGTCGCTATCTGTCCCTGGTCGGCGCCGACCAGGCCGAGCACCTTCGCCAGGCCGGTCAGGAAGCCAACGGCCGGATCGGCCGGCGTCGACGCCGTCTTGGTCACCGTCAGCACGCCGGTGACCTCGTCCAGGGCCACGACGTCGGTGAACGTGCCGCCTGTGTCGATGCCGATGCGAAGGCGGCGCTCCGGCGCCGGCGGCCCGTCAGCCTGCATCACCGAGACCTGCGCCCGATGAGCCCGCGGATGGCGACGCCCGCCAGCGTCACGGCCGCGCCGGCCAAGGCGCCGCGGACGAAGGCCGGGCCCGTGGTGGGAGCCGCCGTGGTGGGAGCCGCCGTGGTGGGAGCCGCCGTGGTGGTAGCCGCCGTGGTGGGAGCCGCCGTGGTGGGAGCCGCCCTGGTGGGAGCCGCTGCAGTGGCGGGTGCCGTGGTGGCGGTGCCCGTGGTGGCGGGCGCAGTGCCGGGCCGGGCCGGGTCGGCAGGCGCGCTCCCGTCAGCGGTCAGCGGCGGCGGGCTCGCGAGAGCGGCTCCTGGTCCGGTCAGAACCTGGTCGACGGACGTCAGGAACTCGCCGATGAGCAGTCCGGCAACGCTGACAAGCATGCGCTGGCCGACGGCCCCGATCAGACCGCCGATCACCGCGTCGGCGTCGTAGCTGACCTCGGTGGCGCCGTCGGCCGGGTTCAGCGTGATGTGGATGCTCGTGGCTACCGTGCCAGGAGCGCCGGCGCCGCGCGCGGTCAGGACAAGCGACGTCGGCTCGTGCTGCTGCGTCAGCGCGACCTCGCCGGTGTAGGTGCCCCGGATGGACGCCACGCCGGCAGTGACGGTGAAGCGGTAGGAATCTGGTCCTGCGGGCTCGAGCCGCTGACAGCCGGGGATGCTCCGGGCCAGCACGTCCGGGTTGGTCAGCGCGGCCCAGACCTGGCTGGGCGGCGCGTGCAGGGTGGCGGTGCCGGTGAGCTTCATGACGTCCCGCCGTTCTGGTGCGCGCGGCGCAGCTCGAATAGGTCCGACGGTGATATCGGCATGGAGCGGATCGGGATGCCCTCGGCGTCCTCGATAGCGGCGGCGAGAGCGGCGCTACCCGGGATGACCCCGGCTTCGCCCGCACCCTTGACTCCAAGCGGGTTCAGCGGTGACGGAGTTTCCAGGTGGTCGATCTCAATGTGCCGCGGCACCTCGCTCACGTAGGGCATGAGGAAATCCATGAACGAGGCGTTCAACAGCTGGCCGGTCTCGTCGTAGACCATCCGCTCGTACAACGCCCCGCCGACGCCCTGCGCGACGCCGCCGTGGATCTGTCCCTCGACGATCAGCGGATTGATCAGCGGGCCGCAGTCGTGCACTACGCAATACCGCAGGATCGTGACCTCGGCGGTCTGCGGGTCCGTTTCGACGATCACGGCGTGCATGCCGCTCGCGAACGTCGAGCGGATCGGCGAAAAGTAGGCGCGGCCCTCGATGCCGGGCTCGTCGTCGTCAGCCACCGGCGGCTTGTCCGGGTCACCGCCTCCGGCGAACTGGGTAGCGGCAGCCGCGGCGTCGTCGAACGCGTAGCGAAGCGGGTTGGCCAGTACCGCCACGGTGCCCAGGCTGATCCCGCTATCCGGATCGCCCTTGACGTGCACCATGCCGGCGGTGATCTCCAGGTCGGCGGCGGCGACCTCCAGGGCCTCAGCCGCGACCCGCAGCGCCTTGTCCTTCGCCTTGCGCGCGGCCAGCGTGACCGCGGAACCGCTCACGACGGCAGTCCTGGACGCGAACGTACCGACGGCGTAGCCGAATCGCCGGGTGTCCCCGGTGACCACCTCGACGTCGCACAGGGACACGCCGAGTTCGTCGGCGACGAGCTGCGCCAGCATCGTCTGGTGGCCCTGGCCCTGCGTCGTCAGGCCAGTGGCGACCTTCACTTTGCCCGAGGTCTCCACGACAACATGGCCGCCCTCGTAGGGGCCGACGCCGGTGCCCTCGACGTAACAGGCAAGGCCGATTCCGATACGGCGGCCTGCGGCCGCCGCCGCGGCCCGCATCGCCGGGAACTCGTCCCACCCGATCAGGTCCGTGAGCTTACGCAGCAGGGCCGGGTAGTCGCCGGAGTCGTAAATCAGCGGTCGTCCATCCTGGAAGATCAGGCCCTGGTCGTAGGGCATCTCGCCGGGCTGGATGAAGTTGCGCTCGCGCACCAGCGTTCGGTCCGCCCCGACCGCCGCGGCGATCGCGTCCATCGTCCGCTCCATGACGAAGCAGCCTTGCGGCCGCCCGGCGCCCCGGTACGGCGTGACCAGCACCGTGTTGGTGTAGAGCGAGTCGAACTCGACCCGGTAGGCGGCCGGCTTGTACGGGCCGAGCAGCTGCGTTGAGGTCACGATGGGAACGATGAGCCCGTACGGCACGTAGGCCCCGTTGTCGTGCCAGAACCTGACGTCGAGCCCGAGGATGCGGCCATCGTCGTCGTACCCGACCCGCACATGATGCTGCTGCGCCCGCTCGTGCGCGCTGGCGATGAAGTGCTCGCGCCGGTCCTCGGTGAACTTGACCGGCTGGCCCAGGAGCCGCGCGGCCCACGGCACCAGCACTTCTTCCGGCCACGGGTGCACGATCTTGACCCCGAAGCCCCCACCGACGTCGGGCGTGATCACGTCCACCTGACTCAGGTCCAGGCCCAGCTTGGCCGCAACCGCAGCCCGTACGCCGGTCGAGGTCTGCGTCGAGGTCCACAGGCGCAGCCGGTCCGCGTGGTTGTCCCACTCCGCCAGCACGCCACGGCCTTCTAGCGGCGTTGAGGCTGACCGCTCGATCGCCAGGTCAAGCTCGAGTACGCGCGGCGCCGCTGCGATGGCGGCCGCGGTGTCGCCGTGCTCCTGCGCGGCGTTGGCCGCAAGGTTGCCGGGCACGTCGTCGTGTACGAGGTACTCCGCCCGGCGAGCCGCGTCGATGCCGACCACAGCTGGCAGCGGCTCATAGCTGACGTCGATCAGGTCGGCCGCGTCCTCGGCCAGGTACCGATCCGCCGCGACGACCATGACGACCGCCTCGCCGACGTGGTTGACCTCGTCGCGCGCCAGCGGGTACGGCGTGCGGCCGTGGGTCAGCGCCGGATGCGGGATCAGCAGGGGTAGCGGCTCGGCGAGCCGGCCGGGCAGGTCCTCATAGGTGTAGATCGCGATCAGGCCGGGCACCTCGAGCGCGCCGCTGACGTCGATGTCGTTGATCCGGGCATGCGCGTGCGGGCTGCGCACGAACGCGGCCGCAAGGGCGCGGGTACCCAGGTCGTCGAGGTAGGCCCCGTGCCCGCGGAGCAGCCGGTCGTCCTCGACCCGCTGCACTCGGGCGCCGAACAGCGAGCTCATGAGCCACCGGCCCGGCTGCGCGCGATCTCGGCGGCTCCATGCACCGCGGCCCCAATCACCGCGGCCCCATGCACCGCTGCCTCATGCACGGCTGCCTCATGCACGGCTGCCCCATGCACGGCTGCCCCACGCACGGCGGCACCGATCTCGGCGGCCCTGTGTACCGCGGCGACGATGTTCTGGTAGCCCGTACACCGGCACAGATTCCCGCCGACCATGTCGCGCACCTGCTCGTCGTCTGGGTCGGGGGTTGCCTGCAGCCCGGCCGTGACGGTGGTGAGGAAGCCGGGCGTGCAGAATCCACACTGGAGGCCGTGGCACTCGGCAAAGGCCTGCTGCACTGGCGACAGCGTCCCGTCGCGAGCCGCCAGGCCCTCGACAGTCGTGATCTCCGCGCCGTCCGCGCTGACCGCGAGCAGCAGGCACGACCGCACGGCCGCCCCGTCCAGCAGGATCGTGCAGGCGCCGCAGACTCCGTGCTCGCAGCCGACGTGGGTGCCGGTCAGCCCCAGGTCGTGGCGAATGCAGTCGGACAGCAAGCGGCGGGCCGGCACGCGCGCGATCATGGCCGCGCCATTCACGGTCATGTGGACCTCGTGCAGAGCCTCGGCGCTCGTCATGCGTCGATCGTCTCGCGCGCTCCGGCGAGCGCCTCCAGCAGCGCTCGCTCGGTGAGGACGCCGGCCAGGTGACGGCGGTAGGCCGCGGTGGCGTGAATGTCAGCCGCGGGCCGCAGGTGCTCGCGAGCCAGGTCGGCAGCCGCGGGGAACGCGGTCGCGTCGGGGGCGGCGCCCGCGACCGCTTCGGTGAGGTCGAGGACAACCGGGACTGGACCCACGGACAGGTAGGCGGCCGTCGCGCCGCCGACACGGCCATCCGCGGAGAGCCACGCCATCGCCGCGACGCCGCAGATCGCGTAGTCGCCGCGCCGTCGGCTGATTTCGGCAAATCCGGTTCCGGCGCCGGCCGGCGACAGTACCGGGAACTGCGCTTCAATAGCCAGCTCGTCCGGTTCGACAGCCGACTCCAGCGGTCCGAGGAAGAACTCGCCGGCCGCGATGGTGCGCTCACCCGTCGTGCTGGCCACTCGCACGGTCCCGCCGAGCAGCGCCAGCACCGCTGGCATCTCGCCGGCCGGGTCGGCGTGTACGAGGCTGCCGACGGTCGTTCCCCGGTTGCGTATGGCTGGGTGCGCGACGTACCGCAGGGCCTTGCGCAGCAGGGGCTGTGCAGCCGCGGCCGCCGGACTCGCCAGCACCTCGGCGTGCCGGGCGAGCGCGCCGACGCATACCGTGCCGCCCGCTAGCTTGACGTAGCTGAGCTCGGCCAGCCGGTTGATGTCCACCAGATGCTCGGGCGCGGCCAGACGCATGGACAGCAGCGGCACCAGGGACTGCCCGCCGGCCAGCACCTTGGCCTCCATGTCCAGCAGCGCCAGCGCATCGGCGACGGACTCCGGCCGCGAGTACCGGAACGGCGACGGTTTCACGACGCCTCGCGCCCCGTGGCTGGGTTCGGCGCCGATACGGTCATAGCGCGACGTTACGCTGCCGAGGGCGTGACGGAAATCATCTTCTGCTCCAGGATGGCGAAGTGTGAAACTCAGCGCCGCCGCCAGTAGCAGCCTCCGGCCTGTCCTGGCCGCGACGGCTCGGCCTGCGACCTGGCTTGGCGCCACGCCGGCGGCGCTATACCTGCAGGTCGCCGGTGACCCTGGCGTGGTCGCAGTGCTCGCCCACGACGCCGTCCGGCTGCCATGCGCGCTGCTGCTGCCCGCGACGCGAGCCGAGTTGCCCCTCACGGCCCTAGGGCCCGCGGTCGGGACGCCTGTCGTCGGCGACGGCCAGATCGCCTGGATAGGCCCGGCTGGCCCGGTAGTGGTGCAGGCCGTCCGTGAATGGGCACCGGCCAGGGTACGGCGCGGCACCGTGGTCGCGAGCGCGCTCACCGCGGTGCGCGGCGGGCTGCCAGCGCCCGGCGCGCTCGGTATCGACGCCGAACCGGTGTCGCGGCTGACGGACGACCCAGCTCAGGCGGTCGCGCGGCTGCTCGGTCGCGGGCCCGGCCTCACGCCGGCCGGGGACGACGTGCTGGCCGGGTTCCTCGTGGGCGCGCGGGCGTTCGGCCTCGACGCCCGCAGGATGCGTGCGGCGATCGCTGCGCGGGCGCCAGCACGCACCACGGCGTTGTCGGCAGCGCTGCTGCGGCACGCCGGGCGGGGCGAGTGCATCGACGAGGTCGCCGCAGTAGTCGCGGCGCTGACCGATCACGGACATCCGGAGCCGGCGCTCGGGCGGCTGCTCGCGGTCGGCCACACCTCGGGTTCGGCGCTCGCCGTCGGCCTGGCTGCCGCCGCGGCGGCAGCGAACGTCATGGCTGCCGCGACGCTGACCCTGTATCCGCAGCAGGGTGGCAACCATGACGTAGCTGGCCCCGTGGTATCTGGCCCAGCAGGCGCGGGGGAGGCGGCGTGAGTGCCGAGCATGTCGAGGCCCGGCCGGGTGCTTACGCGGATTCGGTCGCCCTGATGAGCATCAGCGCGGATGTACGGCGAGCCGATGGCGTGCACGCGGCGCTGATCGCGATGGCCACCGAGCTGAACCTTGGCCTGCTGCCGGCGATGGGATTCCGGCCGCCCGCCGGTGCTGGGCCTAACCACCTGCTCATCGCGATCCGGGCGACCGGCCAGGCTGCGCTGTCGAGCGCGCTGGCCGCGGTCGACGCCGCGCTGACCGCGCGGCCCGCCGCTGAGCCTGGCGCGCTTGCGGCCGCGGCGCTGCCGCGCACTGTCGGCGCCGCGGTCAGAGCGAGCGGTCCTGGCCTGGCACTGATCTCCGTGCCGGGCCCGTACGCATTCGCCGAGGCGATGGACGCGCTGGACGCGGGCTGCGACGTCATGATCTTCTCCGACAATGTGCCGGTCGAGCAGGAGATCCTGCTCAAGGACATTGCCGCGCAGCGCGACCTGCTCGTGATGGGCCCGGACTGCGGCACGGCCATCGTCGGCGGCGTCGGGCTCGGCTTCGCGCACACTCTCGCCGCCGGGCCGATCGGGCTCGTCGCCGCGTCCGGTACCGGCGCGCAGCAGGTGGCGTGCCTGCTCGACTACGCCGGCACCGGGGTCAGTGCCGTGCTCGGCGTCGGCGGCCGCGACCTGTCTGCGGCCGTCGGCGGCCGGTCAGCCCGCGCCGCGCTAACGGCGCTCGACGACGATCCGGGCACCGATTTCATCATCGTCGTGTCCAAGCCGCCCGACCCGGATGTCGCGGCAGGGCTGCGCGACTACGCGCTGACGCTGGCGACACCGGTGCAGTTCGCGTTCGTCGGGACCGGGCGGCCGGACCTCACCGCGGCGACCGAGGCGGCGCTGCGGGCGATCGGCCAGCCGGTCCCGGCCTGGCCGCGCTGGCCCGGCCCGTCCGTCGCGACGCCGTCCGTCGCGGTGGGTTCGGGCGAACCACGGGCCGGCGAACCACGGGCCGGCGAACCACGGGCGGGGGCCCTGCGCGGCCTGTTCGCGGGTGGCACGCTTTGCGTCGAGGCCATGGTCATCGCCGCGGAGCGGCTCGGGCCGATCCGGTCGAACGTGCCGCTGCGGCCGGAGCTGCGGCTCTCGCCGTTGGGACCCGTGCCTGG
The DNA here is from genome assembly GCA_035484155.1 of Streptosporangiaceae bacterium. Lineage (GTDB taxonomy): Bacteria > Actinomycetota > Actinomycetes > Streptosporangiales > Streptosporangiaceae > JAJYUU01. The sequence continues at coordinate 16,747 of DATHPF010000008.1, forward strand.
AACCACGGGGCCTGGAACCACGGGGCCTGGAAAGACGGGGCCCGGAAGCACGGCGACCGGCCACGCCATGATCGACTTCGGCGACGACGAGCTGACCGCGGGCCGGGCGCACCCGATGATCGATCAGTCGCTGCGGATCGAGCGCCTCGCGATCGAGGCTGCCGATCCGGCGGTCGCCGTAATCCTGCTCGATGTCGTGCTCGGGCACGGCGCGCATCCCGACCCGGCCGCCGAACTCGGCCCGGCGATCGCGGCCGGGCGGGAGCGCGGGGGAGCGGCCTTCGTCGTATCGCTGATAGGAGCCAGGTCCGACCCCCAGGGACTGGAGGCGCAGGCGAGCGCGCTGCAGGCAGCCGGGGCGCACGTCTTCGGCTCCAACGCCGCCGCGGCGCGGTTCGCCGTCGACCTGGTAGCTCGCTCATGACCGGACTGCTGCGGCGGGAGCCGCACGTGATCAGCGCCGGGCTCGGCCTGCTGGCGGATGCGGCGCAGGAGCAGGCGGCCAGGGTGACGCGCGTCGACTGGGCACCGCCGATGGCGGGGACGGAGGCGGACCTCGTTCCGATTCTGAGCGACCCGCGGCGGGCCCCAGCCAATGCGCTCGCCGTCCAGCGGATGCTCAGCGTGCGGGCGCAGCTTGTCGACGTCGTTCCCGCGAGCATCGCGCTGGAGCTGCGTGCGGGTGAGTTCCTGCACGCGGGCCCGCCGATTGGCTGGGACCGGGCAGCCGGGCCGCTGCGCGGGGCGCTCATGGGCGCGGCGGTATTCGAAGGGCTCGCCGACACGCCGGAGGCGGCCGCGGCGCTCGCCGACCGCGGCGGCCTGGCGCTCGCACCGTGTCACTCCCGCGGTGCCGTGGGCCCGATGGCGGGCGTGATCTCGCCGTCGATGTGGCTACTGGTGCTTGAGGATCCGGCGACCGGACGGCGCACGTACTGCTCGCTCAACGAGGGGCTCGGCAAGGTGCTGCGGTACGGTGCCTTCTCTCCGGAGGTGCTGGACCGGCTGGCGTGGATGTCGGCAGTACTCGGGCCCCTGCTCGCCGCCGCTGTGCACCGCTGCGGACCGGTGGACGTCACTGCGATCCTCGCCCAGATGGTGCAGATGGGCGACGAGGCGCACAACCGGAACCGGACTGGCACGCTCATGCTGCTCCGCGACCTGCTGCCATCGATGGTGGAGTCAGGCGTCAGCTCGGCCGACGTCGCGAGGGCCGCGGCGTTCATCGGCGGCAACGACCACTTCTTCCTGAACCTGGCGATGCCCGCGTGCAAGCTGGCGCTGGACGCTGCCCGGGACATCCGCGGCGCGACGATGGTCGTGGCGATGGCGCGCAACGGCACCGATTTCGGCATCCAGGTGTCCGGGACCGGGGACGAGTGGTTCACGGCGCCGGCCCTGACGCCGGAAGGGTTGTTCCTCGGCAGCTACGGACCCGACGACGCCAGCCCGGACATCGGCGACTCGGCGATCACCGAGACAGCCGGGCTGGGCGGGTTCGCCATGGCGGCGGCGCCCGCGATCGCCCGGCTTGTCGGCGGCACGGCAGCCGACGCGCTCGCCACGACCCGCCGGATGTACCAGATCACGCTGGCCGAGCATCCGCTGTACCAGGTGCCAGCGCTGGAGTTCCGCGGCACGCCGGCCGGGATCGATGTCACGCTGGTCACGCGCACCGGCATCCTGCCGCAGATCAACACCGGCATGGCAGGCAAGGTTGCTGGCACCGGTCAGGTCGGGGCCGGGCTGGTGACGCCGCCACACCAGGTGTTCCCGGCGGCGCTGCGCGCGCTAGCGGTCAGATCCCGACAGGGTGCCAGACCGTCTTGATCTCGAGCGTCGCCAGCAGCCGGCGCGTCCCTGGCGGGTCGCTCCAGCGCTCACCGTCGCGATCGGTGACGACGCGCTTCAGGTTCCCTGCCGCGGCGCGCTCGAGCGCGACCCGGTCGGCGGCCGGCGCCCCGGTCAGGTCGATCGCGTTGACGTCCATGTGGCCGGCCGCGACCGGCCCTAGCTCGGCAATGCTGCCGGTTAGCACGCTGACGACGCCGGCCGGCACGTCCGAGGTGGCGAGCACCTCGGCGAGGACAACCGACGGAAGCGGGCGGCTCTCACTCGCGATCACGACCGCGGTGTTGCCCGTCACGATGACTGGCGCGAGCACGCTCACCAGCCCAAGCAGGCTGGAATCGGCCGGGGCGAGCATCACCACGACTCCGGTCGGCTCAGGCACGCTGAAGTTGAAATACGGGCCAGCGACCGCGTTCGCGCCGCCAGCCACCTGGGCGACCTTGTCGCTCCAGCCGGCGTACCAGACCCAGCGGTCAATCGTCGCCGAGACAACCGCGTCGGCCTTGGCTGGCCGCAGTCCCTCAGCGCTGGCGACCTCGGCCGCGAACTGAGCGGCACGGCCTTCCATCATCTCGGCGACGCGGTAGAGCACCTGGCCGCGGTTATACGCAGTCGCGCCCGACCAGCCGCCGAACGCGCCACGTGCGGCCACGACGGCATCACGCAAATCCTTGCGGGACGCCTTGGCCGCGTAGGCGATTAGATCGCCGCTCTTGCTCAGCACCGGATAGGAGCGGCCGGACTCCGAACGGGGGAACGCGCCGCCGACAAAGAGCTTGTAGGTTTTGCGGACGTCCAGCCGCTTTGGCGGTCCAGGCACGGGCGGTCCAGGCACGGGCGATCCAGGCACGGGCGATCCAGGCACGGGTGCGTCAGACATCGAGGTACGCGGCCAGGCCGTGCCTGCCGCCTTCCCGTCCGTAACCGGACTCCTGGTAGCCACCGAACGGGCTGGCGGGGTCGAATCTGTTGTACGTGTTGGCCCAGACCACGCCGGCGCGCATGCGCTGCGCCAGCCAGAGGATCCGGCTGCCCTTGTCGGTCCAGATGCCGGCCGACAGCCCGTACGGCGTGTTGTTGGCCTTGGCTACTGCCTCCTCCGGGGTGCGGAATGTCAGCACGGACAGCACCGGGCCGAAGATCTCCTCGCGCGCGATCCGGTGCGACTGGCTCACGCCGGTGAACACCGTGGGCGGGAACCAGAAGCCCCGGTCCGGCAGTCGGCACGGCGGGGACCAGCGCTCGGCGCCTTCAGATTCGCCGGCGGCGGTGAGTTCGGTGATCTTGTCGAGCTGCTGGGCCGAGTTGATGGCGCCGATGTCGGTGTTCTTGTCCATCGGGTCGCCTAGCCGCAACGTCGCCAGCCGCCGCTTGAGCCGGTCCACGACCGCGTCGGCGACCGACTCCTGCACCAGCAGGCGCGACCCGGCGCAGCAGACGTGACCCTGATTAAAAAAGATGCCGTTGACGATGCCCTCGATGGCCTGCTCGACAGGCGCGTCGTCGAAGACGATGTTGGCGGCCTTGCCACCCAGTTCCAGCGTGAGCTTCTTGCCGGTGCCCGCTGCTGCGCTGGCGATCTGCTTGCCCACCTCGGTCGATCCGGTGAACGCGATCTTGTCCACGTCAGGATGCCTGACTAGCGCCGCGCCGGTCTCGCCCGCGCCGGTCAGCACGCTCACGACGCCGGCCGGCAGGCCTGCCTGCTGGCACACCTCCGCCAGCAGCAGCGCGGTTAGCGGCGTGGTCTCGGCCGGCTTGAGCACGCAGGTGTTGCCGGCCGCGAGCGCTGGCGCGAGCTTCCACGCCGCCATCAGCAGCGGGAAGTTCCACGGGATCACCTGGCCGGCCACGCCGAGCGGCTGCGGCGCCGGGCCGAAGCCCGCGTGCTCCAGCTTGTCGGCCCAGCCCGCGTAGTAGAAGAAGTGCGCCGCGGCGAGCGGGACGTCGACGTCCCGCGACTCCCTGATCGGCTTGCCGTTGTCCAGGGTCTCCAGGACGGCGAACTCGCGCGCCCGCTCCTGGAGCACGCGCGCGATCCGGAACAGGTACTTGGCCCGCTCGCTGCCGGGCATCGGTCCCCACACGTGCTCGTAGGCGGCGCGGGCCGCCGCCACTGCGAGATCGACGTCCTTGGGTCCCGCTTCGGCGACGGCGGCGAGCTTCTCGCCAGTTGCCGGGTTGATGGTCGCGAACGTCCCGCCAGCGATCGCGGGCCGGAACTCGTCCCTGATGAACAGGCCGTACTCCGGCGCGATAGTGACGATGTCGCGTGACTCGGGGGCCGGCGCGTATTCCCAGGCTAGGCCTGCCGAATCCGTCAGGCCGGCCCGGTCAGCCGACCGGGCGAGGCCGACGCCAGCCTGCTTCTTCCCGGACCCCACCACGCGGCCTTCCTGTCGCTTCCGGTTTGTCAGGTCCTCATTCTGGCACGGCACTCAGCTGATGTTCATGCGCGCCGCAAGGCCGTCGAGCAGGGCCTCGAGACCGCGTTCGAACTGACTGGCCAGGGTTGCTTCGGTCATTGGCGGGCCGGGCGGGTCGTCAGCTTGGGCGCTTTCCGCGTAGATGGCGCTGAGCTGCGGGAAGTCCCCGGTCTGGAGCTGAGCGATGCCGTGCTCGACCGCGGCGGCGACCATTTCGGGGTCAGCGTTGGCCATCGCGGCGCGGGTGAGGGACTCGACGGCATGCATCGCGTTGCCGGACACGTAGTCGTCGATGGTGGCGATGAGCTCGAACTTAGCCTGGACACTGAGCCCCGTGCCGCTCACCGTGGCGAGGGACTGCTCGAAGTGCCGCATGGCGTTGGGTCCGAACTGCGCCTCATTCAGCGACGCCAGCGACCAGGGGTGGGCCATGAGTACGTCCCTGGTTCGCCAGGCGATCACGGTGACGGCGTCCCGCCAGTCGCCGGGCAGGTCGGCGTCGGGGATGAGGATGTCGGCCAGGATCGCGTCCTGCATCAGCGCGACGATGTCGGTCTTGCTGCGCACGTAGTAGTACAGCGTCATCGTGGCTGCCCCAAGCTCGACGGCGATCCGCTTCATCGTGACCGCGTCGAATCCCTCCTGGTCCGCGATCCGCAGGGCGGCGTCGGCGATCTGCGCCCGGGTAAAGCGCGGCTTGCGGTCGGCAGGCTCGGGCAGGGACCAGATCGGCCGGTAGTCATGCTCAGTTGCCACTCGTACAGCATACGAATACGCTATTTGTATGCTGTACGAATAGCTGCTCACGAATATCTGTGCCCCAATGCTGAAGGACCCTCATGACAACCACTGACGCGATCGCTACCGTCGGCCTGACCAAGCGCTACGGCAAGACAGCCGCGCTATGCGAGGTCAGCTTGCAGGCCAGCGCCGGGACGGTGACCGCGCTGCTCGGGCCGAACGGCGCGGGCAAGACCACCATGATCCGTATCCTGTCCACGCTGCTCCGGCCGGACGCGGGCACAGCCTGGGTCGGCGGCTATGACGTCGTGCGTGAGCCGGAGCGTGTCCAGGCCCGCATCGGCCTGACCGGCCAGTCGCTCTCGGTCGACGGCAAGCTGTCCGGCCTGGAGAATCTCGCGATGTTCGGCCGCCTGCACCGGCTGGCCTGGCCAGTCGTGCGCGAGCGCTCGGCGCGGCTGCTGGATATCTTCGACCTCAGCGGCGCCGGGAAGAAGGCGGTCAAGGCCTACTCGGGCGGCATGCGGCGCAAGCTCGACCTCGCGCTGAGCCTGATGGCCGAGCCTTCGATCCTGTTCCTCGATGAGCCCACCAGCGGCCTGGATCCCGCCAGCCGCCACGCCTTGTGGGACATCATCCGCAGCCTCGTGGGACGTGGCACGACCGTGTTGCTGACGACACAGCAACTGGACGAGGCAGACGCCCTGGCCGACTCCGTCGTGTTCATCGACGCGGGCCGGGTCGTCGCTACCGGTACGCCGGCCGAACTCAAGGCACGGGCCGGGCAGGCATGGTTTGACCTGGTCGCGGCCTCGGACGCGGACGTCATCCGGTTGACCGCCGCCCTCGGCGCCTGGGCCATCGTGACCGACGAAGCGCGCCGCGCTGTGCGCGTAGCGGTCCGCGGGAGCGGCCTGGACGGGCTTCGCGAGCTGCATGCCCTCATCGACGCGGCCGCGGCGGCGGGCGCGAGCATCGAGCGGTTCGCGCTGCACGAGCCCGATCTTGACGACGTGTACTTTCAGCTCACCGGTGCGGCGCGGACCGCCGTAGCAGCCGGGCACGCGGCATGACCGCCCTGCCTGCGCGGACCCGCCGCCAGTCCGCAGGGTGGGTAGCCAGCGACTACTGGGAAATGGCCAAGCGCAGCCTCCGGCACATCCGTCACGATCCCGAGCAGCTCGTCAACGTGACGCTGCAGCCCATCCTGATCGTGGTGCTCGTGGACTTCCTGTTCGGTGGCGCCATCAGGACCGGCACGCACAGCAGTTACATCGACTTCGTCATGCCAGGGATCCTCGTCGTGGCGGCGGCTTTCGCCGCGGTGACCACGACGATCAGCGTCGCGGCCGACATGCTGGAAGGCGTCATCGACCGGTTCCGCACTCTGCCCATGGCCAAATCCGCCCTGATCACCGGCCACGTCATCGCCGACCTTGCGCGCAGCCTGTGCGGCCTCGCGGTGACGATCGGGGTCGGCTACGCCGTCGGGTTCCGCCCCGCCGCGAGCCCGGAAAGCTGGGCTGCGGTCGTCGCTGTCTTCCTGCTCGTCACGCTCGCCCTGTCCCTGCTCGCGGCGCTGATCGGACTGCTCGGCAAGAGCGTGGAAGTCGCCCAGCAACTCGCAGCGATCATCATCATCCCGATCTTCTTCAGCAGCGCCCTCGTCCCGGCCGGGACGATGCCGTCCTGGCTGCGCGTCGTCACCGCGAACCAGCCCGTCACGCAGGCCGTCGATACCCTGCGGGCGCTGCTCCTGAGCCAGCCGCCGGGTGAGCACCTCTGGCTCACGCTGACTGAGTTCGGCGGCATCGTAGCCGTCGCCTTCACCCTGGCCACCGTCTTGGTCAGGCGGAACAGTAGCGTCAGTCGATGGTGACGTAGTCCGGGCCGGCGTAGTGGCCGGTGCGCTGCTTGATGCGCTGCAGGAGCAGGTCGTTGAGGAGCGTCGACGCGCCAATGCGGAAAAGTGCCGGGGTCAGCCAGGCCGGCCCGGCCACCTCGTTCACGAGGACGAGGTACCGGATCGCGTCCTTGGCCGTGCGGATGCCGCCTGCCACCTTGACGCCCACGCGGCGGCCTGCGGTCAGCTCGAAGTCGCGGACGGCAGCCAGCATTACCAGGGCGACGGCCGGGGTAGCGGCCGGCGTCACCTTGCCGGTGGAGGTCTTGATGAAGTCGGCGCCAGCCATCATTGCCAGCCAGGACGCGCGCGCCACGTTGTCGAGCGTGGCCAGTTCACCGGTCTCGAGTATCACCTTGAGGTGAGCCCGCGCGCACGTCTCGCGCACGGCCCGGATCTCGGCGTAGACCTGGCCGTAGTGACCGGCGAGGAACGCGCCGCGGTCGATGACCATGTCGATCTCGTCCGCGCCCGCGGTCACGGCGTCCTGGACGTCGGCGAGCTTGACCGCCAGCGACGCGCGCCCGGACGGGAAAGCGGTAGCGACCGAGGCCACGGCCACGGTGCTGCCGGCTACCGCCTGTTTCGCCACCGCCACCAGGTCGGGATAGACGCAGACCGCGGCGACAGGCGGCGCGCCGGTGTCCGGGTACCGCGCCTTGGCGCACAAGGCGCGCACCTTGCCCGGCGTATCGGCGCCTTCGAGCGTCGTCAGGTCGACCATCTGGATGGCCAGATCCAGCGCGCTGAGTTTGGCGTCCTTCTTGATCGACCGGGTGGCGAGCGCGGCTACCCGCTCGCCGACCCCGACCTGGTCGATGCCCGGCAGACCGTGCAGCACCTGGCGCAGCCCGGCGTCAGAGGCGGCCACGTCGGCCACGTCGAACTGCCAGCGGCCGGGCGCCTGGCGCTCGGGCGACTCAATCCCCACCATCTTGACGTTACCGCAGTCCGGCCGGGTGCGGCCGTCAGCTGATCCGGTCGAGGATCAGGCCGACTGGCTCGGGCGGCTGCGCACCGATCTCCAGCGCCCCGGCGAGCGCCTCGAGCGCGCGGTCGAACCGGCCGGGATCATCACTGCGCAGTTCGAGCACCGGCTGGCCGGCGTCGACCTGGTCGCCCGGCTTGACCAGGCAGATGATTCCGGCAGCCGGGGACACCGGGTCTTCCTTCCTGGCCCGGCCCGCGCCGAGGCGCCAGGCCGCCACGCCGACCGACCTCGCTTCCAGCGCGCTAACCCAGCCGCCCGACTCAGCCTGCACGACCGTGGTGTGCCGCGCAGCGGGCAGTTCGGCGTCCGGGTCGCCGCCCTGCGCGGTGATCATCGCGCGATATCGCTCCAGTGCGCGCCCGTCGGCTAGGGCGGCCGCTGGGTCGGCGTCGATCCCCGC
>DATHPF010000009.1:0-22273 GCA_035484155.1 Streptosporangiaceae bacterium
GAGTCGGCGTCGGCGTGCCGGTCGACGTGTCGGTGGGCGTCGGCGTCGGCGTGCCGGTCGACGTGTCGGTGGGCGTCGGCGTCGGCGTGCCGGTCGATGTACCTACCGAGTAAGTCGTACCGGTCGAGCCGAGGCTGACGTCGATGTCCTGGAAGTAGACACCGCTCGTGGGGACAAGGCCGAGTCCGCTGGGCACGCTGCTGCACTTCAGCACCCACTCAGTGGACCCGCCGGGGTTAACGTTCGCCGCGCTGAGGAGGTCGGGGACATCCTCAATGAGCGGCTGCGAGGTGACCGGGTTGCTGCCGGTCAGGTTGAACGGCCCGGAGACTGCGGTGAACGTCATCGGCGAGCTGATCGCCGTGCCCGTGGAGTTCAGGTTGACCTCCTCGAGGACCGCCGATGACTGGAAGCCCGTCGGGCAGCCGTCGGTCGTGGTCCACGTCGTGGTCGTCGCGCTGGTCCCGGACGTCGGGCTCAGAATCACCGTTCCGATGGTCGGGTCAGTGCCGACACGCGACGGACCTGTCGCGGCCTGCCCGAGCCCCGCGGTCAGCAGGCCCGCTCCGGCGATCATACCGAGCGATCCGAAAAGCAGGACCGCGCGCGGGATTGCCGTGGCGGTCCGCCAGCTGGCTCGCACGTGGCGCGCAGAACCCACTAGGTCGTTAGCTTCACCCATAGCCGCAGACGCTACGGCGTCGACCCCAAACTCCGGACGTACTGCTGGTGAGAAGTTAAAGAACGAACCTACCGGCCGTGAAAACGCGGTTCGCGTTTGTCGACAAAGGCCGCGGCGGCCTCGCGGTGGTCCTCGGTGAGTGTGCTGTGGACATGATGGGTTACTTCGAGGTCCATGCAGTCAGTCAGTTCGCCGGTCGTGGCCCGGTTCAGGTTTTCCTTCATGTAGCGGTACGCGATGGACGGCCCCGCAGCGAGGCGGCGAGCTCGCGCCATGACTTCCTGTTCGAAGCCGACGGCCGGGATGACGGCGTTGACGATGCCGAGCCTTTCGGCTTCCTCGGCGGTCAGTCGCTCCGAGAAGTAGTAGAGCTCCTTGGCTTTGCTGCTGCCCACCAGTTGCGTCAGGAACCAGGTCCCGCCGTAGTCTCCGGCAAGCGCCACCCTGGCGAAGGCCGTGGTCAGCACCGCTGACGGCACTGCGTAACGCAGGTCGCAAGCAAGCGCCAGCGACAGGCCGGCCCCCGCCGCCGGGCCGCTGATGGCGGCAATGGTCGGCTTGGGCATGGCCCACAGGCGCCCGCTCGTAGCTCGCTGGCCGAGTCGCTGCCGGTGGATGCGCACGTCCAGCGACTGGCCCCCGCGGTCAGCCGGGCTAGCGGCCATGTTTTTCACGTCACCGCCCGCGCAGAAGGCGCCGCCAGCTCCGGTGAGTACGACGCAGCCCACTGCGTCGTCTGTTTCCACCTGGGCGAGGACCGCACCCAGCGCCGAGACCATGGCTTCCGACATGGCGTTCCGCCGGTCGGGGCGATTCATCGTGATGACCGCGACGCCGTCGTCGACCTCGGCACGCAGGTCCTGTGTTCCGGTCTCCAGCGCCGTCATGTCATCCTTCCTCGGGAGCGAAGCTGACCCCGCCGATCTGCACTGGCCCATCGGATGGCAGACCCGCGATAGTCACTGCGGTGATTCCCTCGCCGTGATCAGCGGGGGCTTGCTTGAACAGCAAGCGCTGGCCGGATTCGGCGAGCTCGACCACCGCGGTCGTGCCATCGCGACCGGCCGGAAGGCCGAGCACCGCTGCCCAGCGCTGCGCCGCGGCGAACGGGTCACGGACCTCGATCGTCAATCCGGTCACGCCGCCCGGACCATGCTCGGCCGCGCGCCCCGTCCACGACGGGCCTGCCCACCGCCACGATTCCGCCGGGTCAGCCCAGTCCAGCGACACGATGGCGCCGGGGACGTCGCCGGGATGCAGGTGCGTGCCAGCGATGTCGGGCAGGTCGGCCGTCCAGACCACCCGGACTCCCAGGAGATCCACCCGGCGGCGAGCCGCCGCCAGGTCGGGAACCTGAAATATCGCCATGTAGCCGCCGCCACCACCGCGCCGCTCAAGGTAGCGGCCGGCGGCAGTGCCGGGCTCTACCGGCGCGACAACCTCGACGAACGTATCGCCAGCCGCGAATACGGCATTGCACAGGCCGAACTGCGCCACTCCCGGATCGGCGAACGGCTGCGGCCAGTCGAAGGTCCGGCCCAACTCGCCGGCCACCAGGCCGCAGTCGAGGGCGACCATGGCCACCTGGCGCAACCGCGGACCCTCGAGCACACCATTACATTAGATGATCCCCACCTGTCCGGACTCGCCTGCGAACATGGTGCTCGCACCGTTAGGGGCGGCCGCGGTTCTCAGGTCCCAGCTGACTGAGCTCGTTGTGCGCCTGGGTGCGCAGGGTGGTCAAGACGTTGCCCAGCTGGTGAAAGGCGTCCGCCTCCTCGTGGTCCGACTCGATCCGCGATCGGATCACGCGAGTGCCCAGTCCGGCGACAGCACCCAGCGGATGGACGGCAACGGCCAGCGTGATGGTCGCGCTGACCGCGTGCGAAATGCCGGTCTCCTTCAGCTGGCTGGACACCTTGTGCGGAGACACTGCGCCAGCCGACGATGCCTGCACCTGCGCCACGCCGGCCAGATACTGAGCGACGAGCTCCCAGTGAGCCTGCGTGCTGCACCTGGCTACGACGCTGCCGGAGCTGAGCAGCTCGAGATCCACGTCGTGCTCGTCGCTCGATGCGGATTCGGCCAGCCGCACGCTGTCGGCCTGACCGCACAGCGGGCCGAACGCGCCTCCGTTGATCAGCTCGACAACGAGCCGGGCAAACCCCAGACGCCTGTCTGGATTCTGAAGCGCCGCCTGCTCGGCTGCGGTCAACTGAGCGTCCAGGCCGCGTCGGGTCCTCGGCGTGAACCGCGTCAGGCCAAGACGTTGCATGGGCTCGGCCAGTTGCGGCGGCCACTGCGCGGGTGCCGTCTCGTCATCACCGATCAGCCCCGCAAACAGCGCACTGTACAGGTAGTAAGCAGCCAGGCGCTGCAGCCCGACGTCCTCGATCACCTGGCTCAGGTCGGGCGCGTCGGGCGCGAGGCGGGTGGCGTCGTCGCCCAGAGCGACAAGCTGGACGTCAGCCATCAGGGCCAGTCCCTGGCTTGGTTCCGGCCCTAGCCTCGAGTTCTCCAACCCGGTCGATCAGGTCGATGATCAAGGCGTGATGGGCGCGCGCAACTTCCGTCAACTCCTCGACGTCGCCGCGCAACTCCTCCCACGCGTCCTGCTGGGTGACCTTCCGCGACACGTTCTTGGATGCCTCCTGTGCCCGCGCGGCCGCGTCCTGTGTAGCGGCGGCGGCGTGCTTCACTCGGTCGTCCTGTTCGACGTCCGACAAGACCGATCGCGCTCTCGCTGCGAATGACTTCATCCCGTGCGGGTCGTTGTCAGTCAACGGTCTTACCTCCTCGGCAATCGCCTTCGACACGGAAGTCATGCCCAGGGCAGCGAGCCCTCACCGCACGACTTGACCGACCGCGTAATTCGCCCGCTCCAGCCGGCAGCCAAGGAGGTTGATTTTCAGGATTTAGTGGTGGTTTTCACCCGGCGGGCGAGACCATCAGGTTGGCCAGCGCGCCCAGCCCTGGAATCTCGACCCGGACAGTCTCACCCGCTCGCAGCCACCGCGGCGGCGTCCGGGCACCACCAACTCCGTTGGGCGTGCCGGTGGCAATCACGTCTCCAGGTTCCAGCGTCACGAACTCGCTGATGAAGCTGATAAGCCGGGCAACCGGGAAGATCATCTCTCGCGTGTTGGACGACTGCAACAGCTCGTCGCCGACCCGTGTGCGCAAGTCCAGCTGCTGCGGATCACCGACCTCGTCGGCCGTGACAAGCGCAGGCCCCATCGGGGCGAATCCATCCGGGCTCTTGCCCAGTACCCACTGACCGTTGCGGTGCTGCACGTCACGAGCGCTGACATCGTTGACCGCCAGGTATCCCGCGACGTAGTCAAGTGCATCCGCCTCCTTGACACCTTTGCAGGTCTTGCCGAGGACGACGCCCAGTTCACCCTCGTAGTCGATCTGCTCACTGCCACTTGGCATTGGGATCGGGCTGTATGGGCCGTTGACCGTGTTACCGAGCTTGGCGAAGACGACTGGCTCAGCCGGGATTGGCAGTCCGGCCTCGCCGGCATGGTCTCGGTAGTTAAGCCCGATGCAGATGATTTTTCCTGGGTTCGGTACCGGCGCCACAAGTTGTGTACCAGCGAGTGGCAGCCACATCTGCGACGGCGCGCTTTCAATGACGTGACGGGCTAGCTGCAGGAGCTCATCGCCGCCCCGAAGCAACTCCAGCATGTCCGCGGGTAGCCGGGGGTCGGCCGCATTGAGGTCAACTACACGTGCCGTCGAAGCGTCGGTGAGGACGTCCTCGATCCCGCCAGACCGGATCCGGCCCTCGCGGGTGAAGCTGATCAGCTGCATCCGATCCTCCTGGTGATCGTCGTGCTCCGGTTGATGATCATTAGGTCAGCGCCCTGGCTGCCTTGGTTTCCTCGCGCAGCCGAGCCCTGACAGCGTCGACGTCGAGCGTGCCCCGCTGTATCGCCATCTTGAGCGTCCCGATCGTGTCGCGGACGCCCTCACCGATGGACCGCCAGCCCACCGGTCCCACCGCACCGTTGAGCGCTACCTCATCCACCTCGATCGGGCCGACGATTTCTGCGTCACCAATGTCGACGCGCCCGCGCATCGCAGGCTCTGTCTCCTCGATCGCGGCGACAAGATCGTGAACGCTGCTAGCCGAGCCGCCGAGGTTGAATACCTGGGCACCCGCTGGAACTGCCTGTGCAGCCTGAAGGAACGCGCGGGCGACGTCGGAGGCATGCGAGAAGATGATCTGACCGCCCCACGGGATGAAATAGTCCGCGTTGACCGCCGCAGCCAGCATCGCTTTGGAAGGCGGTGAACTGTTGCCCTGGTCGCGTCCAGGTCCGTACACGATTCCGCACGGTCGCAGACCGACGGTGGCCAGCCCGTTATCTTCCCAGTAAATCCGGGCCGTGCCCTCGTTGGCCTGCTTGAACACCCCGTACAGGGAGGGTGGAGTGATCGGCGTGTCGAGTCTGAGCGGAGCCGAGGGGTTGGCGTCGTCCGCGCTGTAGACGCTGCCGGAGCTGGCGTAGGCGATCCCGCGCACCTGGTCACCGTTGCGGCGAGCTGCCTCGAAGACCGCCGTGGTCCCGACGACATTCACTCTCGCGCCGAGGACCGGGTCAGCCCGCACGAATGGGACCTGGAGCGCCGCCATGTGCACGATTCGGGTCACCGTGTGCTCGGCGACCACGCGCTCAAGAGCGCCCACGTCGGCCACGTCGCCCTGTACGAAAACAACCTGTGCCAGTTCATCGTCATCGACAAACAGGCGCAGCCGGTCTAGGCCCGTGCCAATGTCGTGGGCGATGACGCTGGCGCCCTGGTCGAGCAGATGCCTGATCGTCCAGGCGCCAAGAGCGCCAAGAGCACCGGTCACAAGGTACCGCTCAGATTGGTTGTCGCTCAGCAACGGATTGCCTCTCTAGTAGCCACACGTGATCACAGATCACGGCTGACGGCTGCGTCATCGCGGTGAACCGGAGCAGCCACAGATGCGCCGACGTGCGCATGCTCCGTTAGCGTGCTGCGCATTAGTCGGCCTTGGTCGGCCCACCAGTTGAACAGGATCCCGACGTCGTGGCCGATGCAGAAATGACGGACGCCGAGGTCTAGGTACCAGCCCGCTTCTCGCGCGTCGGCGATCTCGGCGCGCGGTTGTATTCCTCTGTTCAGGGCTTTCTCGATGACGATGCGCTCGGTTTCCCTGATGGCATCCGCCGCGTTCGGGCGGGACCAGCCCATGCTCAGCGCATAATCGGCGGGTCCGAACTGGACCATGTCGACGCCCTCGACCGACAAGATCGCGTCGAGGTTCTCTATCGCTTCCCTCTTCTCGATCATGAGGACGACGACGCACTCATGCAGCGCGCGCGTCCACTCTGGCGAACCCACGTGCATGACCGTGCGTGCATCCCGACGCATCCCGGCTCCGTGCAGGCCGCGGTGATCTGGATGTTCGGGCCGGACCGCGCGCACGCACTCAAGAGCATCAGCGGGGGTGCGGATGTCAGCGAACAGGATGTTCTGAATTCCGGAGCCAATCGCACGCATGGCGAGATGGCCGCGCATATGCTGCTCAACCTTGATCATGCCGGCGAAGTCACTGAACAGCTCGATCGCACGGCCAAGGTTGTCTAGGTCATGCATCGTCCATGGTGCGTATTCCGCGACGAACTCGACGTAGTCCCACTGTCGCGTCTGTCCGACCAGTTCGGTGATTGTCGGCCAGGTGGACAGCAGGTGAGTGCCCAGGCTCGGGCTGTCGCTGTCGAGTAGCTCTCGTAGCCGGTTCTTGCGCAACGGGCTCTTGTCGAGCTGGTCAGGGTACATCGATGCAGCTTCCCCTTCAGTCCGCAAGGATCTTCGACATCCACCACCGACCCGTCAGTCAGATGTCATGTACGATATCTCATTATGGCGTCGATCGAACCCGAAATTTAGCCAGATGCTCGAGGTGTCCGACATCGACGCAGCGCTGGTATCGGCGGACTTCGTGCGCGATCCGTATGCATTGCTGGATGTCTTGCGCGAGCGCGATGCCGTGCACTGGAGCGGCTCGCTAGGCGCCTGGGTACTGACGCGCTACGACGACATCGTCACGACCTTCAAAGACGTCGGTAGCTATTCCAACGAGGGACGACTGGCCCGGGCGGCGGCATACCTTCCGGAGCCCAGGGCTGAGCTCACTGCGTTCGATGCGCACTACAAGACCAAGGGCCTGCTGCACTCGGACCCGCCCGACCACACGCGTATGCGGCGCGTTCTGGCTCCTGCGTTCTCGCCTCGGGCTATCGACCGGATGCGGCCGCGAATCCAGCACATTGTCGACCAGCTCATCAGCCACGTCGAGCCGCAGAACCACATGGACGTCATCCAAGACCTCGCGTTCGCCCTGCCGGCGACGGTGCTCGCGGACATGATGGGCGTGCCCGTCGAACAGGGCCAGGTATTTCGGGTGTGGGCTGATCGGCTGCTTGGCTTCCAGGGCGTCAATCGGCCCGGCAGGGCGCTTCTTCTTGCGGCTCAAGAAGCCTTGGTCGAGGCTCGCGCCTACCTGGCCGAGCTAATCGAGCTGCGGCGCCGAGAGCCAGGGCAGGACTTGATCAGCCTGATGACAGCCGAGGCAGACGGTGCCATCCTCACGGACGCCGAGATTATTAATACGGGCATGACACTGCTCACCGCCGGTCACGAGACGACGACCTCCCTGATCGGGAACGGCCTCCTGACCTTGCTTCAGCACCGCGATCAATGGAACGAGCTCAGGGAAGATCGGTCGCTAGTCGGCTCGGCGATAGAAGAGATCCTCCGATTCGAAAGCCCGGTCTCTCGCCAGCCGCGGCTGCTGACACGCGACACGGTGTTGTCGTCGCGCGTCCTGCCCACGGGCGACATGGTGTTCCAGATGCTCGGCGCCGCCAACAGAGACCCCCGGGTGTTCCCCGATCCCGCGACGTTCGACATTCACCGCAGTCCGAACAGGCATCTAGCCTTCGGCCAGGGCATCCACTTCTGCATTGGCGCGACTCTGGCTCGAGCCGAGGGCGAGATCGTCTTCCAGAGCGTGCTCGAGCGCCTGCCGCAGATACGCCTGGTCGAGCACGTCGCCGACTGGGATACCGCGAAAGCCAACTCCAGGGTGCTGCGTTCACTGCCCGTCAGCATCTGACCCCTGACCTGCATCCTCAGAAATAGGAGCGACCCGTGTCCTCGCCACTTCAGCCAGGAACCTCTGATCGGCAGCCGGCGACAGGGCGAGGTGTGATCGCCGTCCTGCGCACCGATAGTCCGCAGACGGCGCTGACCCTCGGCCGGGGCTTCGCCCTGACGAGTCTGGCGGGAATCGAGGTCACGATGACTGTGCCGGATGCAGTCAAGGTCATCTCGACATTGGTCGCGGAGGGCGTGCGGCGAGTAGGCGCCGGAACAGTCCGAACACTCGCCGAGGTGGACGCCTGCGTCCAAGCCGGTGCATCGTTCATCGTGTCGCCGCACCTGGATCCGGTCCTGGTGAAGCACTGCGTCCACCTGGGCGTGCCAGTGGTCCCTGGGACCATGACCCCCAGCGAGATCGTGCGGGCAATGGAACTCGGCGCAGCAGCCGTCAAGCTCTTTCCGGTCTCGGCCATCGGCGGACATGCCACGGTGAAGGCGCTGCTTGAGCCTCTCCCGGATGCGCGGATTGTCGTTTCCGGCGAAGTCACGCTGCCGGAGGCGCCGGCCTATTTCGCGGCCGGCGCATGGGCAGCGTGTGTCGGTCGCTCGCTCTGGCCCCCGGAGGCTGCCCGCTGCGACCCGTCGGCGGTACGCGACTACGCACAGCTTGCGCTCGACGCGAGCGGTTGCACGGCTGTCATCAGCGCCATGGAAACCTAGCGAAACAAGGCGCTAGAGGTCGTCAATGCCCGTGAACATCGTGCGGGCACCATCGCCAGCGGCCAGGCCGGGACGCAGCCGGGTGCCCAGTCCGGGTCCTGGGGGCGGCGAGATCTGACCGCCGCGAATCGCTGGCATCTCGGTCACGACATCCCGGTACCACCCGGTGTAATAGGCGCGCACGGTTTCCTGCATCAGGGCGTTGGGAGCGTTAGTGACCAGGTGCGTGGATGCGGTCAGCACGACCGGCCCGGTGCAGTCGTGGGGCGCGATGGGGAGGTCGTACGCCTGGGCGAGGGAGGCTATCCTGCACGCCTCCGAGAGGCCTCCGACCCATCCGAGGTCGAACATGATGACCCGTGCCGCGCCCAGCTCGAGCAAGGTCT
The DNA here is from genome assembly GCA_035484155.1 of Streptosporangiaceae bacterium. Classification (GTDB taxonomy): domain Bacteria; phylum Actinomycetota; class Actinomycetes; order Streptosporangiales; family Streptosporangiaceae; genus JAJYUU01. The sequence continues at coordinate 8,932 of DATHPF010000009.1, forward strand.
TGAAGGAGGCGAGACCAGCCAGCGTCTCGCCCATGGCGACCGGGACACCGGTGCTCGCCGCGAAGGTGGCTGCTGCCGCCAGGTTGTCGGCCTTGACCGGGTCCTCGAACCAGTAGACGCCAAGGGGCTCAACCGCCCTCGCGATCTTCACTGCGGCGCCGAGGTGCCAGACCGCATGCATCTCGAGCATGACGTCCATTGCATCTCCGATGGCGTCACGGATCTGCGAGATCACCCGCACTCCGGCGCTGAGGTCCTCGGGCCTGATGTCATAGCCTCCAGACGCCGCCGCGTAGGGATCGAACGGCCAGATCTTCATCGCGCTGATTCCCTGGTCGAGCAGCTGCCGAGCTAGCTCCGCTGGCCTGTCGATGGCCATCTGCAGGTCTTCGTAGGGTCCGGCCGCACCGGCAGCCGCAGGAATGCCGTCCTGGGCGAGCGTCCCGCGATCAGCGGCTCGGAGTGCGCCTCGCGTTCCCCGGCCGTAGGTATATCCAGCGCAGGTGTTATAGATGCGTATCGATTCCCTGCTGGGGCCACCGAGAAGATCTGCGATGGGGCGACCGAGAGCCTGGCCGCGAATATCCCACAGAGCTATGTCTACGGCCGACAGGCCGCGAGTCTCGGCGCCCGTTCCCTGATAGCCGAGAAAGGCTCCGGAAAGCTCGTGCCAATGCCGGCTGACGAGGAGGGGGTCCTTGCCCACCAGGTACGGGGCGATCGTCTCGTGGATGTGCGCCTCCACCGTGGCAGGCCCGATGCACGTCTCGCCGAGGCCCACGAGTCCTTCGTCGGTGTGCACCTGTAGCCACAGCATCTGCGGGTGCTCGTCCAGGCGCACAGTCTCCAGGCCGGTGACCTTCATTGAGTGGTGAGATACCTTTCCAGGTCCATGTCGCTGATGGCAGCGGCTTCGCGCATGCTCGCAACGACGTCGGGCGGCAGCGCGATGCCGTTCTTGAGCGACTGCTCGAGGTTCTCCCACTCTTTCTCACCGGGAACGTAGAGCCGGTCGACTCCGACGGCTCGGGGTGCCGCGTGGATCTCGTCGATGAGGCTCTCGATTCGTGCCGGCAGGTCAGGGCCGATGGCTGCGACGTCTAGGGCCAGGAACGCGGCACCATGGTGAGTCGCGGTCGACGGATCGCCCGCCAGCCAGCTCCCGACCTTGGTCGTCATGGCTGCTCCGCTCAGGGCTCCGGCCAGGGTCTCGATCAACAGTGCGAGGCCGAATCCCTTGTGGCCCGCGGCCGGGGTCAGCGTACTGTGCTCTGGGTAGGCCTGCGGGTCGTCGGTCGGCTGGCCCTGATCGTCTACCAGCCACGTCGCCGGAATCGGCTCGCCGCGCTCGCGCGCCGCGTACACCTTGCCGCCCGCGACCGTTGCGATCGACATGTCCAGCATCAGCGGCTGGTGCCTCCCGGCGGGCACCGCGTAGGCCAGCGGGTTGCTGCCAGTCACCGCGCCGCGCGAGCCGGGAGAGGCGACCGACGGGATGTCGTTTGCCATGGCCAGGCCGATGAACCCAGACCGCGCCGCCTGCGCTGCATAGGCACCCGCCGCGCCGAAATGGCAGCTGTTACGGACGCCGACGTACCCGAGACCCGTCTGCCGCGCCTTGCCCAGAGCGGTGTCCATCGCATAGGTCGATGTCACCATCCCAAGGCTGGAGTCTCCGTCGACCAGCGCCCACCCCGGCCCTTCGCTCACGACCGACGGAGTACCGTGCGGCGCCAGGCCCCCGCCCCTGAGCCGCCGAAGGTATCCGCGGAGCGCCTTGTGCCCGTGGGTGAAGACGCCCCACGCATCAGTCGTCGTCAGAATCTCTGCGGTGATTCGCGCGTCAGCCTCGCCTACGCCGCAGTTACGGAGTGCACCGACGCCGAATGCGTTGAGATTGTCGATGGAGATGACCTGCCGTGAACTGCTCATCGGCCTCCTGCCGTCGCGTCGGTTCTATCATATGCTGTGTCTCATATTCTAGATTGGGGCCTTTGTGAGTGGCATTCAGAGCGTCACCGGATGGGTGGACGAAGCTGACCTGGGATTCACCCTGGTCCACGAGCACGTCGCCGGCAGCTCTCCCGGAATCCTGCAGAGCTGGGCAGGGCTCAGCGGCGGGCGGGAGCATCTCGTGGCCACCGCGGTTGCCGCACTTAGCGAAGCCAGGGCAACTGGAGTGCGCACCATCGTCGACTGCACGACCTTCGACCTAGGCCGCGACCCGGGACTCTTGGCGGAAGTCTCCCGCGCCTCAGGCGTCACCATCATCGCGTGCTCGGGCCTGTGGCTCGATCCATCCGTCACCATTCGCGCGCGCACAGTCGCGCAACTGGCGGGCTGGTTCATCCACGACCTCACCCAGGGGACGGATGGCACCACGGTGCGGGCGGGCGTCATCAAGGTGGCGACCGAGGAGGCTATCGGCCAGATCGACGCGAATATCTTGGCGGCGGCGGGTATCGCTAGTGTCGAAACTTCGGCGCCCATCATCACGCACACGGCGGCGCGGCATCGCAGCGGCGAGGCGCAGGCCGCAGTTCTTGAGTCCTTCGGCGTCGATCCGCACCGCGTCGCGATCGGTCACAGCGACGACAGCGACGATCTTGGCTATCTGACCGGACTCGCATCGCGCGGCTACTGGATTTCTATGGACCGGCTCCCGCATGGACGGCTGCCTGAGTACGGCGGCCAGACGGTGCAGGACCGGATCGACATGATCGGTCGGCTGGTCGAGGCGGGCTTCGCCAGCCAGGTGCTGCTGTCACATGACGAGCCGATCTGGGCCGGGCTATTGACGGACGATGACCAGGATCGGCACCTGCGATCGAACCCGGACGGGCTCACCTTCATCGCGAAGGTTGTCCTGCCCGGCCTTGAGAAGATCGGCGTCCCCGCAGACGTGATCTCAGGCATCGTCGTGGACAATCCGCGACGCTGGCTGGCAGGTACTTGACGCCTCAGTACTCGTGCAGCACGACTCCGCCGACGAGCGAGAATTCTCCGCACCAGTAGAACCCCTCTAGGTGCGTGACGACCGGGAGCCGGTACAGCGGAGCCTGAACGTTCTCTTCGATCCGCGCGGTCCCCGGACCTGACCAGCACCCCGAGACTGCTACGTCGGTCAGGTCACGGGCCGTGATCTGACGAAGCCCGGGCCTGCCGTCGATCTGAGGCACGATCTTCAAGTTGAGGTTGGTGATGAAGTCCACCCTCGCTCGCACGTCGTCCAGGCCGGCCGTGCGCGCCTTGTACGGAAGGGTCCCGGTGAAGACGTTGATGCCGTTGCGGCGCAGCGTCCCCACTATCAGATCACCTCGGACCTCAAGCGAGACCTCGCCGATCCTCTTGGGCTGGCCGTGAAACTCGCGGCCACCCGCCATCGCCCGATCGCTGTCGACGAAGAAGTACGGAGAGTATGAGCCGATGACATCGCCGTGCGGTCCGGAGTATTTGGCCGCCACCATGACGTTGACCTCGTGGGTATCGCGCCCTAGCCCGGCGACATCTCCCCAGCGAGCGATCTGCACCATGACGACATCCCCGACTGGCTGCAGCGGGCTCGGCACCAGGGCGGCTATCGCGTCCCGCGCCGTCTGGTACTGGATGACCAGGACCTCACCATCCTTGAACCGCGCTGGCGGTGGCCCGTGCAACGGGTTGTCAAGCGGGACTGAATGGGCGCGCGCAGGGTCCGGGATCTCCGGAAGATAGTTCAACGACCCCATCTGCCGTCCCAGCGACGGAGTGCTATTGGGGGCCGAAGTACGGCGCGACGAGCTCGTGATCGATGCGGGCAAAATTCAGCTTGCCGATCATCTCGCGATGCTCGCGAATAGTCGTAACGGCAGTGTCCGCGTCGCGTGCCCTGATGGCCTCGTAGCGGGTGACTGCCAGGTCGAGCATGAGGTCCCAGGTGTCCGGGAAGCTGTCAACGAACACCCGGTCTAGGCGCAACCCGACGGGTCCCATCAGCATCACGATGAAGCGATTCAGACGGGGATAGCCAACCGCACGGAACATGAGCTCGTGGCTCTCTGCCGTCAGCCGACGGAACGTGCGCCCGTCCTTAACGGTCCTTGCCTTCTTCAGGCCGCGGACGATCTGACCGAGCTCGCCAATCTCTTCCGTAGTGATCTTCTCGACCAGACGGGGGAACGCGGGGAGCTCAATGGCATTGACAAGGAAGCCTTGCTCCTCCATGTCTACCCGGGTAACCCAGCGCACTGTGGCGCCTCGGTAAGGCGCGACATCGACGAGACCGTCAGCCTCAAGCAAGGCAAGCGCCTCGCGAATAGGCGTCTTTGAGACCTGCAGCATCGCAGCGAGTTCATTTTCGACGAGGCGGGTGCCCGGAGGGATCACCAGCTCGACGATCATCTCGCGGATGGAGGTATAAGCTGCCTGCTTGTAGGTGGCAACGGGCAGAGGCGTGGGCTGGCTGAGAACGACGACCGCCTCCTTCCGGATCGGCAGTTTATGCTCGGCGGTCTGCGCGACCTGCGCGGACCGCCGAGGTTATGGTTGCTGAACTGGCGATGATGCTAGCTTACGGGCCTGGAGCCTTCCCAGGCGACGCCAATCCGCGGCGGACTCCATCGAAGACGCGCGCGGTCGCTGCGCGGTGCTCGTTCCCGCGCAGCCAGTGTGGCCCCGAGTCGCCATTACTGCTGCGGAGCCGGCCTGGGTGGCGTACGCAAGGCAGCCATCCCGCCGTCCGCTGTCCAGACCGAACCATTAACGAAGCTGGCGTCCTCTGAGCCCAGGAAGGCTATGACCGCCGCGATCTCATCTGCTGTCCCCAGTCGCCCGATCGGCTGCCGGGCGGCCAGCGTCGCACGCTCCGACACGCGGTCGTCTGCCGCGTCAAGCAGCCGGTCAACCCACGGGGTGCCGATCGTGCCTGGCGCGACCGCATTCACCCTGATCCGATCGTCCAGCAGGTCCGCGGCCATCGACAGGGTGAGAGCGTAGACGGCTCCCTTACTCGCGCTGTACGCGGCTCTTTTGGCCAGGCCCACCAGCGCGGCAAGCGAGCACACGTTGACGATGGCTCTGCCTTGCGACTGCCGCAGAAACGGAAGGACCGCCCTCGTCGCGTGAACGACGCCGAAGAGGTTCACGTCGAGGATATGGCGCCACTCGTCGAGGTCGCCGTCTTCGACGGATCCGATGGAGCCAATGCCGGCGTTGTTGACCAGGAGGTCGATGTGCGCGTGCTGGTCACCAACGGCGGCTATCGCCTCGCGCACGGCCTTCTCGTCAGTGATGTCAACCACTGTGTGGCTGGCTATATCTCCGCTTGGCAGTGGATTCACGTCGAGCGTATGCACCGTTGCACCCTCATCACGAAGGCGCGCAACGGTCGCCGCCCCGATGCCCGAGGCCCCGCCAGTGACTACGGCCACGCGGCCCCCGTAGGCTGCCGTCATCGCTCGAGCCCGCAGCCGTCATTCACCAGATCGCCCTCCTGGTACCTGCCGTGGCCGTCAGAACACCCAATCGCGAAGCCTGGGCCGTCGATCATCGTAACTCCTAGAATATCGTACATTACTTCCGGTCACAGGTCCTCATTGCAGACCCGCAGGTCAGCAGCCGCAGGCTGGCTCCCGTGTCGGTGGTCAGCCCAGGGAACTGCTTGCAGCAAGATGGTATCTCGTATATCCTCGCCACAACATTGACATTGACACCGAAAACGGTGAAGTTTCGTGCGCGAGGTGACGATCCCATCCGTCGGCATGGCAATGACTGAAGCCGTGCTCAACGTGTGGCTGAAGAACCCTGGCGACAGCGTCGCCGCGGGCGAGACCCTGGCCGAGATAGAGACCGACAAATCAGTCCTCGACCTCGAAAGCCCAAGTGACGGCCTGCTTGGCCAGCACCTGGTGCCAGCAGGCGCGACAGTGCCGGTGGGTCAGGTCATTGTTCGCATCCTCTCGCCTGGAGAGACCGAGGCAGACGCCACCGATGGCGCGCGCGCGAACGGCCAGACTGCTGGCGGCGACGGTGCGGTCGCGACGGTTCCCGGCACACCGGTCGCGCGCACCGGACCCGACGACCGTGTCCCCCACGCGCTGTCGCCGCGTAAGCGGCAGCAGCTTCGCGAGCAGGCCGCGGCCGGGCAGCGAGGTCGGCGATTCCGGGCCGCCATCGCCGAGCACGTCTCGGAGTCATGGCGGACGATCCCGCACTTCGCCGTCGTGCGTCAGATCGACGCGCGGGGTGCTCAACAAGCCCTGGCGGTCATGCGGGCGACCGGGCTGCCGGCCACCACAACCGATCTCTTGCTCCACGCTCTCGCAACCGCCCTGACTGCAAGCGCGGAGGACACTGGCGATCTCGGCCTTGCGGTCGCCACGCCCGACGGCGTCGTGATCCCCGTCGTCGGTGGCGTATCGGACCTCGGCCCCGGCGCGCTCGTCGCTGCCAGGGCCGCGGCGGTAGCTCGTGCGCGCAACGGTCAGTTGGCGGCCCAAGACCTGGCAGCCCGACCGCTGGCGTCGCTGTCAAACCTCGGGGGCTTCGGCGTGGAGTCGTTCACTGGCATCATCCCGGTCGGGCAGAAGCTGCTGCTGACGACGGGGACGATCGTCGACCGGCCGGTGGCCGTCGACGGCCTCGTGACAATACAGCCCTCCTTCTCAGCCACGCTCAACGTTGACCACCGCCACTTTGACGGAGATAGTGCGGCAAGGATTCTGGAGTCCTTCCAGTCCGCACTCGACCAGTCCACTGCCTGGGCAGGACATAAGGAGCAGCTCGATGCTTGAGTCCGCGACGTCCGGGGACGCATCAGCACCCCCGTTGCTGGCCGACGGAGTCACCAGCGAGCAGTTGCTCGAATGGCTCGACGGCATGCTCCTCATCAGGCACTTCGAGGGCGAGTCCGTCCGGCTGTCCCTGGCCGGCAAGATACCTGGCGGAATCCACTCATCCGAGGGTCAGGAGGCCGTAGCGGTCGGTACGGTCGCTGCCCTCGACAGCCAGGACGTCGCGTCGGGAACTCACCGAAGTCACCACCACGCACTGGCCAAGGGCCTCCGTCCTCGATCGGTCATGGCTGAGCTCTTCGGCAAGGCAACGGGCTTGAGCCAGGGTCGCGGCGGCAGCATGCACCTCGTCGATGCCGACCGCCGCTTCCTCGGCTCGAATGGCATTGTCGGCGCTGGTCTGGGCCTCGCCATGGGCGCGGCGCTAGCAATGAAGATGCGGGCGCAGAGCCTCGTCGCCGTCGGCTTCTTCGGCGACGGCGGCGCCAATACCGGACGCGTCTGGGAGTCCATCAACCTGGCCGCGCTCTGGGGACTCCCCCTGATCGCCGTTTGCGAAAACAACCTTTACGCAGTCGAGACACACATCGCAGACTCGATGGCAGGCAGCTCCATCGCCGACCGCGCGTCTGGCTTTGGCCTCCCGACGGAGACGGTTGACGGCCAGGACATCGCCGCCGTGTACAGCGCGGTCCGCGGTGCGCGCGAGCGGGCTGTTGGTGGCGGCGGCCCGACATTCCTGGAGATGAAAACCTACCGCTACGAGGGCCACAACGTCGGCGACGTGCAGAACTACCGGCAGCTTGCCGAGGTGGAGGACTGGCGCACGCACCGGGATCCCATCACCAGGCTGAGGCAGCATCTGGAGCAAGCTGGCATCCTCGGCCCAGACGGGTACGATGCCGCCGTCGAGCGTGCGCGGCAAGTAGTAGCGGACGCCATTGCGTTCGCCGAAGCATCTCCCTGGCCCGACACCGCGGGCGTCATGACAAGCTGGCCACCGCGGCCCGTCAGCGCGGTCTCGGCATGAGCGAGAAGCTGACCTACTCCCAGGCCTACCGCGCTGGGCTCGTTGAGGAAATGACGGACAACCCTGCAATCTTCGTGATGGGGACCGACATCTTCTTGCGTGGCGGACACTTCGCTCAGGTCCTGGGCCTGGGCGAGAAGTTCGGCGTCGAGCGGATCCGGGATGTCCCGATCTCCGAGGCAGCTATGGTCGCCGCAGGAGTCGGAGCTGCGCTTCAGGGCATGCGCCCGATCGTGGATCTCAACTTCCTGGACTTCTCGTTCGGCTGCATGGATGAGCTCTGCAACCAGGCAGCGAAGATCCACTACATGTTCGACATCCCGGTTCCGCTCGTGGTTCGGGCGACCAACGGCGTCGCCTATGGCGGAGCCCAGCACAACAACGTGATCGACTCGTGGTTCGCGGAAATGCCGGGCCTGAACGTCGCGGTGCCCTCCACGCCTAGCGATGTCAAGGGGCTGATCAAGTCCTCGTTGCGGCTGGATGACCCGGTCCTGTTCCTGATGGACAAGAGCCTGACGGGTGTTCGCGGCGAGGTCGGCGGACCCGGCGCCCTCATCCCCCTCGGCCTGGCCGACGTCGTTCGAGCCGGCACAGACATGACGCTGATCAGCTACGGCGCGAGCGTGCGGCTGTGCCACCAGGCAGCCGACATCCTCGACGAGCGAGATATCTCGGCGGAGGTCATCGACCTGCGCACGCTCTACCCGCTCGATCTGGAGACGGTCTGCGCATCGGTGCGCAGAACGGGGCGAGCAGTCATCGTCGACGAGAGTGCGGGCTACGGCGGTGTCAGCGCGGAGCTCGCGGCATCGATCCAGCGGTCGGCGTTCAACTATCTGGACGCGCCGATCGGGCGGATCCACGCCGCGCACTCCCCGGTTCCGCAAAGCCCGCCCCTCATCAAGGCCATGATGCCGACCAGCCAGACCATCGTCGACGAGGTCTTGCTGCTGATGCAGTCGTCCTGACCGGCGGAACCTGACCCGCGGACCTTACCGCCGAGCCAGGTTGGCTGGGCCCGGCGGTAAGGCTCGGCGCCTACTGCTGGCGGTCACATGCTGATGCTGGCCCCTGCGTTGGTCGCCAGATTCCCGCCGTCGACAGGAAGCATGACTCCCGTCACCATCGACGCGGCGTCGGATGCCAGGAAGACGACCGGGCCGCGGATCTCGGTGGGCGCTCCGAGACGACCGAGGGGGATACCGGAGAGGACGCGGTCGACGAGCGGCTTATGTTCGGGGTCGGCCACGATCCCGGCCCACCAGGCGTTAGTGAACTGGCAAGGCAAGATCGCGTTCACCCGGATATTGTCCGCCGCCCAGGCAAAGGCCATCTCACGCGTCAGCTGGCAGATACCGCTCTTGGCGACGGCGTAGGCCATGTTGCCGCGGCCGAGGGCGCTGACGCCAGCGATCGAGCTGAAGTTCACGATGCTGCCGCCACGCCCGGCAGCCATCATCCGCGTCGCCGCCGCGCGAGAGCACAAGAAAAAGCTCGTGAGGTCACTGGTCAGAGTCGCCTGCCAGTTCTCAAGCGTGAACAACTCAGGCGCCGCACGTGGCACCGGCGCTGCAATGGCGTTGATCAGGATGTCGACCCCGCCGAGCGACTCCGTTACCGCAGTGAAGACCCGCGCAACCTCGCCCTCATCGGTCAGATCCGCGACCAGGCCCAGTGCCGTCCCGCCGTCGTCCCGGATCTGCTGAACGACCCGCTCCACCGGGCCAGCGTCGAGGTCGACGACGGCGACGTGCGCTCCGGCGCTCGCGAGCGCCATAGCCGAGTGGCTGCCCAGCGCGCCTGCGCCACCGGTCACGACTGCCTTCCGTCCGGTGAGGTCGAACAGCCCTGACGGATCGGTGAGCATAGACACTCCAAGAGTAGACGATATACGATGTATCATTCTGATGTGCGATTTGGTCCCCTGTCAACGTGTCCGACGGTTCGCTGACCGGGACCTATGGCTGGTCCGGCCAACGCGGCCAGCTGACACAGGCCAGCTGACACGGGTCATATACACCAAGGCGCGCGACTCCACGAAGGACGTGACGTGAACGAATACCGGGTAGTCGTGACGGACCTGACCGAATCAGGCAACGACATCGAATTGGAGGTCTTTGGCGAATCCGGACTGCCCATCGACCTGGTCACCGCCGAGGAGACTGGCCGCGCCGGACTGCTCGCGGCAACAGCAGGTGCCCATGCACTCATGGTGCAATTCGCGACCATCGACCGGGCCGTTATCGACACTCTCACGTCGTGCCTGGTCATTGCCCGCTACGGGGTTGGCGTCGACATGGTCGACGTCGATGCTGCCACGGACATGGGCATTCCAGTGGCTAACGTTCCGCATTACTGCATCGACGAGGTCAGCTCGCAGACCATCGGGTTCGTACTTGACCTGAATCGGCGCACGGTGCCCCTCGCTGCTCACGTCCGCGCGGGCCGCTGGGGAACGGTCCCGCCTGTCACGCCGCCATCCCGCCTGCGCGGCCAGGTCCTCGGCGTGGTGGGCTTCGGCGCTATCGGGACTGAGGTCGCGCGTAAGGCGCGGGCGCTCGGACTCGAGGTCCTTGCCTACGACCCGTTCGCGACGCCAGCCGCCCATCCCGGAATCAGCTTTGTCTCCCTGCCGCAACTGCTGGCGCAATCGGACTACGTGACCCTGCATTGTCCGCTGACCGACGCGACCCGGGGACTGATAGGCGCTGCGGCGCTGGCCCAGATGAAGCCGTCCGCCTATCTTCTCAACCTCTCCCGAGGTCCGGTGGTGGACCAGGCTGCCCTGACCGACGCACTCCGCGCGGGTGTCATCCAGGGCGCTGCCCTCGACGTGCTGAATGCCGAGCCGCCGGACCCAGCGGACGCCCTGCTGCAGCTCGACAACGTCATCGTGACGCCGCACATCGCCAGCTGGTCGGTCGAGGCGGCAGTCGAACTCCGACGAGAGGTCGCAAAGAGCGTGGTCGATGCGCTTCAGGGACGTGAGCCCGCGTCCGTGGTGAACCGCAAGCAGCTGATATTGAAATCACGGCTGCACCAGCGGCAGCGCTAGCCTCAGCCCTTGAGGGCGCCAGCAGTGAGCCCGTCGAGCAGCGAGCGCTGCGCGATGAGCGTCGCCAGGAAGACCGGCACGATGAGGCATAGAGCGCCCGCGGCCATCGGTCCCCAGCTTGAACCGTCGACGCCGACAAAGTCCACGATCCCGACGGTGGCTGGCTCCGTACTGAAGCCCCCGAGGATCAGCGGGATGAAGTATTCACTCCACGCCGCGATGCCGATGAGAAGGCCGACCGAGACGACACCGGGAAGCGCCAGCGGCAGCACGATCCTGAAGAAGGCCTTGAACCGGTTACAACCATCGACTCGCGCGGCCTCCTCGAGCTCGACCGGCACACCCTGGAAATACGAGGCTGACATCCAGACCGTGAACGGCAGCAGGCCCGTCAGGTAGGCAAGCGTGAGCCCGGTGAAAGAGCCGATGAGGTTCAGGAGATGGAAGAAAAGGAAGAGCGGCACGATGTAGATCACCGGCGGAACCATCCTGCTGAAAAGCAGGAAAGCGCCGAAGAATCCTCGCCCGCGGAACTTGCCGCGCGCGAACGCATAGCCAGCCGGAATCCCGAGGATCAGCGTAGATCCGGTGGCGAGCGTCGTGATGATGACAGAGTTGAGCAGCGAATGCGCGTAGCCGTCCTGGAACAGCGTGCGGAAGTTATCGAGCGTCAGGGGACTGATGAAAACCGGCGGCGAGGCGTCAGCGACCACCGGCTCCTTGAACGCGGTCAGCACAATCCACAGGAACGGGATCCCAATCAGCACAAGTCCGATGAGGAGAAGCAGGACCCGGAGAGCCAGTATTCCTCTGCGTCGGCGTCTCATTCGCATGCCTAACTTCGTCGGGGAAGGACTAGGAAAGTGACGCCAACGGTGATCGCGACGAGCAAGACGAGAACCACGCCCATCGCGGCGGCATAGCCGAGCCTCTGGTACAGCAGTCCAGTGTTGTAGATCTGCAGGCCCAACGGCGTACTCGAGATGCCCGGACCACCCGTGGTCAGCACCTGGATCTGCTCAAAGAGCCTGAAGCCCTCGATAAGTCTCAGCAAGATCACGATGAACAGCACCGGCCTCATGTGGACCAGTGTCACGTGCCAGAACACCCTGAACGGGCTAGCGCCATCCACTTCGGCGGCCTGCTGCAGTTCACGAGGAACCGTGATCAGCCCGGCGAAGAGGAGCACCGCCTGGAACGGAATCGCGGTCCAGAGGGTCGAAATCAGGACCACCGGTATCGCCAGATTCGGGGATCCGAGCCACACCGGCTGGGGCAGGTGAAGCAAGCCCAGGAAATAGTTGATCCAGCCCGACTCATCGTTGAACATCGCGCGCCAGGTGATGGCGACGACGATCCCGGCCGTCAGGACGGGGAGCATATACAGAGTGCGGACGACACGAATACCGCGGAATGCGGTCTTCATCAGTATGGCGAGCAGCAGGCCGATAGCCGTCGAGAGGACCGTAAGTCCGATCACGATATAGAACGTATTGAAGATGATCGGCCATGTCTGCGGGCTCTGAAACAGCTCGACGAAATTCTGGAAGCCTATGAAATGCCAGCTAGGTGCCACCAGATTGTAGTTGGTGAAACCCATTCCGATCGTGACCACGAATGGTACGGCCGTCACGGCGAGCATCGCGACGAGGGCGGGCCACGAGGCCAGAACCATGAAGTAGCGGTCCGCGTATGCGCGGACGTGCGTGCCCGACTTCCGCCGGGCACGCACGTCCAGTTCAGCTTCAGTAGCCATACGAAGCTATTTCTCTCGCTTTCTTAGGAAGATGGGAACGGCTTGGGATAGCCAGCCTGCGTCATGATCGTGTTAACGCCGCTGGTCATGGTTGCCATAACCGAGGAGACCGGTGTCTGGGAAGTGATCAGGCTCGACAGGCCGTCGGCGATCGGCGGGATGATGGCAACGCCCTGAGCAATGCCCGGCAGGAGCGCTGCGTCCGGGTGGGCCAGGATGTACTTGAGAGCCGTATCGAAGGTCGGCGGGAAAGCAGCGACGACCTGCGGATCGTTGGCGATAGAGGTTCGGGATGGTGTCAGCAGGTCCTTCGCCAGAGCGGCGCCCTTCTGCACCGCGGGCGAGGTCAGGAACTGGATGAGCTGCCAGGCAGCTCCCTTGTGAGTGGAGGCGTTGTTCATCCAGACGCCGAACGGCTGCACCAGGGCGCAGTGGTCAGGGTTGACCGCCTGGCAAGGCATCTCCCAGAACGCGACGTCTTTCGCCACCTTCGACTGGGTCGGGTCGACCACCGATGGAATAGTGCCCGAATCATCCTGCCACATGGCGACTCGTCCCTGCTGGAAGTCCTGCAGGCAGTTGTCGACAAGATAGGTCGAGATTCCCTTTGGCCCCGCCGTCTGGAGGATCTTGCGGTAGAAGCTCCCGAAGTTCGAGGCGTACGGCTCCTGGCCGATCAGGAACTTCCAGCTCTTGTTGAAGTACGTTCCGGTGATGGGGTTGTTGTA
>DATHPF010000010.1:0-3180 GCA_035484155.1 Streptosporangiaceae bacterium
ATCGGATTCGGCGCGACCGCGCCGGGTACCGCCGTCGCCAGCGGTGCGCTTGACCGGCTGGCCGGCATCGCGCGGGCCGGCGGCGTTCCTGCTGCCGTGGACCTGGTCGGCGCCGTGCGCCTCGTGTGCCTCGCGGCCGGCGTCGTCCTGCTGGCTATCCTGTGCTGGATCCTGCTGGCGGCATCTGCCTCCGTGCTGCACGCTCGGCAGCGTCAGCACGAGCTGCTGAGCTTGCTCGCGCACGGCGATCCCAAGGTGCCAGGCGCGCTCGTGGTCGACCATCCGGTCGCCGCCGCGTACTGCCTGCCGGGCCTGCGATCGGCGATCGTCATCAGTGCCGGGACCCTTGACCTGCTCGATGCAGACGAGCTCGCCGCCGTGCTCGCCCATGAGCGGGCTCACCTCCGCGAGCGCCACGACCTGGTTTTGCTGCCATTCCTGGCGCTGCTGCGTGCCTTCCGCTGGGCTGACATCGCCCGGCAGGCATACCGGGCTGTGGGCCTGCTGATCGAGATGCACGCGGACGACATGGCACTCCAGCAGCGGCCGGCCAGGGAGCTGGCCACCGCGCTGCTGCGAGTCGGTGCAGCCGGCGGCGGCAGTGTCCCGTCCGGCGCGCTGGCCGTGGCCAGCCGAGCCGACGAATGCGAGGTCGCCGCCAGGGTGATCAGGCTGCTCCGACCCGTTCCGGGGCTGAGCAACGCGGTGGTCGCCCTGGTGATCTCGATCTCCGCCGCCATCGTCGTCATCCCCGCGGCGCTACTGGTCCTGCCCCTGCACTAACGGGTGCTGCACTAACGGGTGCTGCACTAACGGGTGCTGCACCTGACGGGTGTTGCCCGTTCGGCGCAGGGCATATCCCAGCAGCGGGTTGTCACAGCCAGCCACCGCTGGCGGCCGAGTAGGAGGAGTCCTGTGGTGCCTGACCTCACCGGCCCACTGAGTGCCGATGTGCTGGCGTACTTGGGCTCGCAGCGGCTCGGCCGGCTTGCCACCGTAGACAGCCGCGGCGCGCCGCAGAACAGCCCAGTGGGCTTCCGCTACAACGCCGATCTCGGCACGATCGACATCGGCGGTCGCAACATGGGTGCGAGCCGTAAGTTCCGCAATCTGGCGGCCAACCCGAACGTGGCGTTCGTCGTCGACGACATCGCTTCCGTCCAGCCCTGGCGCGTCCGGTGCGTGGAGATCCGCGGCCACGCGGAAGCGCTGCGCGGTGAGATTCCGTATGGGCCCGGCATGTCGATGGAGATCATCCGCATTTATCCCCGCCGGGTCATCAGCTTCGGCCTCGAGCCAGCGTGACCGGACTGGCCAGGCTGGCCGGGCTGGCCGGTCTCAGTCGGCGATCCTGATCCGCAGCCGACGGAAGCCACGGCCCTTGTTCTCGATCTTGGCGACCTCGATCCGGCCGATGTGCTTGGTGCTGGCCACGTGGGTGCCCCCGTCCGCCTGCTGATCCAGGCCGACGATGTCGATGATGCGGACGTCCTCGACCTCGGGCGGGACCAGGTTGGTCGCGGTCCTGATGATGTCCGGCAGTTCGAAGGCCTGGTCTCGCGGGAGCACTCGCGCCTCGATCCGCCGGTCTGCTTGCACCTCGGCGTTGCAGGCAGCCTCGACCGCGTCGCGGAAGCCGTCCGGCAGCTCGGGCAGGTCGAAGTCCATGCGGGCAGCAAGTGGCTCCATGTTTCCGCCGGTCACAAGCGCCCCGTAGTCGCGGAAGACGACACCGCACAGCACATGCAAGCCCGAGTGCGTCCGCATCAGCGCAGTCCGTCGCTCATCGGCCACAGCCCCGCGCACCGCAGTACCGGGTGGCGGCAGCGGATCGCCGTCGGCGGCAATCAGGTAGAGGTCATCGCCCTTGCGCGCGCCAGCGATCCGCGTCTGCACGCCACCCCAGAGCAGCACGCCCTCGTCGGGCGGCTGGCCACCGCCGCCAGGGTAGAAGGCGGAGCGATCCAAGACGATGCCGTCATCGCCAGAGTGGAGGACGACCGCGTCCCACTCGCGCAGGGTCTGATCATCAAGTTCGAGCCGGTGCGTGCGCCACTGTGCTTCGGTCATGACTGCATCCTGCCCGACCGGCTACCAGGGACCGTACGGGCCCTGCCGCGATGAGGATCCGGATTTGATCGACTTGACCTTGGGCCGGACGTCGACGAGGTAAATGGCAGCGGCGACGAACGCCACGATCGGGAAGATGCTGAGCAGAGCCAGCTCGCCGACGGCACCGCCGATACCGATGACGAAGGCCACCCCGAGGATCACTAGCCAGATCGGCTTGGTCTGCTTGCCGGCTGCGGGGAACGCAGCAGACGGCCGCCTGATCACGTCGAAGAATGCCCAGGTCTCAATTACGAATGCGCCCAGGAGCAGCACCCAGAAGAAGAGATTCACGACCGACAGCGCAGTCGGGTTCACTATGCTCACGCCGTCACGCTACCTGGTCGGAGCTGGCGGCGGGAACTGATGGAGTGTCCCGCCCTCGCTGGCGTCCCCGGCGTCGGACGCCTGCCACGGACGGCCGGCCAGCCCGGCCGGGCCGATCGCGTCCTCGTCAAGCCAGGCGTCGCCACCCGGCTCGGCATCCTCATCGGCACTTGCATCATCCGCATCGGACCCGCCATAGACGGCGATGGCTAGCCTGCGCGGGCCGCCGGCCAGCGCGGCGGGACTAATGTTCTCGGGCCACGTCAGCGCGGCCTCGTCCGGCGGCAGCCCGGCGTCGTCCGCATCGATCTCACCGGCCTCTGCCCTAGCCATGGCCGTCTCCCGGCGGAACGACTCGTAGACCTCGATCAGCATCTGCTTCTGGCGCTCGCTCAGCTCGGTATCGGTCAGCACGGCCTCGCGCACTAGCGAGCCGGGCGGCCGGTCCTCCAGGAATCCTGCCTGGACATACAGCGCCTCAGCCGAGATGCGCAGGCCCTTGGCGATCTGCTGCAGGATGTCAGCGCTCGGCCGCCGTAGGCCGCGCTCGATCTGGCTGAGGTAGGGGTTGGATATGCCAGCTGACTGCGCCAGCTGACGCAGCGAGATCTTGGCCTGCTCGCGCTGGTCCCTGATGTAGGCGCCAATCACGCTCACGTTCACCGGGCTCATGCCGCCAGTCTTCCACTGCGGTGCTTGCAATTGCAAACACGGCCGGATACGCCCATCCTGGCCCGCACAGCG
>DATHPF010000011.1:0-4341 GCA_035484155.1 Streptosporangiaceae bacterium
CCCTAAGGGCTTGCAGGACACCTTCGCGGTGCTCGGGCCCCGGACTGTGGCGTACCTGGACCTGACCGGCAGTGGCGCCGAGACGATCGCGCACCTGCGCCAGAACGGCCAGATAACGATCATGTTCTGCTCATTCGATCATGCCGCGAAGATACTGCGGTTGTACGGCACTGGCCAGGTCGTGCTGCCAGGCGAGCCGCGCTGGGATGAGCTCGCGGCGCATTTCCCGCGTATCGCCAGCGGGACGGCCACCAGCCCGGCGCCTGGCAGTGAGCGGTCGATCATCCTCGTCGACGTGGAGCGGATCGCGGACTCGTGCGGTTACGCCGTGCCGCGGATGGAAGTCATCGAGGAACGAGACGTGCTGGACAGGCACAACGCCAAGAAGTCCGCCGCCGAGCTCGCCGCCTACCGGGCCGAGAAAAATGCGGTCAGCATCGACGGTCTCCCGGCGCTGCACTAGCGCCGGACGGAGAGGGAGTCGCGGCACCGGAACAGGTCGCGCAGCAAGCTGATCTCGGCGCCGTGGTGCACCTGCTCGGTGATCAGCGTCGCGAAAAGGCGGTGCAACGGCCACGGCTCGCCGCGCGGGCTCGGCACCTTCCGGTCCAGGTCGGCGTCGGTGAGCGCGGCCAGCTCGCCCGTCCACAGCTCATGACTGGCAAACAGCCAGTCCGTCGCCTCGATCACATCACCAGGCAGCTCGAGATCAAAGGTCAGCGAGGCCGACCCGAACGCATAGTCCCAGTAGACGTAGTTGCCACCAGCGATATGCACCGTGCGCCAGGCCATGGTCGTAAACGGGGGCGGACCCGGCCGGGACGGATCGTAATCGAGGACCCACTCCCCGCGGCCGTCGACGCTGACGCCCCGGTCCTCCGATCTGCGGTGCACAGTCCAGCAGCCACCGACGGGCTCCCAGAAGAACTCATCCTCGCCGACCCCGTCGAGGATCCGCCGCAGTGAGTCGCAGGACGCGGTGTACGCGGACCGCAGGACATCGATGCCAGTCGTCATGGCTGTCAAGTCTGGCCTCTCTTACAGTGGGCTGATGCGAATTGCGCTGATCAACTCCGGTCTCGGGCTGCTGGCGGCCGCGGCAGCGCTGCACCGGATGCGGCCAGACGCCGATCTGGTGCTGGCTACCGACCCGGACGGAATGCCCTGGGGCCCGCGGACGCCAGCCGGGATCGCCGAGCGCGCCCTGCTCTGCGCTCGAGCCGCCGCCCGGTACGAGCCCGATGTGCTGGTGATGGCCTGCAACACCGGCTCGGTGCATGCCCTCGAGGCGCTGCGCGCCGAGTTCGAGCCGCGCATCCCGGTGATCGGTACGGTGCCGGCTATCAAGCCCGCCGCCGCGGTTCATCAGAACGTGGCTATCTGGGCCACTGTCGCGACCACCTCGAGCGCTTATCAGCGGCGGCTGATCGCCAAGTTCGGCGGGTCCGCGTCGGTGACGCCGGTCGCCTGTCCCGGCCTGGCCGATGCCGTCGACGCCGGAGATGAGGACGCCACCAGGGCCGCCGTGGCAGCCGCGGCCGCGCTGACGCCGCCCGGCTGCCAGGCCATCGTGCTGGGCTGCACCGAGTACGAGCTGGCCGCCGACCAGATCGCCCGTGCGGTCCCTGGCGCGGTGACGTTTGGCTCCGCAGCCGCGGTCGCCGCCCAGGCTTTGCGCCGAGTCCCAGCCCCCGCCGACAATCAGGGTGATGGCGATGGCCGCGGCTGGGGACCCGGCTCCGTCCGGGTGCTGCTCAGCGGGCGCCCGGCCCGCTTGCCCCCGGCGGCGCTCCGCTATCCGGAGGGCCGGCTCGTAGCGCCGCTCGTCCTCGCCCAAGACGAGGAATCCGTCTCCGGCCTGGCTCTCGGCCACTAGCGGAGCCAATCCGCCCGCCCGGTCACGAGCCAAGCCCGCCCGCCACGTCACGCGCCAAGCCCGCCTGCACGATCACGAGCCGACCCCGCCCGCGCCCGACGCTTGCCGCCACCCGCTCGCTGGTCGGCGGCGCCTGGCCGACTACTCCGGCCGCGTCTGGCTGCCCGGCTGGTCCGTCGCCTCGACCCCGTCGTCCGGCGTGACCGCCCTGGCCGGGACGTCGGCGGCGTAGGGCCGCCGGCTTCGGCTGGGACCGGGGCGTAGCTGGCCGCGACAGCCGCGGGACTCATCGGCATCCGCGCCGCCGATGGCGGAAGTACCGCGTCGACGGCACCAGCCAGGAGCTGGGCCATGGAGTAATCGGGGTCTGCGGCCAGGGCTCGGTCGACGGCCATTGCCGCGAGTGCGCCGTTGCCGCACTGCCATGCGGTGAATGCCAGCAGCGAGGCGGGTGCGGGCACGAACTCCGAGGCTGCACCGCGAAGCACGTCGGTCCACAGCCGGCAGTGGGCGTCTCGATGGGCGGGGTCCATCCGCGCCCAGGCGTCGTCCCGGACCCGGATGTCGGCCAGCAAGACTGCTAACCAGGCCAGGTGCTCGATGCTGGCGACGCTGCCGCCCGACCGGTACAGGCGGATAGCCCGCTGGACCTCCTTGCGTCCGGTCCGCGTCGCCCGCAGCCGTGGATCGCGGTCGCCTTCCGCCTTGCCCAGATCAACCAGCTGAGCGAGCCGCAGCTGCGCCTGGAGTGACGCACCCCGGATGAGATCAGCCGAGCCGGCCGGCCGCTGAATCGTCCGGGCGAGCGCGTCGCGGTCCGGATGTGCGCTCAGTCCTGCCTCGGTCAGCGCGGCGGCCGCCGGATGTGAGCCGGGATCGTAGGACCGGCCCTCGGGCGGACAGCAGGTGACATCGTCGCAGAGCAACGACCAGAACCGGCCGCCATCGGCGCGCAGCACCTCGGGCACATCCACGCCGCTCGTGGTTAGCCGGGCCGATGTGACGGCAGCGACCCCGCCGACAAGCTCCTCGGGCCCGTACCCGACTAGCAGTGCAGCGGCTATCCGCTCGCGGCTGAGCACGTAGTCGGCATGCTGAGCGATGTCTCTCGCAAGGTCGTAGTCGAACGGATCCGGCAGGTCGTAGCGGAAAGTGACCACGACCCGGTTGCGCTCGCCGAGGCCCAGCACCACGAGGCTCCGGCTTGGGTAGAAGCCGAGCATGTGCGGGACCACGGCGAGCACGGCCTCCGGGGTGCCGGCGCGCAACTGCACCCGGCCCGCCAGTCCGGCCGGCCGCATGGGCGTGGACATGTAGGTACGCGGGGAGTTGTCACCCGCTCGCTTGTTGTTCGTCATGAGATCAAGCATCGGAGCGCGGCGCGAGATCGGCCTCCGCTAAGGAGCGGCAGTGGACAACAGCGGTGGCGGCGCACAACCCCGCGGAAAATGCGTTGCGCTCGGGTCGGCCTCCGACGCAGCAGGACCCTCGGATACGCCAGGTCCTGCGGAGAATCTGGGCCGAGCGTGGCCGGGCTGCTGATTTGAACGCCCGTCACGGCAGAAAGTCCGCTTCATCACGCTTGCACCCCCGAGCCCTGCGATCTGCCACGAACGCGTGTACCTGAGGTACGAAGATTTCGTACCTCAGGTACACGCTTTTGGGGTTCGGAGACCATTCCCGTTCGAGCATGAGGCGAAATACCCGCTTAGTTCGGCTTATGGTGGTTCGTCGCCGCCGTGCGAAGCTCGCTCCCACCGGCGCCGAGCCAGCCGGAGCGACCGGGGGTTAGAGCGCGATGCCGAGCAGGGCGTCGACTGCTGCCCGGACCAGCGAGCCCGAGCCGGCCGCGCGCCCCGCCAGCGCGTCGGCCGCCCACTCGTCGACCACCGCGATCATGCCGGGTGTGTCCAGGTCGTCGGCCAGCCGACGCCGCAGCGCTGCCAGCACGGCGGAGCCATCGTCAGGGCGCTCACCGGCCCCGTTGGCCCAATAACCGGCACCATCGGCCGAGCCGCCGGCACGAGCACCAGCACCGGCACCATCGGCCGAGCCGCCAGCACCGGCACCGCCACCGCCACCGCCAGCACCGCTAGCAGCGACCGCCGCGCGCCAGATCGCCAGGCGATCGACTGCGGCGGCAAGGGCCGCGCCAGTCCAGTCCCAGTCGGAACGGTAGTGGTGCGAGATGATGGCCAGCCGGACCGCCATCGGGTCATGGCCCGCTGCGAGCAGCTTCGAGACAAAGACCAGGTTGCCACGCGACTTCGACATCTTCTCGCCGTCGAGTCGGACCAGGCCGGCGTGCGCATACCGGCGCGCGAACGCCGCCTCCCCCGTGCCGTCGAGGATGCCATCGATCGCGACCCGCGCGTGCGAGGCGCTCATCTCGTGGTGAGGGAAGATCAGGTCCCGTCCGCCCGCCTGGACGTCGAACGTCTTGCCCAGGTACCGCGTCGCGATCG
>DATHPF010000012.1:0-43524 GCA_035484155.1 Streptosporangiaceae bacterium
GTCTATGCGCCATGTTGGCCGTCTCGCGACTTTCGACTCGGCGGTCCGGCGGCTCAGCGGGCCAGGTGCCGGGCCAGGTGATCGATGACTGCCCGCGCGTCGTCTTCGATGCCGCAGATGAACGTCGACCGGCGCCGGCGCAGGACGGGCAGCCCGAGAGCGTACAGGCCCGGGCTCGCGACCACGCCGCCCTCGTGCTGCAGCTGGCCCTTCGCGTCGAGTACGGGCACGTCGAGCCAGCGATAGTCCGGCCGGTAGCCGGTGGCCCACACGATCGAGCGGATCTCCCCGCGGCGCAGGTCAATCTGCAGCCGCGATGACTCGGGTACACGGGTCGGCTGGCAGCGCTCGGGAGGGCCGACTTCGCTGTCGCGCCCGTGCAGCCGGGCCCACTCGTCGAACGTGTCCAGCAGCCGCTCCAGCTTGAGATCCGCCAGCGCGAGCACGTTGCGCAGGCCGCCGGAGAACAGCGCCTGGCCGTCACGCGCGGCGGCCCACCGGCCGACCAGCTCGACGCCCATCGATGCGAGGGCGTTGAGGTCGAGCGTCGACCGCTCGGGGGTGCCGACGAGCTGGGGCGAGGGCAGCCGCCTGGCCCGGGTCAGGTCGTCGACCTCGTTGTACCGCTGATCCCACACGCCCGCGGAATCCATCCACCACAGCACGTCGCGTCCGCGGTAAGTGCGCGGCAGGCGCACATGCTCGCCCACCGACAGGGTCACCGGCCGGCCCGACCGGGCCAGCTCGGCGGCCAGCTGCGCGCCCGTCGCCGATGCTCCGACCACCAGCACGCCGCCCTCGGGAAGCTTGGCCGGGTCCCGGTAGTCGAGCGCCGTGAACTGCTCGACCGCCGCGGGCACTGCCGCCGCGACCGGCGGCACGACCGGCCGGTTGCAGGCGCCGCTCGCGATGACCACCGTCTGGCTGGCGATCTCGCCGGTGCTCGTCGCGACGTGGTACCCATCGTCGGTGCGCCGCAGAGACGTGACGTTCGCACCGGTCCGGACGGGCGCGCGGGACCGGCCGGCGAACCGCTCGATGAGCTCGGTCACTTCCGCCGTCGTCATGTAGCCGTCGGGATCCGGGCCCTCATAGGGAAGGCCCGGCAGGCGGCTCAGCCAGTTCGGCGTGAGCAGCCGCAGCGAGTCCCACCGCTCCCGCCGCCAGGAGTTCGCGACTTCGCCGCGCTCCAGCACGACATGATCGACGGACTGACTGGTCAGGAAGTGGCTGGCCGCGAGGCCGGCATGCCCCGCGCCGATGACGACCGCGGAAGTGCGCTCGATGTCCGCCCCCTCAGGCGACTTCGACGGTGACGTTCGTGGGGTTGGTGAGAGCGTCGAACACGGCCGAGCGCTTCTGCGACTGGGCCACCAGCGCCTCGATCTCCTGCCTCGATGCGTCCGCGTCGATGGTGAACGTGACCTTGATGTCGTTGTACCCGTTGCGGACATCACTGTCGGCGCCGAGGATCCCGCGGATGTCATGCGCGCCCTCGACGGTCGCCTCGACCGAGTGGAGCTGGATGCCCCGGTTTTCCGCGACCGATGCCACCCCCCCGATCAGGCAGCTCGCGAGGCCTACGATGAGGTACTCGATCGGGGTGATCCCGTTATCCTCGGCCGCGAAGACCTCAGGGTGGTCGGCCTCGAACGACGACTCTGCCTTGTGGCTCTGCTCCTGGCCGAGGCCAAAGAAGCTCTGGACTTTGATCTGGCTGTGAACGCCTTCCTGCCACTTGGCCGACGCCCGCCAGGTGAACTGTGCCGCTTCCGGCGCGCCCTTAAGCGCCTCGCGCGCATCCAGGAGTGCCTGCACGTTGACGCCATTGGTGACCGTAGTCATGTCGGGATACCCCTCCACCTCGCCGAATTTCCCTATTGAGCTGGTTGACAATATACCGAACGGGGCGGGCTATCATAGCCCCCATGTCGGAGCCAGCCTCCAAGCTCACGGCCGGTTCCGCCGGTTCCGTCGGCACCATCGAGACCCAGTATCTCGACCTGCCCGGCCCCGTGCACCTGGACTGCGGGCGGGACCTGCACCCGGTCCGCGTGGCGTACGAGACCTACGGCGTCCTCTCGCCCGGCCGCGACAACGTGATCCTGGTCTGTCACGCGCTGAGCGGGGACGCTCACGCGGCGGGCTTCGCCAAGGTCCCGGGCGAGGAAAGCACCCGCGACGGGTTCGGGGCCGAGGATCGCGACGGCTCGGCCGGCAAGGGACTCGGCTGGTGGGACGGGATGATCGGGCCGGGCAAGGCCTTCGACACCGACCGCTTCTTCGTCGTATCGACCAATCTGCTCGGCGGCTGCCGCGGGACCACGGGACCGTCCGCCACCGACCCGGCTACCGGGAAGCCCTACGGAGCGGACTTCCCGGTGATCACCGTCGCGGACATGATCCGGACGCAGCGCGCGTTCCTGGCCGAGCTCGGCATCGAGCGCCTGGCGGCGGTGGCCGGGGGCTCCCTTGGCGGCATGCAGGCGTTCGAATGGGCGATCCGCTATCCCGACCAGGTCGACGCCGTCGTGGCCATCGCCAGCACGCACGCGCTCCACCCGCAGGGCGTCGCCTGGAATTCCATTGCGCGCGACGCGATCATGCGCGATCCCGCCTGGCAAGGTGGGCATTACTACGGAACGGGCTGCGCGCCCGACTCGGGCATGGGCGTGGCCCGCATGGTGGGGCACATCACTTACCTGTCGGCCATGGCGCTGGAGGAGAAGTTCGGCCGGCGGCTCCAGTTCTCGGACGACATTCGCTACACGATCACCGAGCCGGAATTCGAGGTCGAGAGCTACCTGCGTCACCAGGCCGAGTCGTTCGTCCGGCGTTTCGACGCCAACACGTATCTCTACACCTCCCGCGCGCTGACCTATTTCGATCTCGCCCGCCAGTACGGGGGCGGGTCGCTCGCCGCGGCGCTTGCGGGCATCTCCGCGCGGACCCTGCTGATCGCCTTCAGCTCCGACTGGCTGTACCCGCCGTCGGCGTCGGCTGAGATCGACGAGGCGCTGCGGGGCCTCGGCAAGGCGGTCGAGTTCCACGTGATCGAGGCGCCGTACGGGCACGACTGCTTCCTGCTGGAGGAAGCGCGGCAGACGCCCATCATCCGAGAGTTTCTAAGCGAGGTACCTTCGTGACCGGCAAGCCCCCCCGCACCGAGCAAGCCCGAGAGTTTGGCTTCGAGACCCGGCAGCTGCATGCCGGGCAGCGGCCCGACCCGAACACGGGCGCGCGGGCCGTGCCGATCTTCCAGACGACCAGTTACGTGTTCGAGGATCCCGAGTCCGCCGCGGCCTACTTCAATCTCCAGGAGTACGGCAACACCTACTCGCGCATCATGAATCCGACCGTCGCGGTGTTCGAGGAGCGGGTGGCGAACCTCGAGGGCGGCTGCGGCGCGGTCGCGTTCGCCAGCGGCATCGCCGCCCAGGCCGCGGCGCTCTTCACGCTCCTGCAGCCCGGCGACCACGTGGTGTCGTCCTCCGCCCTGTACGGCGGGTCGGTGAACCAGTTCAAGCACCTGCTGCGGAAGATGAACGTCGAGCTGACGTGGGTCGATCCCGACGACCCCGATGCCTGGAAGCAGGCCGTCCGCCCGACGACGAAGGCGTTCTTCGGCGAGACCATCGGCAATCCGGCCGGGAACGTCCTCGACATCGAGACCCTGGCCGCCATCGCGCACGAGCACGAGCTGCCGCTGATCGTCGACAACACGTTCGCCACGCCGTACCTCTGCCGGCCGATCGAGTGGGGCGCCGACATCGTCATCCACTCGGCGACCAAGTTCATCGGCGGCCACGGCACCAGCATCGGCGGCGTCGTGGTCGAGGCCGGGACGTTCAACTGGTCCAACGGCCGGTTTCCCGTGGTCGCGGATCCGTCACCCGCCTACCACGGCTTGCAGTTCCACGAGACGTTCGGCACCTACGGCTATCTGATGAAGCTCAGGGCCGAGACCCTGCGCGACCTCGGCGCGGCGCTCTCGCCGTTCAACGCGTTCCTGTTCCTGCAGGGCCTTGAGACGCTGTCGTTGCGGATGGAACGGCACGTCGAGAACGCGCTGGCGGTCGCGGCGTACCTGCAGTCGAACGAGCTGGCCTCGCAGGTGACCCACCCCGGCCTGCCGGGGAGCAAGTACCGGGCGCTGGTGGAGAAGTACCTGCCGCGCGGAGCCGGGGCGGTTTTCTCGTTCGACTGTGCCGGCGGCCGGGCCGGCGGGCAGAGCCTGATCTCCGGGGTGACGCTCTGGTCGCACCTGGCGAACGTCGGCGACGCGAAGAGCCTGATCATCCACCCCGCCAGCACGACGCACCGGCAGCTGAGCGACGACGAGCTCCGGGCAGCCGGCGTCGGGCCGGGAAGCATCCGGCTGTCGGTCGGCACCGAGTCGGTCGAGGACCTGATCTGGGATCTGGATCAGGGTTTCGCGCGCGTCGCAGCCACGCTGGGGGAGAAGGCGGGAAGGGCATGATCGACCTGACGCGGTACCAGGATCCGCTCACGATCCAGCGCGTACTGCACACAACGTCGACGATCGCGATCGTCGGACTCTCGAGCAACGAGCTGCGGGCGAGCTACTTCGTCGGCTACTACCTCAAGCGCCACGGTTACCAGATCATCCCGGTGAATCCGCGTGAGACCGAGATCCTCGGCGAGAAGTGCTACCCGAGCCTGACGGAGATCCCGGGACCGGTGGACCTCGTCAACGTCTTCCGTGCGCCGGAGGCGCTGCCGGGGATCGCACGCGAAACGGTGGCGATCCACGCCCGCGCGCTCTGGTGCCAGTTCGGCGTGATCAACGAGGAAGGCGCGCGGATTGCCGAGGAAGGCGGCGTGACGGTGATCATGGACCGCTGCCTCAAGGTGGAGCACGCCCGCTACGTGGGCAGGATGCACTGGCTCGGTTTCAACACCCAGCGCATCACCTCGGTCCGGGCCGGGCTTCAGTAGCGGCCAGCCAGGGACTGACGTTCTCCACGACCGATCTGTCAGTTTGTGAGAGCTTCGAATGCCTGGTCGATGAGGTCGGGTAGCTCGGGAGTGCCGTCGTTCTCGACCCAGGTCAGCACGGCGGTGCTCGCCGCGGCGAGGCAGGCTGCCACCATGACCCTCGTCTGGAAGCTGGGACGAGGACCCAGTGCGTGCAGGATGACCTCCTGCGTGGTCATCTGGCTGGACCAGAGCCGTTCCCGGAGCACGGGAGTCGACACGATGAGCTTGTTCTGCGCCAGAAGTGCATCCCGGTCGGTGTCGTAGATCTGTCGCAGTCCCTCAACGAGCACCGCACGGATTCGCTGGCTGACGGGCCAGGTCGCGGGCGTCTGCGCGATCCGGGCGGCGATCATCGGGTCGTAGATGTCGGAGAGGGCCACGTCTTCCTTGGCGGGGAAGTAGCGGAAGAACGTCATGTGGGAGACACCCGCGGCGGCCGCGATCTGCTCGACGGTGGTGGCGTCGTATCCGCGCTCGCGGAACAGTTGCTGCGCGGCGGCGTGGATGCGATCGCGGGTCGCGGTCTTCTTGCGCTGACGCCAGTCCGGCTCAGGTTCGCGTCCGACTGTCACGGGTACTCAGTATTCCTTCTCGGTGCGAGGCAGCCGCGCGGCCGGGCAGGAAGCGCAGGCTGGTGAAGGCGGTAACAGCGGTGGTAGCGGCGCAGATCAGCATGACGATGCTCATGCCGTGCAGGAAGGAGGCGCCCGCGGCGGCCTGGAGGGCCCTCCCTGATGGGAGGTGCTCGGCGAGCTGTGCGGCCTGGGTGACGGAGGCGCGGGCGATGGCGGCGGCCCGGGCGGGCAGCGCGGTCAGGGCCGGGCGGAGGGCGCGGGCGTAGCCAGCCGACAGAACGCCGCCGAGTACGGCGATGGCGATCGCTCCGCCGATCTGGCGGAGAGTGCTGTTCACGGCGGCGCCGACGCCGGCCTCGTCCCCGCCGGCGGCGGCCATGACCGCGTCCATCGCGGCGCCGATGGAGGCTCCGGTGCCAAGCCCGCAGAGCGCGAGCCCGCCCGCCACGACGGCGTATCCAGTGGCGAGGTGCACGTGGCTGAGCACGACCAGGCCCGCGGTCAGCACGGTCAGCCCGGCGGCCACGGTGAGCCTGGTGCCGGCCGCGCGCATGATCAGGCTGGCCGCGCCGCCCGCGACGAGCAGGCCGCCCATCATGGGCAGCAGCCGCAGCCCGGCGCTGATCGGGTCGTCCCCGAGGACGCTCTGCAGGTACTGCGGAACCACGAACATGATCGCGAACAGAGCGACCGAAACGGCGACGGTGGCAACCGAACCCCAGGTGAACCGCGGGTCAGTAAAAATCGCCGGGTCGACCAGCTTGTGCGCAGCGCGGCGCTCGCGAACTGCGAAGGCGGCGCCGAGCACTGCCGACCCGGCCAGCAGCACCACGGTGAATGGTGCGGTCCAGCCGCGTTCCGGGCCGTTGATGACGCCCCACACCAGGGTGGTGACTGCCCCGGCCGACAAGAGCGCGCCCGGGACGTCAAGTGGCGCCGCGGCGGGGTTGCGCGACTCAGGCAGCAGCCGGGCGCCGGCCGCCAGGGTGATGCAGACGGCGGGCACGTTGATCCAGAACACCGAGTGCCAGGAGAAGTGCTGCAGCAGGACGCCGCCCAGGATCGGGCCGAGCGGCAGCCCGGCGGCGACGGCCGCGGTGAAGATGCCGATGGCCTTGGGCCGGTCGGCGTCCCCGAACGCGGCCGAGACGATCGCCAGGGACAGCGGGAACGCGATTCCCGCGCCCAGCCCCATCACCGCCCGGGCCGCGATCAGCTCCCCGGCCGAGACCGACAGAGCGCACCACACCGACGCGCCGAGGAATACCGTCAGACCGGCCAGCAGCAGCCGTCTGCGGCCGAGGCGGTCACCGATCACCCCGGCGGACAGCATCACCCCGGCGAACGCCAGCGAGTACGCGTCCACGATCCACTGCAGGTCCGCGGTGCCGGCGTGGAGCGCTGCCGAGATCTCCGGCAGCGCGATGTTCAGCACGGTCAGGTCCAGGCCCACGACAACCACCGACAGGCAGGTCGCCGCCAGCATCCACCACTTGCGGCCTCGCACGAACGCCTCCAGCATGTTAGTCACTAATATGTTAACGACTAACATACGCACACGGCGGGCTGCAGCGCAAATCGGGCCGCGCAGGCGGGCTGCCGCAGAGAAATGTTTGCCCGTTCTCGCCGGGGTAGCGCCCTTGGCATACAGGCAGTGCGACAAGACAGGGAGGGGCTATGCCTGACGTCTTTGACATTCTCGGCGCCGACCACCGCGAGGTGGAGCAAATGCTGACTGAGCTTGATCGCGGTCCGACCGCAGCGAGCGGCGCTACCGAGGCGCAGCTGCAGGCGCGTAAGGCGCTTGCTGAGAAGCTGATCATCGAGTCGTCCAAGCACGAGGCGGTGGAGGAGCAGTACTTCTGGCCCGCTGTGCGCAGCCGCGTCGCGAACGGTGACCCGCTCGCCGACCACGCCATCACCCAGGAAGACGAGGCCAAGGAGGTACTCGCGAGGCTGGACAAGCTAGCGCCCGCCGACGGCGAGTTCGACGAGCTGGTGGCGAAGTTCATTCCGGCGGCCCGCGAGCACATCGGCTACGAGGAACAGACGGTCTGGCCGCCCCTTCGGACCGCGCTCAGCGCCGCCGAAGCAGAGGAGCTAGGGAGCAAGATCGCCGACGCCAAGTCAACTGCGCCTACACGGCCTCATCCGAACGCGCCGGCGAACCCCGGCATCCTGAGGGCGGCCGGGCCGGCCGTGGGTGCCGCGGATAAGCTGCGCGACACGCTGACCGGCCGCGGTGACAACTAGCGCGGCCAGGCAGAAGGAGCCGGGCAGATGACCGAGCAAGCCAGGCCCTCCAGCGCCGGCGACCCGGCGACGAGCGAGCTCATACACCGGCTCGCGGAGCAGATGTCCCGCCTGGTGCGCGACGAGCTGAAACTGGCGCAGGCGGAAATGACCCGCAAGGGCACGCGCGTGGCGCGTGGCGCGGGCTTGTTCGGCGGCAGCGGCGTCATCGCGCTGTACGCGGTCGCGTGCCTGCTGGCGGCCGCGGTGGCGGGCCTGGCTACCGTTCTGCCCACCTGGCTGGCCGCGGTCATCGTCGGCGCGGCCCTGCTGGCCTGCGCCGGCATCGCAGCGCTGTCCGGCAGGAGCCAGCTCAGCCGCGGGATGCCGCCAGTCCCGCAGGAGGCAGCCGACAGCATCAAGCTCGATGCCGAGACGATCACCGAAAGGGCACGGCAGTGAGGTCAGCACACCCAGGCCAGCAGGACGCAGTCGGCAGTGGCGCCGGCCATGACGAGCCGTCAGCGGCCGAGCAGGCGATCGCCGCGGACATCGAGCGCACCCGGGCCGCGCTCGGAGATACGGTCGAGCAGCTCGCTCAGCGGGCCCGGGTTGGCACGCGCGTCAGGCTGGCCGCCGCGGATGTCGCGGACCGGGCGAAGCGCGCGGTCAGCGACCAGGTCCGCGCGGCGCCGGCTGCGGCGCAGCGGTACCGGGCCCAGCTGGGCGCTGCGACTGTCGTGCTGGCGCTGGCTGTGGTGGCGCTCAGAAAGCTCCGCCGGTAGCGCTGTCGGCCGACTGTATCCAGCATCAAGGGAAGAGGCGCGAAATGGAAAGGCGCGGGGATACGGCTGTCCCGCCGCCCGACGACCAGCCGGGCGGTCCTGACACGCCGCTGGAGCTGGGCCGGAGCGGCTGGGGGCAGACGCTGAAGCGAACCGGCCGAAGACTGGTGCTGGACCGGTGCAGCATGACCGCAGGCAGCCTGGCCTACCACTGGTTTCTGGCACTGTTCCCGGCGCTGATCGCGCTGCTCGGCCTGTCGGGGCTGGTGCACGTCGGCGCCGGAACTGTGCACCGGCTCGTCAGCGGCCTGACCAAGGCGCTCCCGCCGGGCGCAGCCCAGGTGTTCACGTCGGCGGTCGATAGCGCGGCCAGCAGGTCGTCTAAAGCGTCGCTGGCCACGCTGGTTATTGGCATCGTGGTGGCGCTGTGGAGCGCATCCGGCGGGATGGCCGCAATGGAGATGGGGCTGGATGTCGCCTACGAGGTCCCGGTCGACCGCAAGTTCGTTCCGCGTCGGCTCCGGGCCTTCCCGCTCATGGCCGCCACTGTGATCCTCGGCGCCCCGGCGGCCGCGCTGATCGTCTTCGCGCAGCCGATCGGCACCAGCATCGAGAGCCACGTCGGAATCTCCGGCACCGCCTTCCTCGTCGCCTGGACGGTCGCCCGATGGGTGGTCACGGTCGTGCTGGTCGGCCTGCTCTTCGCGTTCTACTACTATTACGGCCCGAACCGGCAGACCCCGCGGTGGCGGTGGCTGAGCCCGGGCGGACTGGTCGGCACGGTCATCTTCCTCGCCGCATCCCTCGGCTTCTCGTTCTACGTGGCGCGGTTCGGGTCGTACGGCAAGACTTACGGCGCGTTCGCCGGCGTCGTGATCCTGATCTTCTGGCTGTACCTGACTGGCCTGGCGGTGCTGATCGGCGCGGAGCTGAATGCCGAAGTCGAACGCGAGGCTGCCGTGCAAGCCGGTCACCCCCAAGCGCTGGCCCGCGTGGCCGAGCTGGGCACGCATCGGACGTGATCGTCACCGGGTCGTCGCGACGTTTTCCGTGGTTGCCGGGCTTTATAGAGTGGCAACCGTGACTCAGCGCACCGAGGAGGCGACCATTCGCTTCGACGCCACGCTCTTCATGATCGACACATCGACCGTGTTGCGGTTGCCTGAGACGGCGAGCAAGAGCCTGCCTTCGCGCGGGCAGGTGGCGGTCCACGGAACGATCAACGACGTCGAGTTCCACACGGTGCTCGAACCAGACGGAAACGCTGGTCACTGGATGAGGACCGATGACACGCTGCAGCGCGCTGCCCGCATCAACGCCGGTGACACTGCGACGCTCGATATCAGGGTGACCAAGGACTGGCCCGAGCCCCGCGTGCCTCAGGATCTTGCGACGGCCCTCGCCGCTGCGCCGCAGAAGATCCAGAACCTCTGGAACGAGATCACCCCGATGGCGCGCTGGGAATGGGTGCGCTGGGTCAACGCCACGAGGAACCCTGACACCCGCTCGCGACGGGTCGAGGTGTGTATCTCGAAGATGAAGAGCGGGAAGCGACGGCCCTGCTGTTTCAACCTTTCCGCATGCACCGACCCGGACCTCTCGAAGAACGGCAGGCTCATCGAGCGAGGCTAGGACCGGCCCGGTAACGCAGCCGCGTCCTCACGTTCGGCGCTGTGCCTGCCGCCGACGACCCGCCACGTGCCAGCAGACCACTGCCACCACAACGGCGCACGCCGCGGCCACTAGCGTTCCCGTGATCCGCGTCCGGGCCTGGACGTCAGTGTCGCCGCCGGCCGCCTCGATGACTTCGGCGCGCTGGCCGCCGGCTGCGTGGCCCTTCTCGGCCAGAGTCTCCTCAGTGGCCGCCACGTCTTCTTGCGACCCTGCGTCGACAGCGTCTGGAACGGGCTCGCGCTGGGCTGACCTGCGATGACGGGCAGCCTCAGAGGGGGTGAGGGTAGGGCCAGCACGCTGTTGCGCCAGCAGTTCGCTCATCCCCTGACGCTGATTGTCCTTCGTCACGGCATGTTCCTCAGTAGCTCGGTCATGACTGCGGCCAGGTCGTCCCTGGCGTCGCGCGCGTGGTGGCCGGCGTAGCGAGTGATCGGCACCCCGGCCGCAAGGCTCGTGCTCCACACACGATAACGGCGTATCGCGGTGCGAAAGTGGGGGACGCCGAGGTCGTCCAGCCTTGCCCACGCGTCGAGTAGGTGCGCGGCGCCGAGGCGCGGGTCGACGTTGTTGACGACGACGGCGCAGGGTACGCCGCGGGCCGCGGCAAAGTGCGCGGTCTTGACGGTCGGCGGTAGCGAGGTCACCTCGTGGTCATACGGAATCAGCGCGAAGTCGGTGCAGGCCAGCACCGCGGCCAGCACGTCGTGTCCCTCCAGGGATCCTGGGCAGTCCACCACAATGAGGTCGTATCCGCGGAGTCGTCTGATCTTGTCGAGCTGGGATGCATCTAATTCGTGCATGACCTCGTAGCCAGGATCGGCCAGGAGCCCGGTGATCTCGTAGGAGGTGCCCTGAGGGTCGCAGTCGACCAGGAGGCCGGTGCCGTGAGTGTGCGCTGTGTAGGCGCAAAGTCCCAGTGCCAGGGTCGACTTCCCGACCCCGCCCTTGCCGTTCATGACGGCAACTACCGGCGAGTCAGACGGCTGTGCCGCCCCTTCCGGGTCCTGACCCATGTCACCACCCCTCTAGCAGCAGAGTCGCAGGCCTTGACGCTGGCGCGACGCTCCGGTGTTGTACCTGCCCGCACCGCGGCAGCCAAACCGGCTCGGGGTGCCTCGAAGAAACCCGCTCACTAGATCCGGCGGTCGCCTAGCGGGTCGGTTCGGCTTCTTGCTCAGCCGCCTTCTCTGTGGCATTCGACAGCGCGGCCTGCAGGCTGGGATAGACGGCAAGCAGCCTGTCGATGCCGAGCAGGCGGAAGGCTCTGAGCACCGCGGGAGCCTGGACGACCAACCGGAACTCGGCGTTCATTTCTGCCGCCCGGTCATTGGCCAGCAGAAGGTAGCGGATGCCGGATGAGTCGCAAAACTGCGTTCGGGTCATGTCGGCAATAACTGCCAGCACGCCCTGGCCGAAGGCTGCGCGTAGCTCATCGCCGACGGACTGGGCGTTAGTGATATCGATCTCGTCGGGCAGGGTGACGATTTCCGGGACGACAAGCGGGCTTGCCGTCACGCTGCGAGCATTCACATCCATCTCGGGCCTCCTGTGGCGCTCCCAAGCGCACGGCCGAGGTCTGGAGCCGTGATGCGGCTAACAGCCGGCGGCACGATGTGTGCCTTTCCCTGACGTGCTCATTATCGCGCGGTGACCCTCGAGTGCAACGGCTCACGCAGGTCAATGACGGGCCGGCCGACCCCAGTTGGTCAGCTGTCCAGTCGCATGTGGAGCCGGATACGGGTGTCGCCCAGGGCAGTCCGGATCTCGACCAGGTCGCAGAGCTGGTGTACCGCCCACAGCCCCAGGCCTCCGGCGCCGCCGGGCGCGGGTGGATGACGGCCTGCCAGCGGGTCGGCGATGTGGCCGGAGTCGCGGACCTGGCAGATCAGATCCCCGCCGGCAACCCAGACCGAGAGCACGCCGCCGCCGCCGGTATGGCGGTAGGTGTTGGCGACAAGCTCGCCGACGGCGATGATCAGGTCGGTGCTGCGCTCCACGGCCAGTCCGGCGGAGCGGGCACACTCAGACGCAAACGCGCGGACCGCCGCGAGGTTCGCGCCGTAGGCTAGCGCAGCAGCATCGGGCGGCACCGGCTCGAACGGCTCGTCGTATCCTTTCGGGAACAGCCTTCCGGGGTCATAGCCAGTGCTGGAGTACCTGGCCCCGTCCCGGATCAGCACCGGATGGGTCAGGTGGGCGATCGCCGCAACGCTGGCCATGGCCGCGTTATAGGCGCAGAGGACAACCACCGGCAGACCAGAGAACGCCCGGTTGACCAAAGCCTCGTGCCGCACGGTTTCCCGTCGCTGCTCAGCGCTGCGGCCCTCCCAGAGCGACTCGATGACGCAGCGGACCGCCCGGCCACGATGAGAGTCCGCGAAAGCACGGATGGCGGGAATGATCCGCGCCGGGTTGGCGCCGATGGTGGTCATGTCGGTCCACCGCAATCGCCCGTCTTTGCTGCCCAGACGGTCCCGGAGAAGAGCCAGGGACGGCCCCGGCGCAGCGATCAGCACCGGCCCCCCGCCATCGTTCCCGACAAATGACCGCACGCAGCTCGAGAAGCTGTCGGCACCGTCGTAGAAGGCGGCAGAATGACGAGCCCACCCCGCCCGGTCCGGCAACTGCTCACCCATCGTGACCTCCGAAGCGGCTGGTCAGGCCGCCGTTTGCAGCACGCTACCCCGGCGGTTCGGTCTGACTCATCGCGGCCACGGGGTCGACGGTGGCGCGAACCAAAGCCGAATCAGTCAAAGAAGGCGAGCGCCGCTGAATTGGTTAGCGCACCTGATCGCGGGTAACCGCGCGTACGGCTGTCGGCGACCGCTGGCCGGCGACCCAGGACGGACGGGTGCGGATGTCGCTATCGGCGCGCGCTCGCCTGCCAGACGTTGCGGACGTTAGGCGGAGGTGGCGAACATGCCCGACTCCAGGTACGTCGTTGAGACCATCGGGGGTATGCCGGTGGTGGTGGCGCCGCGCGAAATCGACATCGGCAATGCGGCCGAGTTGCGAGCAGCGCTGCTGCGGGCGGTCGCGATGGGGCAGCCGATAATCGCGGTCGACCTCAGCACCACCGAGTTCTGCGACTCGGCGGGTCTGGCCGTACTGGTGCGAGCACGCCGGCTTGCCATCGCCGAGGGCAAGGAACTCCGCCTCGTGGTCTCCACCCCGCAGGTGATGCGGATTCTGTCGGTGACCGGGTTGGACCGCTGGTTCCTGTGGTTCCGGACTCGGGCAGAGGCTACAAGCGACTCACCTGCAGCAGCGGACCGGTGTCGGCGCGACGAGACGGCAAGCGACGACGAGAGGCTCGCGACGATAGAGGCGCCGCCCCCGCCAGGCGCGACCGCGGTCATGATCTGACGTGCCCAGGAACACCTGCAGGAACTCCGCCCCCCCGACAGTCGGCGGGAGCGAGGGACAAGAAGCCCGAGCCATCACCGCCGGCGCCCCCGCGGACAGCCGGTGCTTGCAGCCGACCGGGGTCCTGAGGTGCGCCCGATGAACTGGCCGGCTACTCGGCCGGCAGGATGAGTTGTGACAGCGCAGCGATCGCGAGGCCGCCAGGGCGGCCCTCTGGGGTGGTACGTCGCCAGGCGGCGTAGTCGGGCATTGCCGCCTCGGCCTGATGA
Source organism: Streptosporangiaceae bacterium (assembly GCA_035484155.1). GTDB lineage: Bacteria > Actinomycetota > Actinomycetes > Streptosporangiales > Streptosporangiaceae > JAJYUU01. Next base: position 13,903 of record DATHPF010000012.1, read on the forward strand.
AGGCGTCGGCAGCGAACTGGAACAGGGTTCGCGCCAGCCCGTGCGTCGTCCGCTTTCTCAGCGTGCTGAGCGGGTCTGGCGCCCTGTGCAGCTCAAGGACCTTTACAGCAGCGGCAAGGAGTTCGAGCTCACGGGGCGAGCCATGGGTTTTGCCGCCCTGGCGATGCTCACGATAATCCCGCTGCTCGTCTTCGTCGCGGCCGCTGGCGCTGTCGCGCATCACGGCCTCTCCGTCTGGGTGGTCTATGGCATGGGCCTGACCAAGTCCTCTGCCCGCGCGGTGGTAGAGCTCTTTTCGGCGCCTGCCCGGGTGCTGGGCACGACGAGCGTGTTCAGCGCGGTGCTGCTTGCGGTCTTCGGTGTGACGTTCGCCGGCAGTGTGCAGGCCGGGTTTGAGCGGGTCTGGGGCCTTCCGGCGGGCCCGTGGCACAAAGTCTGGCGCCAGGCAGTGTGGCTGACAGGGCTCATCGCCTATATCTACGCAGCGGCAACGGTGGGAGCAGTGACGCGACATGCGCCGGCCGCGACGGTGACCAGGATTTCGGTGGCGCTGGTGCTCGGCCTCGTCTTCTTCTGGTGGGGGCTTCGCTTCCTGCTGGGCGGCCGGGTGAGTTATCTCGCGGCGATGCCAGGCGCGGTGATCACGGTGGCTTTCCTGGCTGGCCTACGGGCTTTCTCGGCCTGGGTCTTTGAGCCGCTCATCGCTGCGAACGCGGTCACCTACGGCGCGCTCGGCACCGTCTTGATCGTGCAGTCGTGGCTCATTGGCGTCGGCTGGGTCGTATATGGCGGACAGATCTTCGGTCGCTGGGTACACGACGGCTGGCTGCTGGGCTGGGCGGACAGCCGCCGCGGACGCCGGTGGCCGCGCAACGGAAAGCTGAGTCGCGGGAATGAAGGCGAGCAGGCGCAGGGTTCGTAGCCCACACGGCTGCGGTCGCCCCACGCGCGCGCCTACGTGGCCTCTTCCGTCCGCGGCACGGCCGTTGTCTCTGCTCTCGCTGCCAGCGTGTTCTCGGTCGCCATGGCCGCGAGCGCCAGGATGATCGCGGCCGCGGCGGCGATCAGGATGGCGGGCAGGCTCAGGCTGACCCCGGTGGCTGACGTGGCGCCGGTGAGCGCCGCCAGGTTGATGGCCTTGCCGGAAATCAGGATCAGTGTCAGTGCGGCGAGCACCATGCCGAGCACTGCGACGAGGAGCAGCGCGAGCGGGTCGGTCAGGCTGAGCGCGCGGATCTGGCGGCCGGACATGCCGAACGCCGACAACCTGCGACGGAGCTGGCGCCTCGCCTGTGACGTGGCGGCGAGACCGAACATCAGGGCGAACGCGCTCAGTGCCGCCGAGGCCCAGACGCTCAGCAGGAACAACCGGACCGCATAGTTCGCGACTGCGCTCTGCAGTGCCCGCAGCAATTGCGACCGCAGCACGATGGTGGGTGACGGCATGGTCTCGTCCGCGGCTCGGGTAAGCGCGGCGGTGGCGATGGACGAGCCGGTGACCAGCAGCGTCGCCGGGCCCGAGATGCTCGGGAAGTCGGCCTCGGCCCACTGGGGCATGACGACGTAACTGCCGCCGCCGGGGAACGCCGGGGTGACGGAGATCGTGCCGGCCACCACGACCGGCAGCCGGATCCCGCCCAGTTCCAGCACCTGCCTGGTATTGGTGGCGCTCTGGCCGGGCTCGGCGGCGGCAGCGCCGTCGGAGACCAGGATCGGTACCGCGCCGGGCCGGCGCGCAAGCGAGGACGCCGGGAACGCGGCCCACGGGGTACTGCTCGCCAGCGCCGCGTACTGGCCCGGGCTGACGACGGCCAGGCCGACCGGGAAGCCGCTTTGATGCGCCGCGTACAGGCTCGGCGCGAACTCCGTCGTGCCGCCCGTGACGTAGACGAGCGCGGAGTGCCGCACGCCGGGCACCGCGCCGACCGCGCGCTGGGCGGCGACGCTGATCGCGTGGTTGTGAGAGACCGTGATGACGGCGTCTGCGCCCAGGCTCATCCAGGAACTGGCGATCTGGCCCGAAGTCACGGTCGCGGCCAGCATCCAGCCGAACGCCGCTAGCGTCATCGTCAGGACGAGCACAAGCGCCGGCAAGATCGCCGACAGCCCGGACCTGCCCGCGCTGGCCAGGCCGAGGAAGCCGACCGGGCCGCGCCGCCTGGTGGCCAGCGGCAGCAGGGCTCGTACCGGAATCGGGTACAGCCGCGCCACCGCGATGCTTGCCGCCGCGGCGATCAGGACCGGACTGGCCAGGGTGAGAGCGTTGCCCGGGCCGGTCCCGCTGATACGCAGCGTGATGACGGCGGCCACTGCGGCGAGCACCACTGTGATCTCGGCGGCGAGCCGCCGCAGCGACCGGCGTGGTGCCACGATCTCGTCCCGGTCGGCGTCGCGCGGGGTCACCGGGCGGCGTAGCCGCCACGTCAGCCGGGCCGGCACACTTGCAACCGCGATCACTGCGGTCAGCAGGAGCAGCAGCCATCCGGTGGTCGGGGCGGCGCCGTTGCTGACCGCCAGGAGTGCGAGGGCGAACCCGGCGACCACGCCGGGACCGGCCGCGCCGAGCGAGCGCAGCAGGCCCTGAGCCACTATCTGCCCCAGGCTGGCACCCCTGGCCCGCTTGAGCGCGAACTCCGGAGCGTAGCGGTCGGCCGCTATACCGCCGCATAGCAACATCAGCAGCAGACTGCCGGCGAAGATGCCGCCGACCACCAGTTCGTCGATGCTCGTGGTCTCCGACAGCTGACTCTCGATCGAGGTCAGTGCTCCCGGCAGCTCCGAGCTCAGCGTTACCGAGGAGAAGCTGAAGCTGCCCATAGCCGAGGGCGCCACGTTGCTGGCAGCAAGCGCGGATACCTTCGCTGCCAGCGCTGGCGCGGCCGCCGGACTGACATGGGCCAGGCTTACGGGGAAGTACCAGTCGCCTCCGATGGCCTTGCTCGCCAGCAGCCATTGCGCGGCCTGCATCTCCGCCGGCCCGACGAACGCTCCGCTGTCCCAGGTCGTCGCCGGTGTCGTCGCGGGCCCGCGAGAACCGTCTTGGACGCCGGCGATTCCAGCGGGGAGCCCGACCGGATCTGCGACCGCAGCGGTTGACTGCCAGAAAGCCGCGCCGGGACGCGGGGCGACGATGCCGGTGACCTGCAGCCGGGCTTGTCGTCGGCTGCGGGCGAGGACGAGCGTCATGACGGAGCCCGGGTGCAGCTCATACCTGGCCGCGGTCGGCTGGGTGACCGCGACTTGCAGGACGAGCGGGCTGCCGCCAGCGGGGCCGCCGCTCGCAGCACCGGGCATGTGCCCGCTGATCAGCTGCGCGTCCGCCGCCAGCCCGGAGTCGTAGCCGACCTGTATCGATGGCAGGCCGGCGGACGTGATTGCCGACGGGGCCGCCGTCGACAGCTTCTGGGGTGCCGCGTCGAACCAGAACCGCACCCCCGAGCGCGGTACCGTGATCGGCGCGGCGAACTGGCGGTCGAGGGCCTGCCCGATGGAGCTGCTGCCCGCCGGAGTCAGCACCGACGTGGGGGTCTGCGGCAGCGGCAGCCAGTTTGCGCTGACGCTGATCGAGGACTCGTACCAGGGCAGCTCAGCGGCGGCCTCGTGCGCGGCAGTGTCGCGGGCTGACGCCAGCTCGCGCGGGCCAGCGGTGGCCAGGAACGCGCTGAGCGCGGCAATCCCGCAGAACGCGAGCGTCAGGCGGGCGCCGGCGCCGCCGACTACGGCCGCGCGCAGACGCGCGGTCACAACCGGCCCCTGGTCTGGTGCCCCCCGAGTTGCGGCGACATCCTTCGCGTTCCCATATTCATGAGCATTATTCGCGCTTCTCGGCCTCATTGACACCCTGCAGCTGAATCAGCACGCCACTGCTTAGACGGGCACCGGACCGCAGCCGGAGAAAGGCCCGTCGGGCTGGACCAGGACGCCCTGGCCGGGCACGAGGACCGGGGAGACTTCCACGTTCTCCGGCAGGATGACTTGCCAGGCAGGGCTGCCGTCGTCCAGCGAGTACGCGGACAGCGTGACTGACTGGCCGGCGGCGGCGTTGCTCTGCACCAGCGCAACCTGACCCGCCTGCTCGAGCTGCTCCAGGCCCTGCCCGGCGTCGCTGACCGGCTGCTGTCGCGTGTCCTGCCAGCGAATGCGGCCGTCGGCCGCGTCGCGGTCGACGATCTTCACCGGGCCCGGCGCCGCGGTGCCCTCAATGTCGACCACGCCGGCTGGCGTGAGCAGCGGGCCAGTGCCCACGATAGTGGCGGCCTGCCAGCGCACCCGGCCGGTCGCCGGATCGAGCAGGTACAGCCGGCCCGGAGCCGGCGGGTTCGCAACTCCCACGGCCACCCCGTCGGTCCCGGCCGCGACGGCTGCCCAGGATGCAGTGGCTCCCGCCTGGGCGGCGGGCGTCTCGAAACTCCAGGCGACGCGGCCGGTGGCCGGGGCGTACGCGGTCACCGGGGTTCCGCCGAACTCGGAGCTCACCACCAGCAATCCGGCCGCCATCTGCATCTGCGGCAGGTTCATGTCCATGCTCGAGGCTGTCCATCGCGGTGCGCCGGTCCGGTCGTTATAGGCAGTCAGCCTGCCGGTCGAGCCGTACAGGACCAGGCCTGTCGCGGCCGCCAGGCCCGTCGAGTCCGCGGCCGCGCGGCTCCAGCGGACGGCACCGTCGGCCATGTCCACGACAGTGAGCCGCCCGAGCATCCCGGCTACGGCAAGGCCCCCGTCCGCCGTCGTCGCCGCATAGACCTGCGGACCTATCCCCGATATCGGGAGCGTCCAGCGGACCACACCAGTGGCTGCGTCCAGTCCGGTCAGCCTGCCGGGCCAGGTCTCGCCCTTGACTGCGGGGCCTCCTCCAGACCAGCCGCAGAGGACGATCACCAGGCCCTGCCAGCGCCACATCCCGTAGACCCCCTGCCCGTCGGTGTAGGTCCACAGCGCGTGCCCGCTGGCCAGCCGCAAGCCGCGCACCACGGCAGTCTGGGCGAATACCGCGACGCCGCCCACGGCGACAGGCGCGACGTCAGGGCCGAGTTCACTCTCGGGTGCCGACTCCAGCAGTACCTGCCAGTTGACCTGCCCGGTGAGCGACACCTCCTGCGCCCACTCGGTGCAGCCCGCCGTCGCGGCCTGCACGGCGCCGGTAACGCAGACCGCCAGGCTGAGCACTACCGCCAGCGCGACAAGCCGCCGGCGTCTCGGGCTCGGCTGACCTGCCACGCTCGGGCGAGCTTCCACGCTGGTCTGACGGCGCGCACCCGCCCGCCGTTCCCCTCCGCCCCGTTACACATTGATCACGGGGCCCGCGGCCGCCGGGCGCGTGCCGACGGGGCTAGCGCGTGCCCATGCCGCGGACGGAGTCGGCTTCGATCGTGAGGATCATCCTTGTCTCGGGACGCCCGCTGAAGTTCGGATAAGGCTGGCCGAGGTACTTGACGGAGATCTCGTCGATGTTCTGCGCGCCGCCTTCGGTGCTGGCGGCGACGACGCGGCCCCGCACCGCGAAGTAGCGCCTGGTGTGGGCGGTGTCCACGATGTTGACCGCGACGCGCGGCTCACGGGCGACGTTGCGTGCCTTCTGCGACCAGTCCGGGGTATTGATGAGGATGTTCTGGCCATCGGTGCTGACCCAGGTCTGGGTGAGCTGCGGCGAGCCGTCAGGCATGACAGTTGCCACGAAGCACAGGCTCGGGCGGCGGAGCAGGTCAAGCAGCTCCTCCGGTAGCGGTACTGGCACGAAATCTCCCTCAGATGGCGGCCGGGGTCATCCGCAGACGGTAGCGGACCGCACTGGCATCCCGCGTCTCCGCGGAGACGCCGCGGCGGCCGGTTGCGGGAACATCCTGACCGGGCGGCGCGTTGTCCAGGCAATGCGACATATCGTGTCGCTTTTCGGTGAGCCTGGGCCCGGCTGCGGGCCTTGCGAGGTGAGCGTGATGACCGGTTGGTACGCGCAGCGGACGGCGGAGAGGTCGGCGAAGGCCGTCGTCGCCGTGGCGCTGCTGGCGCTGCTGCTGGTAGCGGCCGTGCCGGTGGCGCTGCTGGCCGCAGTGATCATGATGGTGCTAGGACACGTGGTCGGCGGTCTCGCGCTGTTCGGCGGCGCGGTCCTCGTCGCGGTCGTGGCGGTCGCGCTCGCTGGCCTGAGCGGGGTGCGGCAGCTGCGCAAGCTGGTTTCAAAGGCCAGCTTCCGTGTCGTGCAGCTTGACGGCAGCCAGTACGGCGACGCGGCAGAGCCGGACGGCAGCGACTACCCCGACGTCGTGCAGCTGGGCAGCAGCGAGTACACCGAAGTTCGCTGAGCCCGCCTCACCTTTAGGGCGTCGGCCCTTGGCGGCTGGCAGTGGATGTCATCTGCCGGAGCACGTCGAGTGTGCGGCCGATGCGGTTGTCGAGGTCGGCGACGAATTCCTCGATGGCCGCGCGCTTTGCCTCCACCGTCGCGCGGAGCTGCTGCTGAAGTTCGAGGCTTTCGGCAGCCAGTTCTTGCCGGTGCCCGTCGCTGGTGTGCTCGCGGTAGTAGGTGTCGCGTATCTCCGCCATCCGGTCCTCGTTGTGCAGCACAATCGCGACCTCGTCGAGGTTGAAGCCCAGAACAGTCTGAAGCTGCTTGATCCGGGTGACCCTGTCCACATCCTGACGGGAGTAGCGGCGCATCCCGCCGGGCGTGCAACCGCAGGGGGTAATGAGCCCGATCTGCTGGTAGTAGCGCAGCGCTCGCTCGGACACTCCGCAGCGGCTTGCTGCGGCGCCGATGCCGAGAAGCTCATCGGGTCCGTTCTGACTATCGGTGCCGGCAGGCTGTGCTGAGAGATCCGCCGGGATCGCCCGGTTCATCGGCGCTGCCGTTTGGCCAGCATGGAAGCCTTAGCGGCCAGGCCGGTGCCTGCTGGCGTGGCTAGGCCGCCATTGACAGCTGGCTCGGCTGGACGCGCGGTGCCGACGCCCGGCAGCCCAACGGCCTCGTCGAGGCCGACCACCGCGGCTGACTCGGCGGCTCCTTCGGCCAGCTCCTCCAGCAGCGGCTGCGGTGTGTGCAGGTAGCGGCGGCCGCGCAGTGCGGATGCGATGACGGCGATGAGGGTAGCGCCGGCGGCGAAGTAGAACGCCAGGTGCAGGCCGGCCGCGAATGGCTGCTCAATCAGATTCGGGAAGAACGACCGGCCGGTGATGTAGCTGGCCTGGCTGGCCGACAAGTGTGTCAGAGCTCCGGTCGGACCCAGCAGCTCCTTGATGGGGTTGTAGCCCAGGAAGGCCGAGAACAGGCTGCCGATCGGCGGCTCGTTGGCAACCAGCCGCGCTGCGCCCGGCGACACTCCCGAAGCGATCAGCCCGCGGTACAGGTGTGAGGGCAGCCGGGACGCGAGCCCGAGGGTGACGATGGTGAAGAACAGGCCCATCGACAGGACGGTCGCCGAGTTCTGGAACGTATTGAGCATGCCCGCGCCCGCGCCGCGCTGATCCGGCGGCAGGCTGTTCATGACCGCCGCCTGGTTCGGCGAGAAGAACAGCCCCATCCCCACGGCGAACAGGAAGATCAGCAGCGCGAACCAGACGTAGCTGAAGTTAATCGGCAACAGCTCAAGCAGCAGGAAGCTGCCCATGGACACCACCAGGCCGGCGGTCGCCAGAGACCGCGCCCCGGTCCGGTCAGAAAGCCAGCCAGCCAGCGGGCCGACGATGAGGAAGCCGATGGTCAGCGGAACCAGGGCGATGCCTGCCCACAGGGGGGTCTCGCTGAAGCTCTTGCCGTGCTGCGGCAGCCAGATGCCCTGCAGCCAGATGATCAGCATGAACTGAATGCCGCCGCGGCCGAGGGCGGCGAGCAGGCCCGCGATGTTCCCGGTGGTGAACGCCCGGATCCGGAACAGGCTCAGGCGGAACATCGGCGCCTCGACCTTAGTCTCGACCCAGCCGAACAGGACCAGGACGATGATCCCGCCGAAGACGGCGGTCAGCACATACGGGTTCGTCCAGCCGGTCGGGTGACCGCCGTAGGGCAGGAGCGAATAGACGATGCCGGTGAGCACGCTGATGAGCCCGACGGCAAACAGCGTGTTCCCCAGCCAGTCGATCTTCGCGGGGATCCGGACGCCGTTGTCGCGCAGCTTGAGGTAAGCCCAGATCGTACCGAACAGGCCGAACGGCACCGACACCAGGAACACCAGCCGCCACTCGATCGGGGCCAGTACCCCGCCGAGTATCAGGCCGAGGAATGAGCCGCTGATCGCGGCGATGCCGTTGATCCCCATCGCCTTGCCGCGCTCGTTCTCCGGGAACGCGTCGGTGAGGATGGCCGTGGAGTTCGCGAATAGCAGCGCGCCGCCTACGCCCTGGAAGACCCGCATGATGATGATCCACAGCGCGCCGGGCACTCCGGTCAGGAAGGTCACCGACAGCAGGATGGAGAACGCCGTGAAGACGGCGAAACCCAGGTTGTACATCTTGACGCGGCCGTAGATGTCGCCGACACGCCCCAGGCTGACCACCAGCACGGCAGTGACCAGCAGGAAACCCATGAACACCCACAGGAAGTAAGAGGTGTTCGACGGCACGAGGGGATTGAGGTTGATGCCGCGGAACAGCGCAGGCAGCGAGATCAGCAGGATCGACTGGTTGATCGTTACCATCAAGATCCCGAGCGTGGTATTCGACAGCGCGATCCACTTGTAATGGACGCCGCTGCCGGCATCCGCCGGCCGTCGTGTCTTCTCCCGGCCCATCACCCGCATGCGGTCTCCCAGCGACGTCAACGATCTTCCTGCATCCTCGAGCAACCTATCAAACCTTAACGTCAACGTCAGATTTCGGTGCAATGAGGGCAACGTACGGGCGTGCGTGGCCACGCGTCGGCGCGCCGATGGCCCGCTGCGCCCTGCTGCGGCGGGCCAGGGCAGGCGGGCCGAACGGGATCCCGCAATACCGGCAAAGCTCCCCGTGATCGTTTCATGGGGGCGGCATAACTGTCGCGATGGCAGTACCTATGCCGCACGGTCGGCAGCCCGGCCGGTGCGGGGCTTTTGTCGCTTTACAATGTGTCGGCTGCCGATGTATCGCGCGACTTCGTAGCCGTTTGCGTCACGCAAACCTGGTCAAAAAGGTCGTCAGATTAGCCCGAAGCGGTACGTAGTTGGAGCCCGGGTCAACTCACCCCCACTTCCGTTTGGTTCTGCGCCGGGCTTGTCCAGGTTTGGGCCAACGGAACTGGAGGTAGGTGGCGCGTTGTACCGTCAGCCGACCTAGATGAAAGGTGCTAACCGAACCTTCCGCACGGCATCGCCCGGCCCCGTCCGCGCGCCCGGGGAGCTGGACCACATGACTGTGGTGAGCCACGACGCGGAAACAGTTCGGGTCAGCTGAAGGTCAGCGCGCCCGGAGCAACCTCTCGGCAGGCATCCGGCTTGATCCCAGCGGAGTTGCAGGGCGGGCCGTCATCTTGAGATGAGAACCTCGATGAGAGGAGCTCAGCGGATGTCTTCTCGAAAGCTCACCCGGTCCGTCGTCATCGGAGTCACCGCCATCGCGATCGGGGGCGGTTCCTACGGGATCGTCAGCGCAACAATGGCCAGCGGCTCATCCTCTGCCAGCAGCCGTTCGTCCGCTGCGAGCAGCGGCGGTGCCGGATCCAACGCCCGGAGCGGCCCGGAGCCAGGCGGATCAGCTGGCACGGTCACCAGCACATCCACGTCCGGCTTCACGCTGACGACAGCCGGCGATCAAAAGGTGATCATCAAGGAGACGGCCTCCACGACCTACGAGAACGGAACGAGACCCGCCTCGGCGAATGTCGTGACAAAAGGCCAGCCCGTCCTGGTCCTGGGGACGGCCGACAGCGCGACCATCACGGCGACAGAGGTCATCGCCCACCCGCCTGCCACCGCAGCCTCCACTGCGGCGGAGGTGATCCCCTTCTCCAGGGGCACGGCGAAGTCGGCAAGGACGGCCGGCCAGATCCCGGCGGACTACACGCAGGGGCAGGGCACAGTCGCCACCGGAACGGCGGCGGACAAAGCCACCGAAGCCTCGCTAACCGCCTACCCTGGGGGCGTCGTCGACCGAGTCGTGCAGCTGAGCAACGGCGACTACGAAGTCCACAACATAGGCGTCAACTGGCCGCACCACGTCTTCGTCAACCAGGACTTCCAGGTCATCGGCGCCAACGACTAGCCTCCAGAACGCCGTCAGGGACCGCCAGTTGAGACCACAACCGAGGTCTAGCACCACGACCAGCAGTGCGCCTTCCGCGCAGGACGGGTTCGGCTCCTGCGCGAGCGGGTACGGCCAGCCCCGTTGCCCGAACCCTGCAGGAAAGGATCAGGCCATGCTCACGATCACCGACAACGCCGTCTCTGCAATCTGCAGTCTGACAGCGCAGCCGGACCTGCCCGTCGACGCGGGTCTGCGCATCATGAAGCAGGGTGCAGGAGCGCCGTCGTTCCAGCTCGCCCTGACCGAAGGCCCGGTGGCCGGCGATCAGGTAGTCGAAGAGCGCGGAGCGCGGGTGTTCGTCGAACCCGCCGCTGCGGCCGTTCTCGAGGACAAGGCGCTCGACGCACAGGTGAGCGAACAAGGTGACCTTGCCTTCAGCATCTTCGACCTGGATCAGCCCGCCTGAGCGCGGTGACCGGCCGGCCCAGCGAATTACCGGCCTGCCGCAGCCCCAGGCGTCCCGGGCTGGGCAGACCAGGTGCTGATGGCGTGAGGTCGTCGACGGGCCTAGTGCGCAGCCTCGTACTGGGCCAGCACGTCGGCGGGGATGCGCCCGCGGTCGGAGACTTTGAGGCCCTGAGCGCGAGCCCATGCCCGGACGTTGGACTGGTTATGCCGGACCGGACGGCTGGCGTGTGGTGATCGCCGCGATGGTGACACCTTACGCGCGGCTTCGACGTAGGGGCGGATGGCCGCGGCGAGCTGGTTAGCGTGCTTCTTGCTGAGGTCAATCTCATAGTCGGTGCCGTCGAGTCCGAACCTGACTGTGCCGTCGGCCTGGCTGCCGTCAATGTCGTCGACGTAGAGGATCTGTGTCCGCTGGGCCATTGCTGGTCACTCCGCTTCGGGATTAGGTGTTGATGATTAGGTTATCAGCTCAGCGATTACGAGGGGTTGCGGAGCTGATTCGCGGTCCGGGCAGGATGCATTAGGCGAGAGTATTTTTCTTTCCGTAATGCAGATCGCGGCAAACGGCACGGACTGCGTCTGGGGCACCGTCTGGGCAATCATTCGGGCATTGCCATTGGACGAGCTGTGCTGAGAAGGCCGGACTCGCGGCAATGATATTGGCTGCAGAGCACCAGGTCAGTCAAGCCGTATGGCAGCTGCGTGACCGCTGGCAGGCGACGGCCGCGCGCGGGCCAGCGGCGGTCATTGCCAGAACTCGCTGTTCTGTCGCATTCCGGAGGGGCCGACACCGCCCGCTGAGATAACTGATGTGGACTCAGAACCTGACCAGGGTCCGCCGCGGTTTCGGCCTGGTGGATTGCCGGGCTGGCCTATCAGCGAGTTCTGCACCATTTCAGCCTGACGCGCTCGTCGCAGCCGCCGGGAGGTTCTTTGGAGCCCCTCCCGGAATGTCGCGACCTTCCGCGCGGCACCCGCCGCGACTGCCGCCGGAGGCCTAAGCCGCGTCGTTGCGCACGGCTCTGGAAACGGCGCGGGCCACGGCGATGACCGCGGGGATCAGGGCCGCTGGCTCGACCTGCCCCGACCGGATGATCACCGACAGCGCGGCCACCGGAGCGCCGCGGTGGCCGAGGACCGGAGCCGCCACCGTCGTCACCGGCTCGGGCCACTGACGGGACATGACCGCGACGCCCTGCTGCCGGGCGGCGGCCAGCTGAGCCCTCAGGTCGCGCGAGGTCCGGGTGATGTTCTCCGGCCGCAGCGTCAGGTCGCCGCTGAGTACCTCGTCCTGCAAGTCGACCGGGGCATGCGCCAGCAACACCATGCCGACCCCGGTGGAGTGAAGAGGCAGGCGCCCGCCGACCCGGTACATCACCTTGCCCGCGTCGCGGGCGGACAGCCGCTCGATCAGGACGGCCGTGTCGCCGTCGCGGACCGCGAGCAGGACGTGCTGACCGGTCGCGTGATGCAGGTCCTCCAGGTACGGGAGCGCCGTCGCCCGCAGTCCGTGGCCGCGCGGCGCCAGCGAGGCGATCTCCAGCAGCCGCAGCCCCACCACGTAGTCGCCGTCGCCTGCCCGTTCCAGCGCGCCCCATTCGATCAGCTTGCGGGCCAGGCGCAGGGCCGTCGGCTTGGGCAGCCCGGCCCGGGTGCTCAGCGCGGTGAGCGACAGCGAGCGGCGCTCTGGCCCGAACGCGGTCATGATCCGGAACGCGCGGTCCAGAACCGGCTCTCCGTGCGCCGGCTTGCCGCCGCGAGCGGGATCAGGCACCAGCACCGCCTCCTGTCGTTTCAGTCAATGAAATCACGGCTATACGGCCGGCTGCCGCTGGCCGAGCATGCCTGATATGAGCACCCGGGCCAGGGCCACTCTCGAGGCGACGCCCGTTCTGGTTGCAGGCGGTGGCCCGGCGGGCCTGGCGGCGGCGGCCGAGCTCAGCCTGCACGGCATCCGGTGCATCGTCATCGAGCCGCGGCCGGAGGTATCGCACCGCCGGCCGCGGGCCAAGACCACCAGCGTCCGGACGATGGAGCACCTGCGCCGGTGGGGCATCGCAGATCAGCTGCGGGCGGCAGCTCCGCTGAAGGTCGCGTGGTCGCAGCGGGTCACCTTCTGCGAGTCGCTGTCCGGCCGCCGGATCACCGACTTCGACGGCGCCTTCGGTCTCACCACCCGGCCCGACGAACGGTTCGCCGAGCCGGGCCAGCAGGTGCCGCAGCCCGTGGTCGAGGAGGTCCTGCGCGCGCACCTGCGCACCCGGCCAGGCGTGCAACTGCGGCTCGGTCACGCCGTGACCGCGCTGGCCCAGGACGACACCGGCGTCACGGTCACGATCCGCGACACCGCCGGCGCCGAGTACTCGCTGCGGGCCCGCTACCTGCTGGGCTGCGATGGCGCAAGCGGCGCCGTCCGGGACCAGATAGGCGCCCGGTTCACCGGACGGTCTGACTCGCGGCCGAACTTCAACGTCGTCTTCCGCGCGCCCGGGCTCGATACGCATCTCGGGCCTGCCGTGCAGTACTGGGTGGTCGGCGGGCCGGTCACCGGCCTGATCGGCCGGCTGGACCTGGCCGGTATCTGGTGGGCGGGCTTTCCCGGAATCGCCGCGGACTATGGCACGGCGCACGCTTCTGAGCTGATCAGCGGGCTGATCGGCGGGCCGGCCGAGCACGAGGTGCTGGCGACTGATCCGTGGACGGCCCGGATGCTGATCGCGGACACCTTCAGGCGGGGGCGCGTATTCCTGGTCGGCGAGAGCGCGCACGTGAACCCGCCGTGGGGCGGGCACGGATTCAACACCAGCGTCGGCGATGCGGTGAACATCGCGTGGAAGCTCGCTGCGGTCGAGCGCGGCTGGGCGGCGGCGGACCTGCTGGCCAGCTATGAGGCCGAACGCCGCGGCATTGTCGGCCAGACGGTGGCCAGCGCAGAGGCCAATATGCGCGCTCTGGCAGGCGACCTGGCCGCGGACGCGGCCGCGATCCAGCGGGCGAAGCGGCCGGAGTTTTACAGCCTCGGGCTGGTGCTTGGCTACTCTTACGCGGGCTCGCCGGTCATCCAGCCCGCTTCGGGCCCCGATCCGGGCGATACGACCAGCTACATCCCCGCGGCGGACCCGGGCGCGCGGCTCCCGCACGCCTGGCTCCCCGACGGTTCCTCGCTCTACGACCACCTCGGCCGGGGATTCACGCTGCTGGGCCCGGTGCACAGCTGGGTGGCGGCCATCGCGCGACTGACCGCTCACGCCCGGGACCTTGGCGTACCGCTGGCGGTGCACGAAGCGCCGGAGGACTATCCGTGGCACGACGAGTTCCTCCTCGTCCGGCCGGACCAGCACATCGCCTGGCGGGCCGCTGATCCTGCCGGGATCGACCTCGGCCTCGTCACCGGCTGCACGACCACTTCCAGGACCGGAACGGGGGGTACCCATGGCTAGCCAGGAGCAGGCATCAGCAGGCCCGGCGGGCGGCCTGAAGGTCGCCTTGACCAACGCCCGCGTGTTCGACGGGCGGCGGCTGGACTACGACCGGCTCGTGGTGATCGAGAACGGGCTGATCAGTACCGATCCCGGCGGGGCGCGGATCGTCGACTGCGCGGGCGGCGTGCTGCTGCCTGGCCTGATCGACGCGCACGTGCATCTCGACGGCCCTGGCCGGCTCGCTGTCCTGGCCAGCTACGGCATCACCACCGCGCTGGACATGGCGTCGGTGCCGGAGGAGACGGCCAGGCTCGGGGGGGTCGGCGGGGAGGCCGACTTCCGCACCGCCGGGATCCCGGCTATCGCGCCCGGCAGCCTGCACTCCCACTTTCCCGGCGTCGGCCAGCGCGGCCTGATCGGCGGCCCGGACGAGGCGGAGCAGTTCGTGGCCGACCGGATCGCCGAGGGCTCGGATTACATCAAGATCGTTGTCGGCAGCCCGTTCGCCGACCACGATCAGGCCACCGTCGACGCGCTGGTGGTGGCGGCGCACGCCCGCGGCAAGATCGTGATCGCGCATGCCTCGTCGGTTGGCGCGGTGGACAAGGCCCTGGCGGCCGGCGCGGACATCCTCACGCACGCTCCGCTCGACCAGCCGCTGGACCCCCGGGTCGCGGCCGAGGCGGCGGACGCGGGCCGGGTCGTGGCGCCCACGCTGACGATGATGGATGCAATCGTCGCGAACATCGCGCCGCCCGGAGCGGACTACGCGAACGCGCGTGCCAGCGTCGGCCTGCTCCAGGCGGCCGGAGTCCCGATCCTGGCGGGCACTGACGCCAACGACACGCCCGGAACGCCGTCCAGAGTGCCGCACGGCGCTAGCCTGCACCACGAGCTGGAGCTGCTCGCCGATGCCGGCCTGAGTCCGCTTGACGTGCTGCTCGCCGCGACCGCCCGGCCCGCGCGTTACTTCGGGCTGACCGACCGGGGCACGATAGCGCCAGGGAAGCGGGCCGACCTGCTACTGGTCGAAGAGGATCCGCTCATCGACATCCGGGCAACCAGGTCCATCGTGCGAGTGTGGTGCGCCGGCGTCGAGCCCGAGCCCGCGCCGACGAGGAAGTAGGGACTATGCGCATCGCAACTGTCAGCCAGCGGCTCTGCCTGATCCAGGCGAGCGGGGCAGTCGACGTCCATGGGGCCAGCAACGGCCGATTCGACGCTGACCCGGCCGCGATCTACTCGCGCTGGCAGGAGTTCACCCGGTGGGCCGCGTCCGCGGCGCTGCCGGACCCGCAGCCGTACGCGAACGAGGGCCTTGGCTCGCCCTCGCCCGCTCCGCGCCAGGTGTACGGCATCGGCCTGAACTACAGCGATCACGTGGCCGAATCCGGCTTCGACAAGCCGGACACGCTGCCGCCGGTATTCACCAAGTTCCCCTCCTGCATCACCGGGCCATATTGCGACATCACGCTGCCCGAAGGCGGCCACACCGACTGGGAGGTCGAGCTCGCCGTCATCATCGGCACGACGGCGCACCAGGTCCCGGCCGCGTCGGCGTGGGAGCACGTGGCGGGCCTGTCGGTGGGCCAGGACGTGTCCGAGCGGCTCCTGCAGATGGCGACCAGGCCGCCGCAGTTCAGCCTGGGGAAGTCCTACCCCCGCTTCGGCCCGGTTGGCCCCTGGCTGGTCACGCCGGACGAGTTTGACAATCCCGACGACCTGGAGCTCGGCTGCTTCGTGGACGGCGAGCAGATGCAGAAGGGCCGGACGTCCCAGCTGATCTTCGGGGTGCCCGAGCTGATCGAGCAGCTGTCCAGGGTCACGCCGCTGCTGCCGGGCGACATCATCTTCACCGGCACGCCCGGCGGAGTGGGCCTCGGCCGCACCCCGCCGCGCTGGCTGCAGCCGGGTGCGGTTCTCACCAGCTACATCGAGGGCATCGGCGAGATGCGGCACACCTTCGTCGCTGCCTAGGGAGGTAACCATGGGCCTGCACGGACTGAGTTCGGTCACGATCGGCGTGCCGAACGTGACCGAGACCGCCGCGTACTACGCCGACTTCGGGCTCACCCCCGAAGCGGACAACTGGTTCAGCACGTCCGACGCCGGCCGGCAGCTGCACATCCAGTACGCGCCCACCCGGCGGCTGCTGGAGATGCGGGTTGCGGCCGATGACGCCGACGACCTGGCCAGGGTCGCGGCCAGCCTGGGGCGGCTCGGGATTACAGCGGACCTGAGCCAGACTGCGCTCAAGACCGCCGAGCCGGCCACCGGCATGCGCGTCCTCGTCGAGGTCGCGCCGCGCCTGGAGCAGGAGCCGGTGCCCGCCAGCATCTACAACGGCCCCGGCCGGCTCGAGCGGCAGGATGCCCGCGCTCCCGGCTTCACAAGGACCGGCAAGGTCCGGCCGCGCAAGCTGGGTCACGCGGTGCTCGGCAGCACCGACCACGAGGCCAGCGCGGCGTTCTTCACCGACGGACTGGGCTTCAAGGTGAGTGACCGGATCAAGGGCGCCGGCGCCTTCATGCGCTGCTCGACCGACCACCACAACGTGCTGGTCCTCGGCGCGCCCGTCAACTTCCTGCACCACACCTCATGGCAGGTCGACGACGTCGACGAGGTCGGCCGCGGTGCGTTCGCGATGCTCGAGGGCAACCCGGAGCGGCACGTCTGGGGGCTCGGGCGGCATTACGCCGGCTCGAACTTCTTCTGGTACCTCAAGGACCCGGCAGGCAACTTCAGCGAGTACTACTCCGACATGGACTGCATCATCGACGACCAGCTGTGGAAGCCCGAAGACCTGGAGGGCCTGCGCGGCCTGTTCGCCTGGGGACCGCCGGTACCGCCATCGTTCCTGCAACCCGAGGACCTCGCCGCCATGATGACCGGCACGCACGCGCCCCGGTGACCCTTTCAGCAACGTTGACGTGGCGCATCGTCCGGGCGGCCGCTTATAGCGCTGGGGCAGCAAGATGCGTCACTGCCCAGGCAGCCACCTCGGCCCGGCTGCGGACGTCCAGTTTGGACATCACATGATGCAGGTGGACCTCGGCCGTCTTTTCGGAGATCCCCAGCACACTGCCGATCTGCCGGTTGGTCCGGCCCGAGGCAACCAGCGCGGCCACCTGCCGCTCCCGCGGGGTGAGGGGCACGTGCTGGAGGCGTTCCCGGTCACCGGGTGCGGCGCCCGAGGCGACCGCCATCGCAAGATCGACAGCCTCCTGGGTGGGCATTGTCCGGCCAGCGTGCATGAGCTGCTCCGTGGCCTCGGCCCCTAGCGCGGTGGTGACCACCCGCTCCACGGCCAAGGTCCTCGCCTGCTCGGCATCGGGAGCGGACGCTGCCATCTGCGCGCGCAACGCGGTGGCCGCGCCGATCAGCCGCGCGGCAGTCTCAAAATGTGCCAGTTCGCAGGCGATTTGCGCCAGCGCTTCCAGGCACTGCGGGACACCCCTGGGGTCGCTGACTTCGGCGTAGATCTGGAGGGCCTCTGCCAGCAGCGGGCGCGCTTCCTCCAATCTGCCCTGCGCGCTCAGCGTGGTACCAAGCCCCCACGCGGACCATGGCACCGCCCACGTATGGTTCAGTTCACGGAAGTCGCGCAGGCTCTGCCGAAGCAGGCTTGCGGCGGTAGCCAGGTCGCCGCGATCCCGGGCGAGCAGGCCAAGATCGTGCCGCGCCCATGCAACCCCCTGCGTGTTGCCCCCCGCGCGGAAGCCGGCCTCAGCCCGCCGATGCCAGTCAGCGGACACATCCCACTCGCCGGCGACGCGCGCCACATGCCCGAGAAAGGCGCACGCGATCGCCGCGCGGCGCTTGTCACCGCGTCCCTCGCTGCGCTCAAGAGCGCAGAGCAGGAGGTCCCGGGCGCGACTCGCCTCCCCTGTCGCCCAGGCCAGAATCCCCGCCGCGATGAGCGCGCCGGTCAAGCCGTCCGCCGTGGCGTCATCGCTCATCGCTGCCGGGTCATGCTGATCAGGTCCCAGGGAAAGGACGCTCTCCACCAGAGCCTGGCCATGGCCCAGGTCGCCGCGGGTGTAGTGGTACCAGCCAAGTGCAGCGGCCAGCGAAAGCGCCCGGGCATCCTGGCCCGCGCCAAGACAGTAATCCAGGGCGGCGCGCAGGTCCACGTGATGGCGGCTGACCCGCAGTACCCAGGTGCGCTCTTCCGGCAGGCCGATGGAGGCCTCGAGTTGCGCTGCCAGCTCCGCGTAATGGCCAGCGTGCCCGGCCCTGGTCTCCTCTGCTTCGGCGTGCGACGCCAGCTGCTCCGCCGCGTACTCACGCAGACTCTCCAGCATGGAGAACTCAGCGGTCTCTTCATCCCCGGGCAGCCGCCGGATCAGGCTCTTGTCGAGCAGCGACTCGACGACGCCGAGCACGTCAGCCATGGAAACTGAGCAAACGCTGGCGACGTCGGCAAGGGTCCAGCCGCCAGCAAACACTGACAGCCTGCGAAACAGCGCGCGCTCGCCGGCGTCGAGCAGGTCATAGCTCCAGGCGATGGCGTTGCGTAGCGCACGCTGCCGGGGCGGCACGTCTCGCGTGCTCCCGGCCAGCACCGCCATCCTGCTGCCGAGCCGGAACAGCACCTCCCCAGGGGTCAGGACCTTCAGCCTGGCCGCAGCCAGCTCAATAGCGAGCGGCAGGCCTTCCAGCTGGATGCACGCGCTGGCTAGTAACAGCGCATTAGCCGGAGTGAGATCAAAGCTCGGGTTGGTCCGGCGTGCGCGATCCACCAGCAGCGCGACCGACGGGTTGGCCGCCAGGCGACCGAGGTCGGCCGCATCCGCCGGCGCGGGCATGGCCAGCGGCGGAACCGGAAACTCCTGCTCGGCGGACAGTCGAAGCCGCTCCCGGCTGGTAGCAAGCATCCGCAGCCTCGGGCAGGCGGCGATCACCTTGCCGATGTCCGGCGCCGCGGCCAGCACGTGCTCGCAGTTGTCCAGGACCACGAGCCGCTCCTCGTCCCCAAACGCCGCAACCAGCTGGCCGGTCAGGTCCCTGCCGCCTCGCGGCTCGACGCCCACCGCCTGGACGAGCTGCACCATCACCAGCGCCGGATCTCGTACCGGTGCCAGGTCAACGAACACCGCGGCGCATCCGCTGCGCACGGCGTAAGCCGACGCACATGCGACAGCGAGACGGGTCTTGCCGATGCCCGGCGGCCCAGTGAGCGTCACCAGCCGCGCCTGCGCGTGAGCGAGCATCCTGGACACAGTCGCCAGCTCGCCGTCGCGGCCCACAAAGAGGTCGGCGGGCGTCGGCAGATCAGCGTGCGGTGCCCGCCTCGCGTCTTGCATCCGACAGCCCCGCCTGTGTCCCTATCCGTGCAACCAGCACGTCATACCCGAGCATACGAACCGGCGCGGTTGCGCGCCGAGCTTCACATTCCGAATCACGCCAATGACCTCCTGTAGGGGGATTCCCCAATACCACAGACCGGAGTCCTCGCCATACAACGGATGCATGACGGCGACAGCTTCTCAGCGCAGCGCAGCTACTGCGGTGTCCCAGTTCGCGCTCGCCGGGTCGTTCCTTGAGGGCCTCGCCGCGCAGGACTTCGCCGGGCTGGACGCGGCGTTTACCGCCGACGCCCGGCTGCGCGCGCTGCTGCCGGGGGGCTTCAGGGAGTGGGCCGGGGCGCAGGTGATCGCCAGCCGGTTTGCGCGCTGGTTCGGCGACACCGAGGACTTCGAGCTGCTCGAGGCCGCCGTGGGGGAGGTCGGCGGCCGGCTGCACCTGCGGTGGCGGCTCCGGCTCCGGGCGGAGCGGCTCGGTCCTGGCTGGTTCACTGTCGAGCAGCAGGCCTACGCCGACGCCGGCGGCGGCGGCCACATCAATCGGATCGACCTGCTGTGCAGCGGCTACCTTCCGGAGGCCGGCGATGCCTGACAGCCTGGCCACCTGGGGCGGCTGGGAGCCGGCGATCCGGGACGATCCGTTCGGCCACTTCGCCGAGACCCGGGCCCGGTGCCCAGTCCAGCAGGCGCGCCTGGCCGACGGCCACCCCGCCTGGATCGTGCTCGGCTATAACGCCGCCCGGCAGGCGCTGGCCGATCCGCGCATCTCCAAGGACATGCTCGCGGCCTTGCAGGACGACGGCGACGTCGTCGCCGAAGGCCTGCCCGGACCCGAGTTCTCCCGGCACATGCTGAACGTCGACCCGCCCGACCACACCCGGCTGCGACGGCTTATGGCCCGGGCGTTCGCGCCGGCCAGGATCGCCGCGCTCGAGCCGGCCATCCGGACTATCGCCAGCAATCTCCTCGACGACCTGGACGCCGCCGGCCCCGGCGCCACCGTGGACCTGGTCGCGGGCTACGCGCATCCCCTGCCCTTCCGGGTTATCGGCGAGCTGCTGGGAATCCCGGCGGCCGACCGCCCGCAGCTGCACGCCTGGTTCCAGGTGCTGCTGACCGGCTGGGCCGGTGATCCACCGCCGGAAGCGGTCAACGCGTCAGATGGCATCGTCGGCTACCTGCGCGACCTGGTCGACACCAAGCGCAAGAGCCCGGGCGACGATCTGGTCAGTGTCCTGGTTGCCACCGAGGGCGAAGCGCTCACCACCCAGGAGCTGCTGTCGAGCCTGTTCCAGCTCGTAGTCGCCGGCCACGACACTACGGCCAGCCTCATCGGCAACGGCGTGGTGGCGCTGCTCGATAACCCCGGCCAGCTCGAGTCGCTGCTGGCCGATGCGGGACAGTTGCCGGCCGCAGTCGACGAGCTCATCCGGTTCACTGCCCCGGTCCCGCATGCCACGTTCCGCGTGACGAACGAGCCGGTGATTCTCGATGGCGTCGAGATCCCACCGCGCGAGCAGGTACTGGTATGCCTCGCCGCCGCCAACCGCGATCCCGGTCACTTCGCCGCGCCGGACACATTCGATATCAGCCGCAGCAGCCGGTCAAACCTCGGCTTCGGTCACGGGATCCACTACTGCCTGGGCGCGCCGCTGGCCCGGCTCGAAGCCAAAGTTGCCTTCGAGGCACTACTCGGCCGCCACGCGCGGCTGCGGCTCGCGGTCGATCGTGACGCCCTCGAATGGACCCACGGCGACGGTCTCGTCCTGCGGGGCCTCGCCTCACTCCCGGTTGTCCTCGGGCCGGGCCGACACCGGCCAGGCACGCCAGTCCGTTCCCGTCAGAATTAAGGAGACACCGATGACCATGACCGACCGCCCCGTCGACAACGGCGTGAACGTCGAGGCGCTGCTGGGTGCGCGCGAGGCGCTCACCGCCGCGCCGGAAGCCGCGCAGTTCACCTGGCGCGCCAGCTGCACCTGGCGCACCGGCACCCACAGCCAGTCCACCGTCGCTGGCTTCACCGGGCTCGGCACTGAGCAGCAGCACCGCAGCACGTACGAGTTCGACGTCGATCACCCCGAGTGCTTCGCGTCCGAAGACAACGGCGCCACGCCAGTCGAATACGTGCTGGTCGGCCTCGCCGGCTGCCTCACCGCCGGCGTCGCCTCCGTCGCCCAGCTCCGCGGCATCCAGCTCCGGTCGGTCACCGCCGCGATCGAAGGCCAGATGGACATCCTGGGCATCCTCGGCGCCGACCCCGACGTCCGCAACGGCTTCGAGGCGATCACGGTCCGGTTCACCATCGACGCCGACGCCTCCCGCGAGGACCTTGAGGCGCTGCTGGCCCAGTCCCAGAAGCGCTCGGCAGTCTTCGACATCGTGGCCAACCCGACGAAGGTCCTCGTCGAGCTGGCCTGACACCCTCGGCCAGGACGTCACCAGGATGAAGGCGACGGCGGTTGTCGTCGGAGCCGGACACGCTGGCCTGGCTATGAGCCGCCGCCTCACTGAGCGCTCGATCGACCACGTTGTCCTCGAGCGCGGTGAGGTGGCGAACTCGTGGCGGACCCAGCGCTGGCCGAGCCTGCGGCTGCTCACCCCGAACTGGCAGACCCGGCTGCCCGGCCTGGACTACGCCGGTAATGACCCCGGCGGGTTCATGCCTGTCGCCGACGTCGTGGCCACCCTGTCGTGCTATGCCTCTTTCATCAGCGCACCGGTCCGCACCGCCACGAGGATTCACGCCCTGCGTGCCGTGTCGCAGGGTTTCGAGATCCAGGCTAACGACGACCTTGTCTGCACAAGGGCCGTGGTGCTGGCCACCGGGGCGTGCATCCTTCCAGCGATTCCGGGGATCGCCGCCGCCGTCCCACCGTCGATCAAGACCCTCACCCCGCTGAGCTACCGCGATCCCGGTCAGCTCCCCGACGGCGGGGTGCTCGTCGTCGGCGCTTCAGCGACCGGCGTCCAGCTCGCCAGCGAGATCCACCAGGCGGGACGCACGGTAACGCTTGCCGTCGGGGAACACGTCCGGCTTCCTCGCACCTACCGCGGCCGCGACATCTTCTGGTGGATGGAGGCAACGGGCCTGCTGGCCGAGCGCTACGACGAGGTCGACGACCTCACGCGCGCCCGTCACCTGCCTTCCCCGCAGCTCACGGGGCGCCCTGATGCCGCGATCACCGACCTCAACTCGCTGACGGCCCAAGGAATCCGCATCGTCGGCCGCCTCGGCCGGGTGATCGACGGCGTCGCCCAGTTCTCCGGGTCTCTCGCCAACACCTGCGCGCTCGCGGACCTGAAGATGAATCGGTTCCTGAACCGGGCCGACGAGTGGGCCACCGCGGCGGGACTCGACGACCAGCTCCCGCCACCACATCGCTTCGAGCCCACCCGCGTCGACCCGCGGTCGCCGCTGGAGCTGGACCTCGCCAAAGGGGAGATCACCACGGTGCTCTGGGCGACGGGCTTCCGGCCTGACCACTCCTGGCTCGACATCCCTGTCCGCGACCGCACCGGCCACATCCGCCACGACGGCGGCATAGTCACCGGCGCGCCCGGACTCTACATCCTCGGCCTGCCGGTGCTCCGCACCCGCGCCTCCACCTATATCCACGGCGCAGGCGCCGACTCAGAAGCCCTGGCCGGCCACCTCCACTCGTTCCTCAGCAAGCGCTGATGACAACGTGCCGCGCTGGGCCGCCGGACGCGTGCGCTTTGCCGCCGAGCTACCCCAGCTGGCTCAGAGCAGTTGCGAGCCGGAGCTGGCTCGCAGATGACAGGACGAGATCTGCATGGCGAACGTGCTCCGGCGCCACGAACGGGTTGGGGATCGCGATGCAGCGCATCCCCGCCGAATGCGCAGCGGTGACTCCGTGGGCGGTGTCCTCAACCGCTAGCGCGGCAGCGCCTCTCAGTGACAGTCGGCTGAGCGCCAGCTGATATACGTCCGGTGCTGGCTTGTGCTGCCGAACCTCATCTCCTCCCGCTAGAACGTCGAACCAGTCCAAGACGCCGACCCGGCCCAGGTGGGCAGTCAGCCAGTCAAGGGGCGAGGAAGACGCAACTGCGAGTCGCAGCTCTAGACTCACTGCCTCGTCGAGCCACCCTTTCAGCCCGTCTGCCAGATCGAGGTGCTCGTTCAGCTTCTCGCGGTACGCTTCCCGCCGCCGATGACTCACAGCCCGGTCGAATCGCGGGCCGACAGCTGCGGCGAGCATGGCGTACCGGTCCTCAGTGACGTCGCCGCCGTGATTGACGAAGAAGCCGGCCGCCTCGAGCGTCAGCCCCCATTGGTTCCACTCATATTGCCAGCTCAGGAAGGAAGTCGACTCGGTGTCCATCAGCAGGCCATCGAAGTCGAAGATGATGGCCTGCACTGCGTCTGCCTGCGGTGCATCCACCGCGTCATTATGGCCCAAAGCACCAACCGTTGCATGTCCCGCTCGTGATGCTCCGCGCCGATTGTCTGGTTCTGCGCACCTGGGGTCGGTCGCGGGCGCCTGTGTGCCAGTGCCTCTGCCGCCGCACGCGGGCTAGCGAACGCGCACCCGGGACATCTCTGCGTTCTAAGCAACGTAGCCGCCCAGACCGCGCCACGCGGCACGGGCCGGTCGTGCCGGGGCCGGACCGGCTGGTCCCTCGCCGATCGCCGATCGCAGGTCGCGGAGATATCGCTGATCCAGGACGGGCATTCAGACCGCCGGCCGCTTTCAGTCACACCGCGGCGTCTGGGTGGTCTGTACCGACGATCCAGCACCGTTCGAGGTGGAAGCGCGTGACGCCGACGGCAACGTCGTCGGACGGATCTCTCATTGGCAGGAGTACCCGCGCGATTGACTGGCCGGGCGAGACGGCAAAACCGCTGGTCAGAACAAATGCCGAGTCTCCGGACTCAGCGGGGCGACCGCCCGCTGGCTGACCACCCCACCATCCTGGACCCATCCGGCAGCAAAGCGGGACATGATCGCCGGGTACCCTCCGGTGCGCATCTGCGCTGCCCGCCGCTAACTCGCCCCGGACGCATGGTGCTGTTGCAGTCTCTCAAGGCCGGGGACGCGGTCGCCGTGCAGTTGCGGCTGGCGGGGGTGCAGCCCGCCGTGCGGCACCTCCTGGAACGGACCGGAACCATCGGGCTGCTGTCGCTGTATCCAGCCTGCCAACGGCGCTGGACTGCGGGCCCGTTACACCCGCGAGAGAGGACGGCGCGTTGCCGCCAGCGCAGAAGCCACGGCGGTCTGGCGGCGGTGCCGGGCGACCGTTGCTGTCCGGATCGGTGTCCGTAGAGTTGGCTGCGGGCTGCACTGCGATCCGCGCGCCGCGAGTGTCCAGGGCGCTGCTGGCGGCGGGAGCAGCCGGAGGGCCGGCCCACCGGGAGGGAACATGGCCGAAGACGCAGATGCTGCTGACACCGACCTTGGCAGGCGCATCGCCGAGCAGCGTCAGCGTGCCGGCCTGACGGTGGCCGAAGCCGCCACGCGGGCAGGCATGGCCCCGGACTACCTGGACTACCTGGAATCCGCGGCCTCGCCTAATCCGACTGCGGCCACGCTGACGCGGCTCGCCGCCGCCTTTGACGCGCCGCCGAGCTCATTGTCCGGGGCGGGCCTCAACCTCGCGCCCGGCCACCAGCGGTCTGCGGCTCAGCATCCGGTGCTGGAGGCGCTGACGACCGAGCAATGCCGGGAGCACCTGGCCGGCGGCGGGGTCGGCAGGTTCCTGTTCGTCGAGCCGCGCCGGGGGCCGGTCGCGATCCCGGTCAACTACCTGATGGACGCGGACGACGTCGTCTTCCGCACCGGCGAGCAGACCAGCGTCGCCGACGCCGTGGGCCAGCCGCAGGTGTCGTTTGACGTCGATCACCTCGACGACACCCTCAGCGAGGGCTGGAGTGTCCTGCTGTCCGGCACGGCACGGATCCTCACCGATCCGGCCGAGCTGGAGCACGCCGCGGCGCTTGGCATTGATCCCTGGGCCCCGGGCGATCGGGATGTCTATGTCCGCATGTCACCAAGCCAGATCACCGGACGGCGGATCCGCGTCGATGGCTAGCGACGCGGCCGGAGCGCCCCGGACTCGGGGTGGTGTCGCAGCACCTGGAAGAGCAGTGGACAGGGACATCACGATCACGACCGGCCAGGTCGACAACTTCTCCACGCTGACCTTGCTCCGGCTCTATCGCGGGCGGTGCACGATCCCGGCAAAACGGTGCTGGACCTCACGATCGCGGTCGCGTCCGACCCGTTTATCTCCCGGCAGATCCGCCGTATGGCCGCCGACGCACCGGCCGCGCTGAAAGCTCTCCGGGCTGCGCGGCCCGGGGCCCGGCAGCAAGCCTGGGCGCTGGCCGGGCGGGTTGCGCCCGGTTCGGGCGGCGGGCTGATCACCGCCGACATCGACACCATGCTGGCGACCGCGCACTCCGACAAGCAGGCCGTGCCGACGTGGAAGAGGAAGTTCGGCTTCCACCCGCCGACGGTATTCGCCGACCACGGGGCCGACGGCTCGGGTGAGCCGCTGGCCACCATGCTCCGCACGGGCAATGCCGGCTCCAACACGGCAGCCGACCACATCACCGCCACGAAGCTCGCGCTGGCACAGCTGCCGAAGCAGGCGCGGCGGCGGGTGCTGGTCCGCGCCAACTCCGGCGGCGGCACACATGAGTTCCTCGACTGGCTGACTGCCCCGAGCAGGCGGCTCGCCTACCCGGTCGGGTTCACCGTCACCGACGAGGCACAGCAGGCCATCATGCAGATCCCAGCCCGTGCCTGGACGCCGGCTTATGACGGCGGGCGCAGGCTTCCAGGCGGGTCAGGCTGCCGGCACGATCTCGGGTTCCTTCTCGGCTCGGGCCTGTGGTCCCGCTGGAGAGGCATTCGCCGCGGGCAGGAAGACCAGGGTGAGGACGCCGCCCGCTATGGCGATGCCAGCTGAGACTAGGAGTGCCACGTCCATGCCGTGGGTGAAGGCCGTCTGCACGGATGCGAGAAGCGACGCCGAGTGGATTTTCTGGGCGACTGCCAGGCCGCCGAAGATGCTCTGCCGGGCGGCCGCGGCGGCGGCCGGCGGCAGTCCCGACAGGCTGAGCCGGGCGAGGTAGCCGGCGCTCAGCACGCTGCCGAGGATGGCGATGCCGAATGGGCCGCCGGTCTTGTTGACGGCTTGCAGCACGGCGGAGGCGACGCCGCTTTTCTCCTCTGACATTTCGACCAGCGCGGCGGACATGGCGGTCGCCATGGCGATGCCGGTGCCTAGCCCGGCGATGGCCATCCACGCTGCCACGAACAGGCCGCTGGAGTGCACGCTGGTCGTGGCCCCTATGGACAGGCCGGCTGCGAGCAAAACGAACCCGGCGGTCACTGCGACTTTGGCGCCCGTCCGCCGGACTATTACGGCAGCGGGAACGGCACCGGCCATGAGCCCGGCGACCAGGGGCAGGAGCCGGAGGCCCGAGCCCATGGCGGTGGTTCCGAGGACGCCCTGGAAGTACTGGGGCATCGTGAACAGGATGCCGAGCATGGCCAGGATAGGCACGACGGCCAGGAGGACGCCCCAGGTGTACGACGGCGAGCTGAACAGCGTTAGGTCGAGGAGTGGCTGGCCGCCGGGCCGGCGGGTCAGGCGCCTTTCCCAGCCGAGGAAGCCGGCCAGCAGTGCCACGCCGGCGATCATGAGGGTCAGGGCGCGGGCGTCGCTCCAGCCGTCCTGTCCGGCCTCGATCAGGCCGTAGGTCACTCCGACCAGCCCGGCGGCCGAGGCGGCGACCCCGACAAGGTCGACGCGGGGGCGCATGGCGGCCCGGGACTCCGGTGTCAGGGCGGCGACGGCGGCCAGGCCGATCGCGACGACTGGCACGTTGATGAGAAATACCCAGCCCCACCAGTAGCTGCTGAGCAGCCAGCCGCCGAGGATTGGCCCGATCGGAAAGGCGACGAAGGTGGCGCCGGCCATGACCCCGACGGCCTTGGGTCGTTCGGCCCTGGCGAACAGCACCGTGAGGGCCGAGAAGGCCATCACGATCACCCCTGCGCCGGCTAGGCCGATGAGCACCCTGGCGGCCATGAACTCGGACACTGAGGTCGAGTACGCGCAGGCCACCGAGCCGATGCCGAACAGCGCCATGGAAAGCAGGAGGATCTTCTTGCGGCCGTAGCGGTCACCCAGCAGGCCAACGGGGAGCATGGCTGCGGCGAGCACGAGGAAGTAGCCGGAGGAGAACCACTGCAGGTCAGACTCGGAGGCGTGCAGCGCCCTGGAGAGCGTGGGCAGGGCGACGCTGAGCACCGTGCCGTCTACGCCCACCGCCACCATCGCCAGGGCTACCGCGCCCAGCGCCCACCATCGTCGCGATCGCAAGTCCGCCACCGTGGCCGCCTTCAGTAGGCTTTGGTCGGGGTCAGCGCATGCCGTCCCCAGAGCGGGCGGCATGCGGATCGGTCAGGCCTGCGGGGCGTGAACTGCCGCACAACGCGGGCCGTCATTCACGTTCGTTTCCGGAGTCCTGGCCGCGGATCACGACCACGGGACAGGGCGCGTGCTGTACGCAGTGCTGGCTCACCGAGCCGAGGAGTGCCTCGGTGAACCCGCCGTGCCCGCGGCTGCCCACTACCAGCAGGTCCGCTCCGGCTGCCGCGCCGACCAGCACTTGCGCCGGGTTCCCCTCGGCGGTCAGGGAACGGACGCGGACGTCGCTGGCCGGGCCGGCGGCGTTACTGACCGCGTCGGCGAGGATCTTCTCGGCGATCTCCTTGGCGTCGAAGCTGCCGGCCTGGTCCATGCCGACGGGCGCCCAGCCGTATCCGGCGGCGGCGGCGGGGTAGTGCCAGGCGATCACGGCGTCGACGGTGGCGCCGGTAAGCCCCGCCTGCCGGATCGCCCATCGCAGCGCGCCCACTGATGAGGGCGAGCCATCTACCCCCGCCACGATGCGAGGCTCAGTGTCGCTCTGCTGGACAGGCATGTGCGTCTCTCCTATCTGTCGTGCTAGGTGCCGCTGTGCGGCGACTGGCTCCTGCCGGATCTGCCTGTTCCGGCACCGGCCGCGCCGCCGGAGCTTTCCGATCGACCTCCGGCGACCCTTGCGCTGCCGGCCGGAAGGGCGGCCGGCAGCACACGGAGCGATAGGCAGCCGGGCTGCGTGTCCCGGCGGGTCGGCAGGTCAGGGAGACCCTGCGGCGGGGCGCCGGGTGC
Source organism: Streptosporangiaceae bacterium (assembly GCA_035484155.1). Classification (GTDB taxonomy): domain Bacteria; phylum Actinomycetota; class Actinomycetes; order Streptosporangiales; family Streptosporangiaceae; genus JAJYUU01. The sequence continues at coordinate 42,437 of DATHPF010000012.1, forward strand.
GGTGCCGATGAGGTCGTCGGCCGGCGGCTGGCTGCCGTTATGGGCAGTGGCGACCGGGGTAGTGGCCGAGTGCTGTCCTTGGCCTTCAGGCGGAACTCGCGAGCTACGTTCATCGCAGGAAGGTGTGCATGCAAAAACTCCGGAAATCTCGGCGGCGCTTACGGTTAGCGAGCGCCATGACCACCGAGGTCCGGAGCGATTACTGCACGTTAACACGGTCCTGATCACGGCTGTCACCGCGACCCCCTCGGCAGGTGCGGGCTGCAGCGCGGACATGAGCCGGAACGCGCTGATGCGGCCCGCAGGGCGGGCCGCATCAGTGGTGGCGTGAGCGAAGAGGGCGGACTGTTACACGGTCTTGCTGACGGTGGGCGTCCCGTCCCCAGCGTGGCTGAGGAACTGGCGGATGGGGGTGTGGAGGCCGCGGTCGTGGTGGTGCCGCTCCCGGTAGCTGGCGATGAGGCCGTCGATGCCGATCCAGCTGGAGGTCCGCCACATGACCAGGATCACGATGGCGAACAGGGCGTACCAGCCGCAGACGCTGGCAGTGCCCGACATCACGTAGGTAAACAGCAGCGCCAGGCTGCCCAGCGCCGCGATGCGGGTGAACAGGCCGGCCACCAGGGCCACGCCGATGGCGAACTCGGCCACCGCGACCAGGACACCGATCGAGCCGGCGTTCGGGACGACGAAGCTGTGCAGGAAACTGCCCCACCAGGTGTAGGCGGGCGCGCCGTGGGCGGCGAACCCGGCCACGCCGGCGCCGTTGTTGTGCAGGAAGTACGGGTTCTCGGCACCGAACAGCTTGGCCCAGCCTGCCTGGATCCACATGATCCCCAGCCAGACCCGCATCGCCAGCCAGCCGACCGCCAGCACCTTGGACTGCTTGGCCCATTCCCAGACGCCCAGGTTCGCGCGCTTGGCCGGGTCACCGATTACTGCAACTGGAAGGTTCATCATCAGACTGCTTCCTTCTCCTCTATGGCCAATCCCCTTGGCTCCCTCCCATCGTCGTGGCCGGGACGGCCTCGCCCGCAGGGCCGGAAGTCCCCTTCTCACCAGTGCGAAAGGCCACACGCTTGGCCGGC
>DATHPF010000013.1:0-16136 GCA_035484155.1 Streptosporangiaceae bacterium
CTGGTCTGTGCCCTCGGCCCGGTGACAATAGCGCTGATGCCCCGCGCAGGGTGGCTCGTGCACGTGCTGTACCCCGGTCAGCACCTGAGCGCTGCGGCTGTCGCCAGTCTGGTGACTGGCTATTTCCCTGCTGGCTACTTCCTGATCTGGCTGGCGTTCCCTGTCATCGGCCTCGGCATCGGTTCCGTGACCGCGCTGGCCGCGTGGGGCAACCAGGCCGTCCGGGAGCGTGGCAACGGACCTGGCGGCGGCGGTCCCGGCGGTCATGGGCCAGCGCCCGAGCCGCCGCCGGCTGGCCTGTCTGCCGACACCGGCTACGAGCCAGCAACCGTGGCGGTCGGCGTGTATGCCTCGACCCGGGGGTCGTAACTTCATCGATCGGGTCGCCACCGCGCACTCGGGGGATGGACTGGCGATGGGCGAGCCGTTCCGGGCACGACACGAGTTGGTGCGCTCCGGTCACTATGCGCATGCGGTTCATTTGCCGCCTCCCGGTGCGCCGGCTTGCCGGCGCGTACCCCAGCGCCTAGAGTCGCCTGGCAGTGAGCGCATGTGCGCTAGCGGCCGGGAGGTGCGGTAGCTGTGTCAGCATCCCAAACCCTCGAGGTCAGGCCCGGTCTGGTGGGACCGACCGGGCGGCCACTGCCGGTGTTCCCTGTGCCCGAGCCGCTGCTGGTGCACGGCCCGGCCCGGATCGCCGCCGTCTGCAACCAGAAGGGCGGCGTCGGCAAGACCACCACGACCATCAACCTGGGCGCTGCGCTGGCCGAGCAAGGCCGCCGCGTGCTGCTCGTCGATTTCGACCCGCAGGGCGCGCTGTCCGTCGGGCTCGGCGTCCAGCCGCACGAGCTTGACGCGACCGTCTACAACCTGCTGATGCAGCGCGGCCTGACCGCGTACGACGTGATCATCAAGACTCGCGTCGAGGGCATGGACCTGCTGCCGAGCAACATCGACCTGTCCGGCGCCGAGGTCCAGCTCGTGCACGAGGTCGGCCGTGAGTTTGTGCTCGGCCGCGTGCTCCAGCCGGTCATCGCCGACTACGACATCATCCTGATTGACTGCCAGCCGTCGCTCGGCCTGCTCACGGTCAACGCGCTCGCCTGCGCCGACGGCGTTATCGTGCCGCTGGAGTGCGAGTACTTCGCGCTGCGCGGCGTGGCGCTGCTGATGGAAACCATCGACAAGGTCTCTTCCCGGCTGAGCCCGAAGCTCGCGATCGACGGCGTACTCGCCACCATGTACGACTCCCGTACGCTGCACACCAGGGAGGTCCTGGCCGGAGTTGTCGAGGGATTTGGTGACCGGGTCTTCCACACGGTCATCAGCCGGACGGTGCGCTTCCCTGACGCTACGGTGGCTGGAGAGCCGATAACCAGGTTCGATCCCGCGTGCAACGGCGCCAGCTCCTATCGTGAGCTGGCCAAGGAGGTTCTGGAGAGGTGGCGTCAGGGCGTTCCCGCGGGTCCCGACCGCGCCGGGTAAGCCTGCCTGGCGTCGCAGAGATCCTGCGATCGCAGGCCCGCAGTCCCGCGGCCGACACCGAGCGGCAGGCAAGCGGGAGGGAGAGCCACCCCCAGAAGATCACCGTATACATGTCGGGTCCAGAGCTCTTCGACCTGGAACGCGCCCGGCTGGCGCTGCGGTCGTACGGCATCCCGGTCGATCGTGGCCGGATCGTACGCGAGGCACTGGCGGTCGTGCTCGCCGATCTGGACCAGGCAGGCGAGGACAGCCTGATCGCCCGGCGGCTGCGGGAGAACCCGCGAGAACCCACCCGTGACGGAAAATGAGCGAGAGCGCGTGAGCGACACCACGTGAGCGAGTCCGGTAGTCTGCCGATGATCATCATGACAACCGGCGAATCAGACGAGGTGGCCCCGGCCGCGGGCGGATTCCAGGTGCACCTGGACGTCTTCGAGGGGCCGTTCGACCTGCTGCTCGCGCTCATCTCCAAGCACAAGCTCGACATCACCGAGATCGCGCTGTCCAGCGTGACCGACGAGTTCATCGGCTACATCCGCGCGCTGGCGGGCGGCTGGGACCTCGATCAGGCGAGCTACTTCCTGGTCGTCGCCGCGACGCTGCTCGACCTCAAGGCCGCGAGGCTGCTGCCGGCCGGCGAAGTCGACGACGAGGAGGACCTGGCGCTGCTGGAGGCCAGGGACCTGCTGTTTGCCCGGCTGCTCCAGTACCGGGCGTACAAAGAAGTCGCCGCCGTCTTCGCGGGCAAGATCGTCATGGAGGGGCGCAGGTACCCGCGACGGGTGCCGATGGAACCGCGGTTCGCCGAGTTGCTGCCCGAGGTGCTCATCGGGATCGGCGCGGCCGAGTTCGCCGCCATCGCCGCGCGCGTGCTCGCCCCGCGCCAGCTGCCCGTCGTCTCGACCGCGCATCTGCATGTCCCGAAGACCTCAGTGCGCGAGCAAGCTGAGATACTGCTAGCACGGCTGCGGTCGCTGCGCCGGGCCACGTTCCGGCAGCTCATCGCCGACTGTGCTGGAACCTATGAGGTCGTGGCGCGGTTCCTGGCCGTGCTGGAGCTCTACCGTGACGGGCGGATCAGCCTCGATCAGATAGCTCCGCTTGGCGACCTCTACCTCTCCTGGACAGACCAGGGTGAGCCGGGTATGAGGCACGACCATGAGGAATACGATGGATAACGGGCAAGCGCCGCCCGACTGGCAATCGGACCAGTTCGTGATGCCTGCGGCCGAGCCGGCGGAGTCCGAACTGGACGCGGCCGAGCCGGCGGAGTTCGAACCCGCGGAGTCCGAGCCGGAGGCGGCAGAGGCGGCCGCGGCAGAGGCGGCCGCGGCAGAGCGGGCGGCAGCAGAGGCGGCCGAAGCGGCCAGTGATCGCGATGGGCCGGACCTGCGGATGAGCCTGGAAGCAGTGCTACTGGTTGCCGACGAGCCCGTGACCGAGGATGTCCTGGCCGGCGTAACCGAGCGGCCTGCGGCTGACGTTGCGGAAACGCTGCGCGCGCTCGCCGCGTCCTACACGGCCGAGCAGCGCGGTTTCGACTTGCGTGAGGTCGCCGGCGGCTGGCGGCTGTACACCAGGGACGAGTGCGCGACGGTCGTCGAGCGGTTTGTCAGCGATGGCCAGGAGATCAGGCTGACTCAGGCGGCGCTGGAGACGCTCGCCGTCGTCGCCTACCGTCAGCCGGTGAGCCGCGCCCGGGTTTCGGCGGTTCGCGGCGTGAACTGCGACGGCGTCATGCGCACCCTCGTGCTGCGTGGCCTTGCTGAAGAGGCGGGCTCGGATCCCGAGACCGGGGCCATCCTGTTCCAGACGACCGGGTACTTCCTCGAGCGGCTCGGTCTCGCGCGCCTGTCCGACCTCCCGGACCTGGCGCCTTTCCTGCCCGATCATCTCGACGAGGAACTGGACGCGGGCAGTGACGCGACCCGGTAGCGCGTCCCGTCGGCCCGGCCGCCAGCGCCCGGGCGCCGGCGCGGGCACCCGCGGCGCACGCACAGATGGCGCGAGCACAGGCGGCAGCGCAGGCACAGGCGGCAGCGCAGGCACAAGCGGCGGCGGGCCGGGCGGCAGCAGCCTGAGCGCCGCTGACCTGGCTCGGGCCAGGGCTGCGGCGGCAAGCCTCGGCCCGGACTTTGACAACAACGACTTCGACTCTGACGGCGAGCGCGACTCGCTCACCGACGTGCCAGGCGGCGTACGCCTGCAGAAGGTGCTTGCCGCCGCCGGGGTAGGCAGCAGGCGGCACTGCGAGGAGCTCATCGGCGCCGGGCGCGTGGAGGTCGATGGCGAGATCGTGCGCAGGTTCGGGGCGCGGGTGGATCCGCAGCATCAGGTCATTCGCGTGGACGGCCGTCGCATCCCGGCCAGCGAAGACCTGGTGTACATAGCCCTGAACAAGCCCGCTGGCGTGCTGACGTCCATGTCCGACAGCCGCGGCCGCGCGACCATGGCTGACCTGCTAGGCGACGTCGCCGAGCGGCTCTTCCATGTCGGCAGGCTCGACTACGACACCGAGGGCCTGCTGCTGCTGACGAATGACGGTGAGCTCGCGCACCGGCTCGCGCACCCGCGGTTCGGCGTCCCGAAGACCTACCTGGCCGAGGTCACCGGGCCAGTGCCAAAGGACCTGGGCCGTCAGCTCATCACCGGCATAGAGCTCGAGGATGGGGTGGCCAGCGCGGACAAGTTCCGCGTCGTTGAGCAGGTCGGCGCGCGCGCCCTGGTGGAGATTACGCTGCATGAGGGCCGCAAGCACATCGTCAAGCGGATGCTGGCGGCCGCCGGGCACCCGGTAACCCGGCTGGTCCGGACCCAGGTGGGCCCAGTCTCGCTCGGATCGATGCGGCCGGGTACGACTAGGAGCCTGACCACCAGGGAAGTCGGTGACCTGTATTCAGCCGTCGGCCTGTAGCCGCCGCAAGCCGATCAAGACCAGGGAACGAATGAGGAGGGAACGTGGCCGTCCGTGCAGTCCGCGGCGCCGTGCAGGTCAGCGGGAACGACCGGGGCGAGATCCTGGCGGGTACCGCTGAGCTGGTCACCGAGGTGATGAGCCGGAACGAGCTCAGCACCGACGATGTGATCAGCGTGGTCTTTACGGCGACGCCCGATCTGACCGCGGAGTTTCCGGCCCTGGCCGCTCGCAAGCTCGGATTCCAGGAAGTGCCCCTGCTCTGCGCGTCCGAGATCGACGTGCCGGGCGCGATGCCGCATGTTGTCCGGCTGATGATGCACATCGAGACGACCAAGCCGCGCGATGCCGTCCAGCACGTCTATCTGCACGGTGCCTCGGCGCTGCGGCTGGACATCGCGCAATGACCGAGCTCGCCAGCGTGGTCGTCATCGGGACCGGGCTCATCGGCACCTCGGTGGCGCTGGCGCTGCGCGAGCGCGACGTGACTGTCTGGCTAGCCGACCACGACGCCGAGGCGGTACGACTGGCTGTCAACCTCGGCGCCGGCGCGCCGCTCCCGGCCGACGGCGTGCCGGGCGGCCCGGCTGACGTAGCCGTGCTCGCCGTCCCACCTTCGGCCGTGGCCGCCGAGCTTTGTTCGGCGCAGGCCCGTGGCCTCGCGCGCGCGTACACCGACGTCGCCAGCGTGAAGGAGCTGCCCCTCGCCGCCGCCCGCGAGCTCGGCTGTGACCTGGCCAGTTACCTGCCTGGCCACCCGCTGTCCGGCCGCGAGCGGTCCGGCCCGGCCGCCGCCAGGGCAGACCTGTTCGTCGGCCGTCCGTGGGTGCTGTGCCCACAGCCGGCCAATGACGAGACCACCTTCATGCTGGGAACGCGGCTAGCGCAAGCCTGTGGTGCTCAGCCCGTCGCGGTGACGGCGGCCGAGCACGACCAGTGGGTGGCGCTCGTCTCGCACGCGCCGCACGTCGTGGCGGCGGCGATGGCGGCCCGGCTTGAGCACGCGCCGGAGGATGCCCTGGCCCTGGCCGGCCAGGGCCTGCGGGACGTGACCAGGATCGCGGCGTCTGGATCTGGCATGTGGCTGCAGATCCTGCAGGCGAACGCCGGGCCGGCCAGCGCAGTGCTCCGGGGCGTGGCGGCTGATCTGGCCCAGGCGGCCGACGCGCTGGAGAGCCTGGCAGCAGGGGACGAACTGGCCACCAAGCAGATCGCCGACCTGCTGGAGCGCGGGATCGACGGCGTGCACCGGATCCCCGGTAAGCACGGTGGCCCGACGCGGGACTTCGCAGCGGTGCAGGTGGTCATCCCGGACCGGCCGGGCGAGCTGGCTCGGCTGTTCCAGGCGGCAGACGAAGCGGGCCTCAATATCGAGGATGTGAGCATCGAGCACTCGCCGGGCCTGCCCGTCGGCGTGGCCGAATTGTGGGTCCGGCCGGATGCAGTATCCAGGCTCTCGAGCGTGCTGGCTGCCGGAGGATGGCCAGTCCGCCGGTAGCATCGCGTAGTGACCGAATCAGCAGCCAGGATGGTATCGACCGGCGTGGATGAAATGCAGTGTTATGCCGGTAAGCCCGGTCTGGTGATCGCCATGGACGGGCCTGCCGGCTCAGGCAAGTCGACCGCGGCCCGCCGCGTCGCGGCCGAGCTTGGCCTCCGCTACCTCGATACCGGTGCAATGTACCGCGCGCTGACCTGGTGGCTGCGCGAGCAAGGGATCGACCTGTCCGACACTGCCGCCGTGCTGGTGCGGATGACGGAGCCGAAGATCGCGGTCGGCACCGACCCCGATGCGCCGGAGATCACGGTCAACGGCCAGGATGTGGCGGCGCCAATACGCAGCCGCGAGATTTCCAACTCGGTCAGCACCGTGGCCGCCATCCCGCAGGTGCGCACCCTGCTCATCCGCATGCAGCGCGACATCATCGCCGCGGCCGCGGCCGGACCGGGAATCGTGGCCGAAGGCCGCGACATCGGTACGGTGGTCGCACCTGACGCCGCCATCAAGGTCTACGTGACCGCGAGCGAGGACGTGCGCGCGCAGCGCCGCAGCGCGGATCTGGCCGCGGACCCGGCGGCGACGGTCGAGGCGACGAGGCGCGAGCAGGCTCGCCGCGACCAGCGGGACGCCGCACAGCTGGTCATGGCCGATGACGCGGTCGTTCTCGATACCAGCCTGCTCAGCCTGGACGAGGTCGTCGGCCTTGTCGTCGACAGAGCGAGAGCTCAGCGGGCGGTCCGGAGTGGCTGAGCCGGAGGAGACCAGCGTCCAGCCGGACGCGCCAGCGCCGGTGCTCGCTGTGGTGGGCCGCCCGAACGTCGGCAAGTCCACGCTCGTCAACAGAATCCTCGGCAGCCGTCAGGCGGTCGTCGAGGACACCCCCGGCGTGACGAGAGACCGGGTCACTTATGACGCCACCTGGCGCGGCCGCGCGTTCACATTGGTCGACACCGGCGGCTGGGAGCCGTCCGTGGAAGGCACGCCGGCGCTCGCCGCTCGGGTGGCCGCGCAGGCGCGGATCGCCGTGGACGCAGCGGACGCGGTGCTGTTCGTAGTGGACGCCGTCGTCGGCGTCACGGATGCCGATGCCGCGGTGGCCGCGGTGCTGCGCCGGTCGCGCAAGCCCGTCGTGCTCGCGGCCAACAAAGTAGACGACGCGCCCGGCGAGCCGGACGTGCACTCGCTCTGGTCGCTCGGGCTCGGCGAGCCAGTGCCGGTCAGCGCCCTGCATGGCCGTGGCAGCGGCGACCTGCTCGACGCCGTGCTCGGCGCGCTACCGGATGCACCGGCTGAGCGCGACCCAGAGGATGGCGGTCCGCGCCGCGTCGCGCTGATCGGCCGGCCCAACGTCGGGAAGTCGAGCCTGCTCAACAAGCTCGCCGGGGCCGAGCGTGTCCTGGTCGACGAGGTGGCCGGGACGACCCGAGACCCGGTCGACGAGCTCATCGACCTCGGCGGCAAGATCTGGCGGTTCGTCGACACTGCGGGCATCAGGCGGCGGGTGCGGGAGACGCAGGGCGCAGACTTCTTCGCCGCGCTGCGCACCGAGCGTGCGCTGGAGCGGGCCGAGGTCGCGGTCGTTCTCGTCGACGCGAGCGAGCCGCTGGCTGAGCAGGACCTGCGCATCATCTCGATGGTGATTGACGCCGGCCGGGCCCTCGTCATCGCGTACAACAAGTGGGACCTGGTCGACGCCGACCGCCGCGAGTTCCTCGACAAGGAGATCGACCGCCAGCTGCACAACGCGCGGTGGGCACCGCGGATCAACATCTCGGCCAAGACCGGCTGGCATGTGGACCGGCTCGTGCCCGCGCTGGAGCGAGCCCTGGACAGCTGGGAGAGCAGGGTGCAGACGGGCAGGCTGAATGCGTGGCTGACGGCGCTCATCGCGCAGACGCCGCCGCCAGTACGCGGAGGTAAGCAGCCCAAGATCATGTTTGCCACTCAGGCGGGCATCAAGCCGCCGCACTTCGTGCTGTTCACCAGCGGCTTCCTGCAGGCCGGCTACCGGCGCTTCATTGAGCGTAAGCTCCGGGACGAGTTCGGGTTCGCCGGGACTCCCGTGCACGTCACCATGCGGCTGCGGGAGAAGCGGTCCGGCCCGGCGGGCCGGGCGGCGCGCGGGCCCGGCCGCAGCTAGCCGGGACGCAGCGCGGGGCTAGCTGGCCACTGAGCTCGCGGCGCCCAGCCAGAACCACACCGTCGTGCCGCTGTTGTCGCGCACGTACCCCCACTGGTCGGCGAGTGTCTGCACCAGGTAGAGGCCGTGTCCGTCGGATGCGTACACGTCCCCGCGGACGACGGGCGAGCTGAGCTCGGATCCTTCGTCGGCGATTTCGATCCGCACGCCGCCGCCGGACTCGACGATCAGGACAGTGACGGTGCCGCCGTCGCAGCGGGACCTGCTGTGCATGACCGCGTTGGTGACGAGCTCAGAGGTCAGCAGGACGGCATTGTCCCGGCCGGGGTGTAATTCGCCTAGGGCCTTAGCCACGAAAGCACGCGCTTCGCGCACATGGTCGGGCCGGCCCGGAATGGTCAGGCTGCCCAGAACCGCGGCTCCTGCCATGATCCCGAGATCATGGCCAGCGTCGCTCGACCGGGCGGAAGCTGCCATCCGGTCGCTCCCTCCCGCCCGCGCCCGAGACCGCGCAGCTCAAGAACCCCGCGGCTCGAGAACGGCGAGTCTGCGATTCAGCCAACATTGGCGGCAGCACCCGAGCCATTATGGAACGGCGCAGGTAAAGCGCCTTCTCAGCTCAATCATGAAGTGATGATGCATGCCACGCAAGTGCGTGACACAAATTACGGCCACGAAATTTCACCTGGGATCTCACGGCAAGCCATGATCGTGTATCGTCACCCGCAAGAGAGTGACACGCAGCCAATCCTCTGTACCTCGAATGATCGGGGACCGAATTGGCCGCGAGCTTCCCGCAGAGGGGGCGAGTGCCAGTGTCTGTCGGTCCTACCGTTCGCCGCCGTCGGCTGGGCAGCGAGTTAAGACGGCTGCGGGAGCTGCAGTCGATCAAGCTCGAAGAGGTGGCTGAGCGCCTCGGCCTCGCCCCGTCGACGCTGTCCCGAATCGAGACCGGCAAGGCGCCGACGCGGACTGCGTATCTGAATTCGATGCTGGAACTCTACGGAGTCGACGATCCGGGCCAGCGCCAGGTGCTGCTCGAGATGGCCAGGGAAGGGCACCGCAAGGGCTGGTGGGCCGTCTGGGACGGCGTGCTGCCGACCGGTTTTGGCATCTACGTCGGCCTCGAAGCCGAGGCAGCCTCGCTGCGGGTCTACGAGGCCCAGGTCGTGCACGGCCTGCTCCAGACCGAGGACTACGCCCGCGCGGTGATGTCGACGGTGCGCAGGCGACAGACCCCGGAGGAAATTGACAGGCTGGTCAGGCTCCGTATGCAACGCCAGGACGTGCTGCTGCGCGCCGATCCCCTGGAGCTGTGGATCATCCTCGACGAAGCTGTGCTGCGGCGGCTGGAGGGTCCATCGCCCGTCATGCGCCAGCAACTCGAGCACCTCTATGAGGCCAGTCAGTGGCCGAACATCACCCTGCAAGTGCTAGCGTTCGGCAGCGGGCTGCATCCCGGCATGGGCGGCGCATTCGCGATTATTGAGTTCCCAGAACGCTCGGACCCTGACGTTGTTTACACCGAAGGGGTCACGGGCCAGGCCTATATCGAAGAGCGAGACCGCGAGGTACGCGCTCGCTCTGAAGCTTTTGACCTCCTTCGTGCGACCGCCCTTCCGCCTGCTGACTCAGCGCTTCTCATCCAGTCGATATCTGAAGGATCCGAAGTATCCGCCTGAAAGGAAACTCGTATGTCCGAATATGACCTTTCCAACGCAGCGTGGATCACCAGCCACGCCTGCAACAACTCGGCCTGCGTCCAAGTCGCCCACCTGCCAGGCGGCCTGGTCGCGCTTCGTGACTCTAAGGACACCACGAAGGCGGCGCACGTCTTCGACGGCGAGGAGTGGGCTGCGTTCCTGACTGGCGTGAAGGCCGGCGAGTTCGACTCGCCGGTGAGCTAACCCGGGCGGGGCAGAGACTGACAGGCCCCCGGATCGCTGGCCAGCCGCCAGTATCCGGGGGCCTGCCAGCTGTTCAGGCAGGCAAGGCTTTCAGGCAGTTAATCGGCCGAGGTCGGGTGGGGCGACGGAGCGATAGCGGCCCCGTTCCCGGCCTGTCCATCGGGATCCACTAGCGGCTGCGCGAACACGTAGCCGAGGGGCTCGGGGCCGACGTACTGCTGGCACCGGCAGTCATCCACAGCGCAGGCCGCGGTGCGCGGGTTGTGGAAGCTCAGGTGGTGGCTGCACCCGCAGATCGGCTGCGGCTCGGGTGGTGCGCTGAGCGCCTGGCTCTTGGTCTCGGCCAGCTTGCCCTTGGCTTCGAGGACCGCAAGCCGCCGGCGATGGTGCGCCTGGAGGCTACCGCCAAGGACCGGCGGCAGAATGAAGACGAGCCACCAGTAGCTCCCGATGAAATTCGTGATGTCCTGCACGTCTTCTATCTTCCCGCATCGGCGCTGGAGTGGGCAACGTCAGCCCGAGAGGCCGAATTCACCGCCGCGGGCGCCGGATAGGAAGGCATCCCACTCGGCTCTAGTGAAGATGAGCACCGGGCCACCCGGGTGCCGGGAGTTGCGCATGGCCACGTCGCCGTCGGCCAGGAAGGCGATCTCGGCGCAGTTCCCGCCGGTCGGACCGCTGTAGGTGCTCTTGATCCAGGTCGCCCCGCCCGTGCTGGCACTGATCTCACGCTCGCCCGGACCGGCATTGCTGGTGCTCACTCGGATCCCTCCAACTCATCGATCATCGAGCTGATCAGGTCAGTGGTCTGCGCTGACGTCGTGCTGGTTGCCGCGATCTGATCCATCGCCTCGGTGTATCGGTCGACGTCCGCGCGCTTATCCAGGTACAGGGCGCTGGTGAGCTGCTCCACATACACGACGTCAGGCAGGTCTTCGGCAGCGAACCGCAGGATGCTGAAGCTGCCCGGCGCTGCATACGAAGCGCCGGTGCGGAACGGGCACACCTGGATGGTGAGGCCGGGCCGATCGGAGATTCCGAGCAGGTGATCGAGCTGCGCCCGCCTGAGCGCCGGACTGCCGATCGGGCGGCGCAGGGCTACCTCGTCGATCACGGCCAACAGCCGCAGACCGCCGGCGGCGAACCGCCGCTGCCGCTCCTTGCGCAGGTAGACCAGGCGGTGCGCCTCCGCGCGCGAGTAAGCGCCCAGCTGGATGACCGCGGCCGCGTAGTCCTCCGTTTGCAGCAATCCGGGCACGAACTGGGCGTCGAAGCTCCGGATGGACTCAGCCGATTCCTCCAGCCCGATGTAGGACTGGAACCAGGTCGGGAGCACGTCCTGGTAGCGATGCCACCAGCCCTGCTGGTTGGCCTGGCTCGCCAGGGTCAGCAGCTGCTCGCGCTCGGCCAGGTCGCTGATCCCGTACAGGTTCAGCAGGTCGGCGATGTCGACCTCGCGGACAGCGTTACGGCCGAGCTCGATCCTGCTGATCTTGGATTCTGAGCCGCGGATCGCCTTCGCGGCTTCCTGAGCCGAAATGCCGCGAGACTCGCGCAGGCGCCTTAACTGCGTGCCCAGGAGAATGCGCAGAACCGTGGGTGCGCCCGTCGCGTCCGTGGCCGCCCGCACGCGCGTGGCTGAGGCAGGACTGTCAAGCCTCGTGGCGTCAGACATCAGCCGCGCTCCCTCCCGATGCGCCGGGTGGATCTTACTATCGTGTCACGGCCGCCCGTGCTGCCAAAAGAATTTAAACCTATTCGCACTTATACGCGCGTATTCGATACGCGTGTGCGAAATGGAGGCGGCGCAATCGCCACTGAGCAAATGATATCGCACATGCGATTTCAGGCCAGCCCTCGAGCGGCGCCGCCGCCGCGGCGCCGCCGCCCTGCCGCACTGCCTGGGCGGCGTCCCGCCAGGCGTGGCTACCCGGCCAGCAGGCCTGGCCAAGGCCGCCGCTGCTGACCTCGCTACGATCGCGAAGATAGGCGATATCCCCTCCGCGTAAAGGCAGGACGCATGCGTTACAGGACGCTCGGCAACTCCGGGCTGCAAGTCTCTGTCGTCGGGCTCGGCTGCAACAACTTCGGCCGGCGACTGGATGTCAAGCAGACCCTCGCGGTCGTCGACGCTGCCATCGACTCGGGCATCACGCTGCTCGACACGGCGGAGACGTACGGCGGGGCCGGCCGGTCGGAGGAGATGCTCGGCGAGGTCCTGCTGAGTCGGCGCGATCAGGTGGTGCTGGCGACGAAGTTCGGCTCGCAAGCCGGTGACATGGGCTACGGCCTGGCGGCCGGAGCCAGGGGTGGCCGCAGCTACATCAGGCGCGCGGTCGAGCAGTCACTCCGTCGGCTGCGGACCGACTACATCGACCTGTACCAGATTCATACGCCAGACCCGGTGACACCGATCGAGGAGACGCTGTCGGCGCTTTCCGACCTGGTCCGGGCTGGAGTTGTCCGTTACATCGGCCACTCGAATTTCTCCGGAGTCCAGCTCGCGGCCGCGGCGGCCACAGCGCGCGAGATCAATGCCGTGCCGTTCATCTCCGCGCAGAACCACTGGTCGCTGCTCGATCGGCAGGCTGAGCTCGATGTCGTGCCCGCCGCCGTGCAGTTCGGGCTCGGGGTACTGCCGTATTTCCCGCTTGCGAACGGGCTGCTGACCGGCAAGATCCGGCGTGGCGTCGGGCCAGCGGACGGCACCAGGCTGGCCGGCCGAGCCGAGTACATCACCGACGACAAGCTGGACAAGGTCGAGGCGCTGGTGACGTGGGCGGAGCAGCACGGCCAGACCCTGCTGGAGGCCGCCATTGGCGGCCTCGCGGCGCTGCCGGGCTGCGCGTCGGTCATCGCGGGCGCTACGTCAGCCGAACAGGTCCGTGCCAACGCCGCGGCCGGCGAGTGGCAGCCGACTGCGGCCGAGCTTGCCGAGATCGACAAGATCGTGCCGGTCCACGGCTGAGGAGGCAGGGGAGCGAGCCACGCTGACGGAGCAGTTCGATGAAGGCGGCGCACTTGATGAAGGCAGCGCACTAGATGAAGGCAGCGCACTAGATGAGGGCAGCCAGATGAAGGCAGTGCAGTACGAGCGATGCGGACCGGCAGCGGAGGTGTTCCGGGTCGTGGATATAGCGAAGCCCGCGCCGGGACCGGGCGAGGTTCAAGTGCGGATGACGCTGTCCGGGATCAATCCCACCGACTGGAAGTCGCGGAGCGGCGCGACCCCGCGGCCGATCGACGGCTTCCAGATCCCGCATCACGATGGCACCGGTGTCATCGACGCCGTCGGCGAGGGCGTCGACGAAGGCCGCATCGGACAGCGCGTATGGATCTGGATGGCTGCCGCCAGCCGGCCTTGGGGGACCGCCGCGCAATGGACCGTCGTGCCCTCGCGCCATGCCGTGCCGCTGCCGGACGGGGTATCCGACGAGCTGGGCGCAAGCCTCGGCGTGCCGGCCATGACCGCACACCGGTGCCTAGTCGCTGACGGCCCGGTCGCTGGCAAGAACGTCCTGGTGGCAGGCGGCGCCGGAGCGGTAGGCCACTTCGCCATCGAGCTGGCGAAGTTCTTCGGCGCGCGCGTCGCGACCACCGTGAGCGGGCCGGAGAAGGCCGAGCTAGCGCGCAAGGCCGGCGCCGACCTCGTCGTGAATTACCGCGAGCGCGGCGCTGCCGACCAGCTCCGCGCGTTCGCGCCGACCATGGACCGGATAATCGAGGTTGCGCTTGGCGCCAATCTCGAGCTGGACCTCGCCGTGTCAGGGCCGCCGACGCACATCGTCGATTACGCGGCTGAGCCGAACGATCCGGTGCTGCCGGTACGCCGGTGCATGAACGCCAACCTGACGCTGCGCTTCGTCCTGCTCTACGGAATACCGGCCGAGGCCGCTGACGAGGCCGTGACCGACATCAGCGCCGCGCTGGCAGCCGGAGCGCTGACCGAGCTGCCAGTGACGAGATTCTCCATCGACCAGGTCGTGGCCGCCCACGAGGCCGTCGAAGCCGGGACTGCTGGCAAGGTCGTCATCGAGATCCCGTGACCATCGCGTCCGGACGCTCTGCGACGCGGTGGCGCACGCCGGTCACGGGCTGACCCGGTGCAGGTCGCGGGGGAACAAGGTCACCTGCCGGACGTTCGCCGCGCCGGTTAGCTGCGCCGTCCACCGCTCCAGCCCGATCGCGAATCCGCCGTGGGGCGGCATGCCATGCCGGAACACCTGGAGATAGCCAGCGAACGGCGCCGGGTCCAGTCCGCGCGCGGCCAGCGCCGCGAGGTAGTCCTCATGCCGGTGCAGCCGCTGGCCCCCGGTCACGATCTCGGTGCCGCGGAAGAGCAAGTCGAAGCCGTTGGAGTACAACGGCCGCGCCGGGTCGGGGTGGGTATAGAAAGGCTTGCTGGTCAGCGGGTAGCCGGTGACGAACAGCAGCTCGCTGCCGTGCTCGCGCTCGGCCCACTGGCATAGCCTCCGCTCGTGCGCGGGCGCGAGGTCGTCCTCGCCAGTGACGTCCTCGCCGGTCTCGCGCGACAACATGTCCATCGCCGCCGCGAACGGAATATGGGGGATCTCGGCTGGCACCGTCGGCAGCGTGGCGCGGAGCAACTGCATGGCTGAGCTAGCCCGTTCCCGAACTGATTCCACCATGCCAGCGACGGCGTCCCGGCATACCGGCATCACGTCGAAGTGGTCGGTGATGAAGCCAAGCTCGGCGTCCAGGCTCGTGTACTGCGCGAGATGACGGCCGGTGTCGTGCGGCTCGGCCCGGAAGACCGGGCCTACCTCGTAGACGCGCTCGAACACGCCGACCATCGCCTGCTTGTAGAACTGCGGCGACTGCGCCAGGTACGCGGGCCGGCCGAAGTAGTCGAGCCGGAACACGTTGGCGCCGCCCTCGGTGGCCGATTCGACGATCTTCGGCGTGAAAATCTCGGTGAAGCTGGCGGCGTCGAGCGCTGCGCGGAAGCCCGCGGCGCTGGCCGCGGCGATCTCGAAACCGGACCGAAGCAGCGGATGCCGCAGGCTCGTCGGCGCATGGTCCAGGATCGTCGGCAGCGTGGCGGTGAGGGCGGGCCGGTACAGGTCAAACGGTGGCGGCTCGGCCGGGCCGGACAGCTGCGTCACGACTGGCTCGGTCAGCTCGGCCCCGCCAGGCGCCTGCGGGTTGGCAACGACGAAGCCCTCGACCTGGAGGACAGTTTCCTCGCCGGCCGGGCTCGTCTCGTCGGCCGGGCCTGGCCCGCCGTTCGGCAGAACGACCTGGGCGAGGCCGGCCCGGTCCCGGATGACGAGGAAGGTGACTGACTTGAGGTCGCGGCGGCGATGCAGCCAGCCGGCGATAGTGACGCGCTCGCCGATGTGCCTAGGCAACTCGGCAGACAATACTCGTGAGATCATCACAGCTCCCTAAGGGATTGTGGCGACCCCTTGGGAGTGCGGGCGATAAGGGAACTCGCGGTGCCACCGCACTTTCGCCGCCCGCAGCGGCCGGTACGGCGGCCGGGCACGGGAGACCTCGTTAGGCCCGGTGACGGGGGCTGGCCGGCGGGGCTTTGGGCCGGCCGCTGGCCGCGGTCGCCGTTCCTCCCCGCGCTCAGAAGTGTCTTCGCAGCCGGGCGCTGGCACCGCCTTCTCAGCTTCCGGCGGCTCTCTCCTGCCCGCGTGATCCGGTGCTACTCGTCTCCGTCAGCGCGTTGGCTGCAGCATAGCTGGCCGGTCACGGTTGCTGGTAACGCTATTCCCGGTGATCCGGAAAGATCCGGCACGGCCGGCTGTGTCAGATCTTTCGCCATAACGACGCAGCAGGCCAAGCCGCCTAGGCTAGGGCCATGTACCTCCCGCGCCACTTCACGGTCACCGACCTAGGTCAGATCAGCGCGTTCGTCGACGCCGCGCAATCCGCCGACCTGGTCACCTTCGACGGGACGAAGCCTGTGTCGACGCGGCTGCCGGTGATCTGGGATCGGCCGGTCTCTCCCGAGCCGCTGGTGTCCGACGGCGCTGAGGTGGCGGAGCCGACTGACCCGGCCAGCTTCGGCCGCCTGCTCGGTCACATTGCCATCGCGAACGACCAGTGGAAGACGGCGCAGACGGGTGCTCAGGCCCTGGCGATCGTGCACGGCCCCCAGGCGTACATCTCGCCGAGCTGGTACGAGAGCAAGGCCAGGCACGGCCGGGTGGTGCCGAC
>DATHPF010000014.1:0-3511 GCA_035484155.1 Streptosporangiaceae bacterium
TGACGTGGTGACCCGTCGCTACACAGCGCTCTTCGACCGGCAGCGCAATCCGCTCAGCGATGAGTTCCAGCAGGAGAAAAGGACGCTCGAGGGTCTCGAGAGGTACCTGGTCCAGCTGTGGCGGGAATCCTGACCCGAACCGAACTGACTACGGACTAGCCTGGGGCAGCAGCGTCGGGCTGGCGGGCTTGACCTTGGCCTGCTGGGCCTGACCGGTCGCCGTGGCGGAGCGGAGCTGGGCGCTCTGGCTCGTGGTGGACTTGGCGCTCGTGCTTACGCTGGCGGAGGACTGCTGCGTACGGTTTGGCTCACTGCTGCTCGGGGCCGAGATCGCCGTGGTGTTGGCCGGCGCGCTGGACGCCTGCGGCGGCACGTGCCGCGGGAAATGCGCGCGGAGCGGGACCATCGCGTAAACCATCAGCGAGACCATCGCGACCAGCAGGACCGTGAACAGCGAGCCGATGATGCGCGCCCGGGGCGAACGGAGCACTGTGCCAGGGCCCGGCCGGCGGAACGTCGTCAGGCACGAGGCGAGCCCAGGATCGTCGGCCGCGAGCCGCCGCTCGATCTCCGCAAGCATCCGCTGCTCGTCCTGCGACAGGGCCATACCGCTACCCCCTCCGCCTCGCGTCCGGGTGAATACCCTCTCACTATCTCTCAGGAGGGCTTCTTTATCCAATTGTTCCTGCTTCGTACTTGGCCTGTTTTCCAGATCGTGAGACCCGTCGGCCGAGCCGGATCGTACCCAGGATCAGTCTAAATATTCGTGACGAGCGCCAGCGCGTCAATCTTGCCGTAGTCGAAAAACCGTTCTATGGTGAGGTTCATGCGCTGGGACAATCTGCGGCTGGACGATCAGCTGGCCGCTGACCAGGACACCGCCGGCGAGACCTTGTTCCCCGCTGAGCGCCGGGACGTGGCGCTCCCGCTCATCGAGCGCGGAGCGGTGGCCCGGACCTTCGACACCCCGGGCTTCCGGGGCATGACCTTTTACGAGGTCCAGGCCAAGTCCATCGTCAACCGCGTCCCCGAAGCCTCCCGGATGCCGTTCCGCTGGACCATCAACCCCTACCGCGGCTGCCAGCATGCGTGCCGATACTGCTACGCTCGGCAATCACATAGTTACCTAGAGCTGGATTCGGGGGTGGACTTCGACACCAAGGTCGTGGTCAAGGTGAACGCGCCCGAGCTGACGCGCAAGAAGATGGCCTCGGCCAGCTGGCCGGGCGAGCACATCGCCATGGGCACCAACGTGGACTGCTATCAGCGGGCCGAGGGCCGCTATCAGCTCATGCCCGGCATCATCGGCGCGCTCAAGGACGCCGCCAACCCGTTCTCGATCTTGACCAAGGGCACCTTGATCCTGCGGGACATCGAACTGCTCGCGGAGGCGGCCGAGATCACCGACGTGGGGCTGAACGTCTCGGTCGGATTTATCGATAAAGAGCTATGGCGGTCGGTCGAGCCCGGCACGCCCGCCCCGGCGCGCCGGCTCGAGGCGTGCGCCACCTTGAACGAGCGAGGGCTTGGCTGCGGCGTGCTCATGGGGCCGGTGGTGCCGTTCCTGTCCGACTCCCCCGCCCAGCTCGACGCGGCCGTCAGCCAGATCGCGGCGGCCGGCGCCACGCACGTGATGCCGATCGTGCTGCACCTGCGCCCGGGCACTCGGGAGTGGTACTTCCGCTGGCTGGGCGCCCAGCACCCCGACCTGGTCGGCCGGTACCTCGACCTGTACGGCCGCAGCGCCTACGCCCCGAAGTCCTACCAGGCCAGGATCGCTGGCCAGGTCCGCGAGCTCGCAGGCAAGTACGGCATCGGCCGTCCGAGGCCCGGCTCCGGTCGCGGTCGGCGGCCGGCGTCCGAGCGGCCGACCGCGGAGATTCCGCAGGCTCCCGCAGCGGCCGATCCTATTCCCCTCTCCCCCGCGACAGCCGAGCAGCTCACCCTGCTCTGAGGCTAGCCGTCGGCGTCGCGCCGAGACCGGCGGAGGCCGCCCGGCACAAAAACTGGTTGTCGCCGGGACTGATCCCTTTTTAGGGTAGGGACGCCAGCTTCCTAGGATTTTGTCTGGATGTGATCGCCCTCAGCGAAATCGGGCATTTCGCGATACAGCTTGACAGGGGAACATAACGCGATACATCGTATTTCCTAGGTAAAACTTCAGAGAGCAGGAGGATGACGTGGCACGCGGCTCCACGGGGGCGCCCCGTAACACGCCAGATCCTGATGTCCCCGCCGCCGGCGGGGACATCAGGACGGCTCAGACGCAAGACACTCGGGAACGGGGACCTCGCCATCGGCAGACGCAGCCGGGCGGCCCCGAGACATCACCAGACCAAGGCAGGCCGGGAAAGCCACGGGGCATAGACCGGCTGATCGCCATCATCTGCGGCAGGCGAACAAAGTGGGCCGTCGTCGTGTTCTGGCTCATAGTGGTCGCGGCCCTGGGCTCGCTGGCCGGCAAGCTACAGGGCGCGGAGAAGAACGACGCATCCTCCTACCTGCCGGCATCAGCCGAATCGACCCAGGAACTCAACGAGCAGGCCGTCTTCCAGTCCAAGAACTACAACCCGGCCCTGGTCGTCTACGTACGCGACAGCGGGATCACCCCGGCCGACCTGGCCAAGGCCGATGCGGACGCCCGGTCCTTTGCCTCGCTGGGTGTGGTAAGCGGGCGGGTTGCGCCGCCGATAGTGTCCGCGGACCACAAGGCAATCGAGACCGTCATAGGCTCAGATCTCGGCTACAACAGCGACCTGAGCGGCTTCATCACGACGGTGCAGAACACCGCGACCGAGAATGCCGACGGGCTCAGCGTCTACATCGGCGGGCCCGCGGCCAGCGCGAACGACGAGCTCAAGATCTTCAAGGGCATCGACTCCACCCTGCTGTACGCGGCTCTGGGCGTGGTCATCGGGCTCTTGCTGCTGACCTACCGAAGTCCCGTGCTCTGGCTGCTGCCGATCATTTCGGCGGGCGTGGCCCTGACCGTCTCCGAGGCGGTCATCTACCTGCTTGTCCAGCACGCCAACCTGACCGTCAACGGGCAAAGCGGGGGCATCTTGGTCGTGCTGGTCATTGGCGCCAGTACCGACTATGCGCTGCTCCTGGTGGCCAGGTACCGGGAGGAGCTACGCAGGCACTCCGACCGGCACCAGGCCATGGCGATCGCCCTGCGCCGGGCTGGGCCGGCCATCATCGCCAGCGGGCTGACCGTCGTGGCCGGGATGCTCTGCCTGCTGGCCGCCGAATCCAACGACATCTCTGGCCTGGGCCCGGTCGCGGCTATCGGCGTCGGCGTCGGCCTGATCGCGATGATCACCCTGCTGCCCGCGCTGCTGGTCGTCTGCGGCCGGTGGATCTTCTGGCCGGTCAAGCCGAGGTACGGCACCCCGGAACCGACCAGCCGCGGGCTATGGTCACGAGTCGGCCAGCTCATCAACCGCAGCCCGCGTGGCGTGTGGGTGGTGACGGCCCTCCTGCTCGCCGCCGGCTCGGCCGGCCTGATCGG
>DATHPF010000015.1:0-6030 GCA_035484155.1 Streptosporangiaceae bacterium
GGCCAGGAGGCCGGCCACGCGCTCGCCGCCGTCCTGCTCGGCAGCTCCGAGCCCGGCGGCCGACTGCCCACCACCTGGCCGGTCGTGGCAGCGGACTGCCCCGTCCTGGACACCACGCCGCAGGGCGGCGTGCTTGACTACGACGAGGGTGTCTTCATCGGTTACCGCGCGTGGGAACGCGCCGGCCGCACGCCGCGGTACGCGTTCGGGCACGGGCTGGGCTACACGACGTGGAGCTACGAGCAGATCAGCGCCGACGCTGGCCAGGTGACGGTCAGGGTCCGTAACACCGGCACGCGAGCCGGGCGCGAGGTGGTTCAGGTCTACGCCGGCCCAGCCGAGGCTGACAGCACCCGGCCCCGGCGCTGGCTAGCCGGGTTCGCGAGCGTGACTGCTGAGCCCGGCGGGAGCGAAACCGTCACCATCGAACTGCCCGAGCGGACCTGGCAGATCTGGGCCGACGGCTGGTCCACGGTCGCCGGTGAGTACATTATCGAGGCGGCGCACAGCCTTGACGACGTCCGCCTCAGTGCGACCGTTGCCATCGGCTGACGGCGCCTGGATTAGGCTGGCCGGGTCATGGACGACCGTACCCAGGCCTGGTTCGGCCGCCGCACGTCGCGCTGGCAGGACTGGCCGCAGGACCGGCTGCTGGCGGCTAAGCAGCGGCTCGGCGTCACGATCAGCGTCGTCATCCCGGCCAGGAACGAGCAGCGGACAGTGGCCGCCGTCGTCGGCGCGATCGCGCGCGCGCTCGTTGAGGACGTGCCGCTGGTCGATGAGCTGGTCGTGATGGACTCCGACTCGACCGACGCGACCGCGCAGGCCGCCGCCCGGGCCGGGGCCAAGGTGTACCGGACTGCCGAGGTTATGACGTCGGCCGGGAGCTTCCCCGGCAAGGGCGAGGCGCTGTGGAAGTCGCTGCACGTCACTACCGGCGACGTCCTTGTCTTCGTGGACGCTGACCTGACCAGCTGGGGTCCGCACTTCGTTTCCGGGCTGGTCGGGCCGCTGCTGGCTGAGCCCGACGTGCAGCTGGTCAAGGGGTTCTACACGCGGGTGCGGACCGAGACGGACGGCTCGACCTCGACCGAGGGGGGCCGGGTCACCGAACTGGTGGCCCGCCCGCTCATCAGCCTGTGGTGGCCCGAGCTCGCCGGGGTCGTACAGCCGCTGGCCGGCGAGTGGGCGGCACGGCGCAGCCTGATGGAGTCACTGCCCATCCCGGTCGGCTACGGCGTCGAACTGGCGACGCTGATGGACACCGTGACCCGCCACGGGCTCGATGCTGTCGCCCAGGTCGACCTCGGCTCTCGGGCCCACCGGCATCAGGCCAATCATGACCTGGCCCTCATGGCAGCCGAGCTCATGGTAGTGGCCAGCCGCCGACGGCCGAGTGGTGCGAACTCGCTCGCCGCCGAGGCCGAGCTGAAGCAGTTTGTGCGGGACGAGAGCGGCCAGGCTCACCAGGTATCG
The DNA here is from genome assembly GCA_035484155.1 of Streptosporangiaceae bacterium. Classification (GTDB taxonomy): domain Bacteria; phylum Actinomycetota; class Actinomycetes; order Streptosporangiales; family Streptosporangiaceae; genus JAJYUU01. Next base: position 1,477 of record DATHPF010000015.1, read on the forward strand.
CGGCCAGTCCCGGTGGCCGAGCGACCGCCCGCAGGCCCGGCCGGCCATGACTGACACGCACGGGCCGCGCGCCCAGGGAATGCTGCGCCTCGGGCATTGCGCGTTCCCTCCATCGCAGCCATTGATCATGGGAATCGTCAACAGGACGCCCGATTCGTTCTTCCGTCCCGGCCTGACCTGGGATGAGCGTGCCGCGATGGCGCGAGTCGACCAGGTCATCGCCGAGGGCGCCGACATCGTTGACGTCGGCGGGATACCGGCCGCGCCCGGCGCTGAAGTGGATGTCGCAGAGGAGATCCGGCGCACGGCCACCTTCATCGGCGCGGTCCGATCTCGCTATCCGGACGTGGTTATCAGCGTCGACACCTGGCGGCACGAGACGGGGCGCGCCGCCTGCGAGGCTGGCGCGGACCTGCTGAACGATAGCTGGGGCGGCGACGACGAGCGGCTGGCCGACGTCGCGGCCGAGTTCGGCGTCGGCCTGGTGTGCGCGCACGCTGGCGCGCAGCGGCCGCGGACCCGGCCGTTCCGGGTCGCCTACGCCGACGTGATGGCCGACGTACTCGATCGCACGCTGCGCCTGGCCCAGCGCGCTGTGGCGGCGGGCGTGCAGCCGGACCGGATCATCATCGATGCCGCGCACGACTTCGGCAAGAACACCTGGCACTCGCTGGAAGTGACCCGGCGGCTGGCCGAGATGACCGAGACAGGCTGGCCGGTCCTGGTGTCGCTGTCGAACAAGGACTTCGTCGGCGAGACGCTGAACCTGCCGCCGGAGCAGCGGCTGCCCGGCACGCTGGCGGCGACGTCCGTCTGCGCGTGGCTCGGCGCCCGTATCTTCCGGGCGCACCAGGTCACCGAGTCACGCCAGGTCGTCGACATGGTGTCGGCTATTCGCGGTGACCGGCCGCCAGCCAGGGCAGTCCGGGGCCTGGCCTAGCCCGTGATCACGTCCGCTGCCTTGTGTCCCGCACCGCCGCTGCTTGCCCGCGAGCTCACTGGCGCCGATCCGGTCGCGCCAACGCTGCGTGACGCGTGCCTCGATGCCGCGGCCGCCCTGATAGCCGACGCGCCGGACCTGGTTGCCATTGTCGGCGCGGCCTCCGAGACGCGCGCCTGGCCGCCGGATGGGCAGCTGAACCTGTCGCCCTATGCGCCTCCGTTGCGCGTCGCCGATCGGACGTCCGCGCTGTCTCCGCCGCCGCAGCCGGCGCCGGCTTTGCCGCTGGCGCTTGGCCTCGCAAGTAGGCTGCTCGACGAGGCGGGCTACACGGGGCGCCGGGAGCTGCAGTCGGTCAGCGACCAGGAAACTGCGGCTGACTGCGCCGCGCTTGGTGCGCGGCTAGCCAGTTCCAGCGCACGGGTAGCAATGCTGGTCATGGCCGACGGCAGCGCCCGGCGCGGACTCAAGGCGCCGGGCTACCTCGACGATCGGAGTGCGCCGTTCGACACCGAGGTCGAGCGGGCCGTCCGGGCCGGAAATCTCAGTGCGCTACTGACGCTGGACCCGGTGCTGGCGCGGGAACTCATGGCGACCGGGCGGGCCGGCTGGCAGGTGCTGGCCGGTGCGATGACCGGGGTCCGGCCAGTCACCCAGATCCGGTACTGCGACGATCCTTTCGGCGTCGCGTATCTGGTGGCGTCGCTGCGAGCCGGAGGCTGAGGTACCGCGGGACGAGCAGGGACAACCGGGAGATGACCATGCCAGACAAGGGATACGCCGGCCGGGACGTGCTGGTGTTCGGAGCAGCGGGCGCGCTGGGCGCTGGCGTCGCCACAGCGTTCGCGAACGCCGGAGCAACCGTCACAGGCATAGACCGGGCCGAGCCGCCGGCGGATCGCCGGCTGACCGGGATCAGCTACGAGGCCATCGACGTGCTGGATGACGATGCCATGGCGGCCCTGTTCGACCTGCGGCCGGCCCCATGGGCCGCGATCAGCACAGTCGGCGGATTCGCGCCGAGACGGCCCCTGGCTGAGCTCGACCCAGTGGAGCTGCGCGGCCAGCTCGAGCTGAACCTGGTGTCCGCTGCTCTCATCACTAAGCACGCGCTGCGTGTCATGCAGGCCGCCGGCCAGGGCAGGATCGTGCATACCGCCAGCCGGGCCGCGCTGGCTCATGCCGGGTCTGGATTCGCCTACTCGGTGAGCAAGCTCGGCGTCGTGCACCTGGTCTCGATGGCTGCCGCGGACGTGCGCGGGACCCACGTCACCGTCAACTGCGTAGTGCCGAGCATCATCGACACGCCAGCCAACCGCGCGGCGATGCCGTCAGCCGATCACGACGCCTGGCCAAAGGTGCCAGACATCGCCAGGACCTACATCTTCCTCGCCAGCCCGGACGCGGGCTTGGTCAACGGCGCTGCCGTCCCGGTCTAGGGCTTGATGGCCATGCTGATCGTAGTGACGGGTCCTCCCGGTGCGGGCAAGTCGACAGTGGCGGGTGCGCTGGCGCAGGAGTTCGAGCGCGCGGTGCTGGTCGAGGGCGATGCGTTCTTCGCCTTCGTCGCCCGTGGCGCCGTCTCGCCGTGGCTGGCCGAGGCCCACGCGCAGAATGAGGTGATCACGCAGGCAGCCGCAGCCGCCGCGGGCCGTTACTCAGCCGGCGGCTACGACACGGTCTATGACGGCGTCGTCGGACCCTGGTTCCTCGATACGTTCATGGCCGCCGCGGGCGTCGCGTGCCTGCAGTACGCCGTGCTGCTCCCGGAAGTAGCCGAGTGCGTCACGCGAGTCGCGAGCCGCACCGGCCACGGGTTCACCGACGAGGCGGCGACACGTCACATGCACGCGGAGTTCGCACAGGCCCGCCTTTCCGCACGCCATGTCCTGGCCAACCCGGCGAGCTCGGCAGCAGAGACAGCGCGGGAGATCCTCCTGCGTGCCCGCGACGGGGTGCTGCGCTACCCGTAGCCTGCCGCCGGCTCAGTCGCCGGTATCATTGGTGATACCATGGAGGTATGGCGATGACACTGCGGCTCACCGATGATGAGGCACGATCGCTGCGGCGCCGGGCCGAGCTGGAAGGCAGGCCGATGCAGGAAGTCGCGCGGCAGGCCATCCGAGAGTACGTCGAGGGCCACAGCCGTTCCGAGTTGCTGGACCGGGTTCTGGACCAGGAACTGCCGCGGTTCGCCGAGGCACTGGAGCGGCTCGGGCAGTGATCTACCTGACGCTGCCGGAGTTGCTGCACGTGGCGCAGCGGACCCTGGGCAGCGAGCCGCAGGTGCGCGACATCGGGCTGCTGGAGTCAGCGCTGGCGCGCCCGCAGGCAACCGCATTCGGCCGCGATGCCTACCTTGACCTGGATTCGAAGGCCGCGGCTCTGCTGCATTCATTGACCCGCCATCACGCCCTGGTCGACGGCAACAATGGGCTGGGCTTGGCGGGGCTCATTGCTTTCTACGGTGTGAACGGCCGGCGCCTGACGATAACCAACGATGACGCCTATGACCTGGTAATGGCAGTTGCCGACGGCACGCTCGACTCCGTAGAGCAGATCGCCGCACGGCTTGCTGATGCCACAGAATCCTGGTGACCGGGATACGACACGACGTGACCCGAGCACGGAACCGCCGTAACTGACTGCTGATCAACAGCCCAGTCATTCCTGGGCTGCGATGCCATCGATCCATCCGAATCGAGCCATCCGACCAACCTGAGCGCGGCCGATGCGGGAGTTGCGAGGCTCAGCCGATGCGCTCGGCCAGCGAGACGATGATCCCTTCCGGCCCCCGGACGTAGGCCATCCGCCAAGCGCCCTCGTACTCGCCGATGCCACCGACCAGTCCGTAGCCCTGGGTAGCTGCCCAATCGACAGCCGCCTGCAGGTCGTTGACTTCGAAGGCCACGTTGCGCAATCCCAGTTCGTTGGCCATAGCGGCCGGTGAGCCCGGCACGGAGTCGGGTCGCACGAAGCTCGAGAGCTCCAGGCGGGTGCCATCGCCGGGCGGCTTCAGCATGACGATCTCGGTGCGGGAGCCGGGAATGCCGCAGACCGTGTCCAAGAACTCGCCCTCGACGAACGTCCTGCCCTCGACCTCTAGGCCCAGCGCCACGAAGAAGGCGGTCACGACGTCGAGATCTGCGACCGTCAGGCCGACGTGGTCGAAGCGTCGTACATGTGACATAGGCCCGTCGTCCCGTCGTCGTATCGACCGTGCATCCGCCACGGTAGGCGTTCTGAGTACCTCTCCTTGCGGGACCTCCGCAAACGCACACTATCGGCGGCACTCGGGCGTACAGATGCCCACGTCCTCGACTGCCTCACCGGGCAGCACGAGCGCGGGCTGGACTGGTACCAGCCCATCGCTGCGACATTGTCGTATGGCGGTCAACGTGTTCGTAGTACTGATGAGAGGCCGGCCACGAGGGCGCCGTCACGACCACAGGAGATGACACAGATGCAGCATCCCGAGCCAGTCGCTCGCCGTCTCTACGAGCTCACCGAGCCGATCTCGCTGGTCAACTTCTTCTCCCCGGAGCCCAACGACTCGATGGCGGCGCTCGGCTTCCGCAACTACTGGGACGGCTACTTCGCGGGACGCTCTGCCC
>DATHPF010000016.1:0-4026 GCA_035484155.1 Streptosporangiaceae bacterium
CGAGAAGATCGAGGCACTGAGCCCGAACGCCGCGACCGAGCCGCCGCTGAACGTCGGCAGCCTGAACAGGCTCAGGTCGAACATCGGGTGTGCGCTGCGCAGCTCCACGAGCACGAAGGCCACCAGCAGGACGGCCGCCGCGGCGAGGCAGCCGAGTACCAGGCCGTCGGTGAAGGAGCGCTGGTTCGACTCGATCAGCCCGTAGACCAGGCTCGACAGCGCCAGCGTGAAGAGCGAGAAGCCGGCCCAGTCGGGGCCGCTGGCGTGCGGCGCGCGCGATTCGGCCACCTTCAGCACGCTGATGATCACGGCCGCGATGCCGATCGGCGCGTTCACGAAGAAGATCCACCGCCAGGACAGCCCGCTGGTCAGCAGCCCGCCGAGCAGCGGGCCGATCGCCACCGCCAGGCCGGTCACCGCCCCCCATACCCCGAACGCGACGCCGCGGTCCTTGCCGCGGAAGGCGTCGGCCAGCAGCGCCAGCGACACCGCGAACATGATCGCCCCGCCGACTCCCTGCAGGGCGCGGGACAGCTGGAGCATCAGAGTGGTGACGGCAAATCCGCACAGCGCCGATGCGCAGGTGAACACGACCAGGCCGATCAGGTACATCAGGCGACGGCCGTACATGTCCGCCAGGCTGCCCGACGTCAGCAGGAACGCCGCCAGGGTCAGCGCATAGGCGTCAACGATCCACTGCAGGTCGGAGAAGCTCGAGTGCAGCGCCAGCTGGATGTCCGGCAGGGCGACGTTCACGATCGTGATATCAAGCAGCAGCATGAACGTGCCGAGGCAGACCGCGACCAGCGTCCACCACTTGTTCCCGCGCTGACCCGGCTGGGCGCCGGCGCCTTCAGCCTGGCCACGGCCCTGCTCGGACAGGGCGGCCTGGGGGTCGGTCATGAAGGCTCCTTAGCTAGAAGCAGGCGCACGATGGCCGGCGGCACTGGCCCTAGCGCGCCGGTCTAAGCTCGGCCGAGGTCTTGCGGGCCTGGGTCAGGGCGGCGGTCATCATGTCGGCGGCCTGGCCCGCGGCCGCGAGAGCCTGGACTGCCTCGACGACCCAGAAGTCAGGATCCTGGCCCGGGCTGTGCGCAATCTGCCCTTCCTCGCGCTGCACGACCAGGATCCGCGCGAGTTGTTCGCACAGGCGCGGCAGGTCCTGCCCCATCCGTTCCAGGCTCGCGATGACCTCGCGGGCGTCGTCCAGGCTCGCCAAGCCGGCGCCGTCGCCGGTCAGGTCGCTGAGCTCGCGGACCGCCTCGGCGACCTGCCCCGCGATGTCAGGCACCGTGATGGTGCTGGCCGGGTCGCTCAACAGCTCACCTCTGGCTCGCGGTCGGCCCCGGGCGAGGGCAGCAGACTCGGCGTCTACTGCAGAGCCGTAGGGACGAAACCGTTTGGGCATCTTTCTCCAGGGGCTACTCGGGTATGCGCCGCCGGCGGCGGGCCGCTCAGGGACGGCCCGCCTGTACGATACGTGATTCGTCGGCTCCACGGCACGCCGCGCCGCGGGACCTCGGGCACTACGAAGGCAGTGCCCCCTCTGGCCAACATAGCCTCTTGTCGCTGTCTTCCCCGGAAGAGGAAGGCGCCGCCAAGTACAGCGACCGGCTCGCGCTCACCGGCCGATGTGCGTGTTCGTGATCGAGGTGAACTGGCAGATCAGCGCCGCGGCGAGAAAGACGAGCCCGAGCGCGATTTCGTTGAAGCGGCGCAGTTCGCGGCCGCTGGCGGCGAACAGGAACATGATCATTGCCGCGGCAGTCAGGATGAGGGCCAGGGCGTCCATGCGGGCTCCTAGGGGTCAGCCCCAGAGGTCTGGGCGGTAGCGTGCGGTCGTCTCCAGCTCGTGGAGGTAGGCCCCTGCGTGCTCGCGCGGCATTGACCCGTGTTCTGCGATGACGTCGACGAAGGCGGCGCGGACGGCGTCGCGCATCGGCTGTGAGCCGCAGATATAGACGTAACCGTCAGCGGCGAGCAGGCGCCAGACGAGCGCACCCTGCTCTCGGATCCGGTCTTGGACGTAGTCGCGGCGTCCAGGCCGCTCGCGCGACGTCGTGACCTGGACATGATTGAGCACTCCTTCGGCCGCAAACTGCCCGATCTCGTCCCGGTAGATGTAGTCGAGGCGGCTCGAGCGGATGCCGTTGAACAACGCCGCCTCCGCCAGCGAGACGCCAGCTTGCTTCAGGGCCAGCCTTTCCCAGAGGAATGCTCGCATCGGGGCGATTCCCGTCCCGGCGGAGACGAAGATCATCGGCTTCGTCACGTCCTCCTGCAGGTGGAAGCCGTCGGCGCTGTCGAGGAAGATGTTCAGGCGGTCGCCCTCGCGAAGCGTGTGGATGTAATGCGAACTCATCCCGCAGAAATCACGGTCGGGCATGCCCGGCACCGGCGTGGCCTCGAGGCCGACGGTGATGTGGGCCACGCCGTCGCCGTGGATCCGCGGGCTCGAGCTCGTCGAGTAATAGCGCGGCCGGAGCGGTTGTGCCACCCGCAGGAATTCGAAGATGTTCAGGGAGCAGGACGCGAACTCGTCGAGCAGCCGGAGTACGTTGCAGCCGCCCGCGTCGATCGCCGCGCGCAGCGGTGACCCGGGACCGTCCGGTTCCCGCAGGACGTCCCTTATCTCCACCAGCCTCGACCGCTCGGCTGAGTCGGTCGCCTTCTCGAGCAGGAGGTCGAGCAACGGCACGGTCGGCCTGCCGGTGATGTCGATGAGGTTGGTGAGAACGTTGCGGACTTGGAGCACGACGCCTTTCGGCACTGCGCGAACGTTCATCGTCTTCGGTGCCATGAAAAGGCCATCGAGCGCAGTGCCGAGGTGCCGGGCGACCCGCTCGACCCGCTCCTCGTCGTTTTTCGGGCAGACGCCGAGGTGGTCGCCGGCTCGGTAGGTGACGCCAGGCGGCAGGCTAATTTCCAGATGTCGCGTTCGCTTGGGTGACTCGGCCGCCTGGAGCTCCCGGCATGCGAAGGTACGTGCCTCGACCGTGTCCTTTCCGACGGCGTTCGTGAGGATCGTCGGAACGAGCAGCACCCGAGACTGGCTGTGGCTTCGTTCGGTCGATCCCGGCGTGCCCATCGACGTGGCGAGACTCTGTGATCCTGACGATATGAAGCGCATGATCGAGGGGACGCTCATCGATCGGGCGATTGGCTGCGTCACGATATCGTCGCCGTAGAGCGATTTCTGCATGGCCGTGTTCGAGTCGGTGCTCGTCAGGGTGCCCGTGACCGCCTTCTCCACTGCGACGCGCGCGGCGGCGGCCGATGTCGGCCGCGCCCCGGACAGCTCGAGGAGGACAGGCCAGACGCGGGCGTTCCAATCCGCGTACAGACGTTCCCACACGGGCGAGCCCACGTCGCCATACGCCAGCTCGGCGAGCGGTGTGGCGCCGAGCTTGGACAGTTTCTTGTGCACGTAGCGGGGGAAGGCGAGGAACGCGTTCCACTGGCTGTTGCCAAGCCCCCAGACGAAGTAACGGCAGGTCCGCCACGTCGCCTCACCCTGTTCCGTGCGCTCGAGCCACGACTCGAACGCGGTCGCGTTCGAGGGCGGGTTGGACGTGTAGGTGGAGGTCATAACGACGAGCAGCCAGGGCTCCGTGCGCGGCGGCGAAGCCGCGAGCTCGTTCAGCGTCATCACGTCGCTCGTGTAGCCGTGGAAGTCGCTCCGTTCGGCGAAGCGCTCGGCCAGCTCCTTGTTCGCGCCGAAGTTGCTGCCGTACGCGATCACGAGATGGCGGTAGGCGCTCGTCCTGGGGATCTCTGTCGGTTCTCCCCACTCGCGCGCGACGTCGGGAGCGGGAGCATCCGGCCGGTCGCGCAACGCGACCGGCGCCGGCCGGTACCCGTCCGGTTCGCGCGGAAGACGGGTGACCGGAACCGCGGCTGGCTTCGTCGTCACGACGGTGTTCTTCGTCACCGTCGCGCCGGGTCCGAGTCGCAGCCGGTAGTGCCGGTAGATCTCGAACAAGACGACGCGGAGCATCATGAACGTGACCTCTTGCGCCATGCACT
>DATHPF010000017.1:0-9556 GCA_035484155.1 Streptosporangiaceae bacterium
GCGGCCATCGTGGTGCGGATCTCTTCGCGGTCCTTCTTGTAGACGCCGGGCTGGATCACGCTGGCGTCGTCGGTGTAGTCGGCCACGAACGCTTCGGCGTCGTTGGCTGCCCATGCCTTGTACAACCCCGCGAGCACGTCGACAATGGCCTGCCGGTCGGCGGCGGATCCTGCCGTGGTGGTGTTGCTGGTCATCGGTCTCCTCGTTTCTCTCCTCGTGGTGGCGAGCGCCACCCGTGGGAAGGACGGACGGGCCGACCCGCAGAGGACACCGCTGCGGCGCGAAGCCGAAGGAATCTGAACCATTACCGCTTGAACTCGATCTCCATCCAGCGCGACGGTTCGGCAAGCGGCGCGAATCCGACCTTCCGATACACCTCGTGCGCGTCGCTGGTGGCGAGCAGCAGGCGCCGCATCCCGGTGGCGGCGTAGACCCCGCACACCTGGCCGACCATCCAGGTGCCGAGACCGCGCCCGCGGTGGTCAGGGTCGAGGTAGACATCGCATAGCCAGCCGAACGTGGCCTGGTCGGTCACGACCCGGCAGAAGCCCACCTGGGTCAGGGCCGCGTCGTAGATCCCGTAGCAATCCGACCCGGCGATCGACGCCCGCACTCGTGACAGCTCGCACCCGAGCGCCCAGTAGGCATCCTCGGACAGCCATCTGTGCACGCGCTCGACATCCAGGCGATCCCGGTCGTCAGTCAGCAGATATCCGTCGTCGCGGGTGAGCAGCATGGCCGCCGATCCTAGCTCGTGAACCGACCACCTATAAGACTTATGTCGTGTAATATCCCTCGCGAGCCGGGCCCATGCCGGCCGTGCTCCAGGACGTCAGAAAAAAAGCGGAGAGGTCGGCACGTGGGACTTTGGCGAGGCAACGTGCGGCAGGCCGGCATAGCGATGGCCGGCCTGCTCATTCTGGTATTGGTCGCGGCCTGCGCGACTGCCATTCCGTCCCACCGGACCGGGAAGCAGGCCCAGTCCGGGCCAGTCGGATCAGTGGCCGTGGTGGTCGACGCGACGTCAGTGGTCGAGCACTGGGGCTATCTCTTCGGCGGGGCGGGAGTTAGCAACGACGAGGAGCTGTCGCCGGTCACCGTCACCGTGCCCGGCATCGTGGCACAGGTGGGCAGCTCGAACTCGACCGAGTATGCGCTGCTGACCAACGGGAGCTTGTATGCGTGGGGCCAGGGCAGCTACGGCCAGCTCGGTGTCGGCAACACGGCGAGCTCGTTCACCACGCCGGTACGGGTGCGCTTCCCCGCCGGGGTGAAGATCGCACGGGTACCCACCGATGCCATGCCGTACAACACGGCGCTGGCCGTCGACACGACCGGCCAGGTCTGGGGCTGGGGCGAGAACTACGGCGGCGAGCTGTGCCTCGGGAACACCAGGACCTACACCACCCCGGTCAGGCTCCCGTTGACTAAGGTGACCGCCCTGGCCGGGGCCAGCAACCACGCGCTCTACGACTCCCGCGGCACCGTCTACGCCTGCGGGCAGAACATCAAGGGCGACCTGGGCGACGGCAGCGTGGCCGATAGCACCAGGCCGAAGGTCGTAGCCGGGCTCCATGGAGCGCAGGTCACGACGCTGGTAGCCGCGTTCGCCAACTCCGGGGCGCTGCTGTCCAACGGGGAGTACCTCGACTGGGGGTACGACGCTGACGGGCAGCTCGGCGACGGGTTCAACGGCCGGGCTTCCGACGTCCCGGTCCGGGTGAATCTCCCGCACCGGGTGACACAGGTCGCCGAGGGCGGGTCTACCTGGGGCAACGGGCAGACGCTGGTGATGCTCGTGAACGGCGTGCTGTGGGCCTGGGGCGCCAACTTCCACGGGCAGCTGGGCAACGGCACGAACGGGAAGCAGCCATCTCCGATCCGGTTCTCCGCGCCCGGCGGAGTTACCTACAAGACCCTGGCTACCGGCTCGGCGACCTCCTATGCGGTGTCGACGACCGGGCAGGTGTATGCGTGGGGCGTCAACTTCGACGGACAGATCGGTGACGCGACTACAAACACCACCAGGACCCCGGTGCTAGTTACCTCCGGGGCCAGCATGATCTCCTCGACCGCGAACAACGTGGTCATCAGCGGTCCGGGGAGCCCGTGACGGCGATAGTGGCGCGCAGGTAGCTCTTCATGGTGGGCTCCGGTCACTCACGGCCCAGGCGTAGCCTCGAATGAAGTGACCGGCGTGAGCCGCTGACGCGGCCAGTTACTCCGGTCACGGTGAGGATGGCAGACATGAACAGCGGAAACGGGACCAAGACCCTGGTACGCAGCCGGAAGGGCCGCATGGTGGCCGGGATCTGCGCAGGCGTCGCGGAGTACTTCGGCTGGGACGTGACTCTCGTCCGGGTGATCGTCGCCGTCATCGCTGTCCTCACCGGCGGTGCGGGCCTGCTGGCTTACCTGGCGGCGTGGGCCATCATCCCCGAGGAGGGCGACAAGACGTCCATCGCAGAGAAGCTGGTGAACACGAACCGCGACGCCTCCTAAGGCTGACCCGGCGATGACCGGCTTCCGGCCGTTCTTCAACTCCGCGACCGGTGAGTGGATCGAATTCACGACCACCGCTGAGGACAGCGACGGGCAGCTTGTCCGCTTCAGCTGGCGCAGTGTGCCCGGCGGAGTGATCACCGAGCACATCCACCCGCACCAGGAAGAGCGCTTCATCATCACCGCTGGCGAAGCGCGTTTCACCGTCGGCGGGAAGGAACTCACAGCCAGGGCTGGCGAGACCATCATTGTGCCGGTCGGCGTTCGCCATTCGGAGGGCAATCCCGGGCCCGGCGACGTCGAGGCGGTGGTCGAGCTCCGTCCGGCGCTGCACAGCAAGGAGTTCCATGAGGCGGTAGCGGGGCTGGCTGCCGACGGCAGGACCTCGCCCAGGGGCGCGCCGAGAAACCCGCTCCGGCTAGGCGCCACGTTCTGGCATTTCCGACGTGAAAGCCGGGTCACCTCGCCGCCTATCGCAGTGCAGGATTTGGTGCTTCCGGCTCTGTGGCTGCTGTCGAAGGCGTTCGGCGTGCGTTCCTACTACTCGCGGTGGGACAGCCGTATCGACCAAGCTGACGGGCCATCGGTGCAATCAGCCGGAAAGTCGCCGATTCCATAGGCAGCATCGGGACGGCTTCGCGGCTCTAGCATCAAGGCGTGCGCATCGCCGGAGCAGTTCTCGGAGTCCTACTGGTCGGCGCCGTGTGGGTAAACGTAGCCATCACCCTGGTCATCCCGCGTGGTCGCATCGGGTTCATCAAGGTCGTCGACCGGTTCGTCGACCGGGCCTACACGGTGAGCGGCCGGTTCGTGCGGCGATGGGACCGGCGTGACGCTCTGCTGGCCAGCCAGCCTGTCGCCACGCTCGGCCTGCTGCTGTTCATCTGGCTGACCGGCTTCCTTGTCGGCTTCGCGCTGTTGCTGTGGCTGCCGGGAGGCAGTTTCCCTGACGCGTTGCGCGAAGCCGGCTCATCGCTGTTCACGCTCGGGTTCGCCGTCAGGAGCGGCTCGGAGCCGAGCGCCGCAGAATTCCTCGCGGCTGCCTCCGGACTGATCATTGTTGCCCTGCAGATCGCCTACCTGCCCACCCTGTACGCCGCCTACAACCGCCGCGAGACGGTAGTCACGCTGCTCGGTCCACGTGCCGGGAGCCCGGCGTGGGGGCCGGAGCTGCTCGCGCGGGCGCAGATGGTGCACGGCGTCGATCAGCTGACGGTCATCTACGACGACTGGGAGCGCTGGTCAGCCGACGTAGCCGAGTCACATTCGAGCTACCCGTCGCTGCTGCGTTTCCGGTCACCCGAGCCGCACAGCTCCTGGATAGTGTCGCAGCTGGCCGTGCTCGACGCCGCAGCGCTGCACCTGGCCGCCTGTCCGGCGAGCGCGCCCTTCACGGCTCGGCTATGCGTGCAGATGGGCTTCACCTGCCTGCGGAAGCTCACCCGCACGCTCCGGATCCCCGTCGACGAGGACCCGCGGCCCGATGGCCCGCTCCAGCTGAGCTGGGAGGAATTCCTGCAAGGCTGGGAGCGGATCACCTCCGTCGGATTCCCCGTCGAGCGGACAGCCGAGGAGGCCTGGCCACATTTCCGGGGCTGGCGGATCAACTATGAGGCCGCCGCGTACAAGCTAGCGTCCGGCCTCGACGCGGTTCCCGCCCGCTGGTCAGGCGAGCGCCGTCATGCCTGGAGCCCGTTCGAACCACGGCAGCTGACTCACCGCACTCCTGAGCACCCCGACGGCGAGCCCGCCGCGACTCCAGACACGGCGACCGGGTGATCATCCAGGAAGTCACGCAGCGGGATCTAACGGTTCGTTTCTGCGGCTCGCGCTCCGGCTCAGCGGGTGGCGAGCGTGTAGCGGACGTCGAGGTGGTCGGCGGCGCGGTTCGCGGTGATGGCCACGCTGTCGCCGGCCAGCAGTGCGTGGTCGTCGACGACGGGGAGGTCGGCCGTGGTGAAGCTGACCTGGTGGCTGAGCAATGCCGGGCTCGCCTCGGGCCGATCGAGGTCATGAGCGTCGCGGACAGTCAGGGCCGTGGGCGTGATGGTCTCGCTGGTCCTGCCGATCGCGCAGCCATACTCGGCCAGGACGGTGTAGAGCCCCCGGCGGCAGAGGTCGGCGGGATCCAGGGCTGCGGCCAGCTCCGCCGGGAGATAGGACGTCTGGACGATGACCGGTAGGCCGTCGGCGAGCCGCAGGCGGCGCAGCCGAAAGACCTGGCCGGCCGCGCCGAGGCGAGCGCCGACGTCGTCCGGCGCCGCGACCGTGTCAGCGGCGAGCAGCCGGGTGGTGATCTGCGCGCCCTGGGCGGCGAGGTCGGCGGCGAAGCTGCGCAGGTGACCGAGGCCGTAGGCGTACTGCGAGGCCACGTAAGTGCCGCTGCCGTGGCGGGTGTCAATGAGCCCGTCGTCGGCGAGCAGCTGGAGTGCCTGCCGCAGAGTCATGATGCTGACGCTGAACTCGCCGGCCAGTTCGCGCTGTGAGGGCAGCGGACTGCCGGCGGGCCATCGACCGCTGGTGATGCGGTCGCGCAGGGCGCCGTGGATGCGCAGGTACTTGGGCTGCCGGTCGTCAGCCGTCCGCCGGGCCGTGCTCACGGGCAGGCCTGGTCGAGCGCGCTGCGAAGGGCGGCCACGTCGTCGCCGATGCAGGCACTGCCGGCCCCGTCCATGACGCGGCGCATCAGCGCTGAGGCGACGATGACGCCGTCGGCGTGCGCGGCCGCGGCCGCGGCCCGGTCGGGGGTGTCGATGCCGAAGCCGATCAGCACCGGCCGGAGGCTGTCGCTGCGGGCGCGGGCGGCGACCGCCCAGCGGGAAGTGTCGGCACTCTCGTGCGGGGTTCCTGTGGTGGCCATGACGCTCATGACATACAGGAAACCGCGCGTGCGCCCGGCGATGGCCTTAATCTGCTCTTGCCCGGTGGCGGGAGTGACCATCAGGATGGCGTCCAGGCCAGCCTGTCCGGCTGCCTCGAGGTAGTCGCTGGCCTCGACCGCGGGCAGGTCCGGGATGATCACGCCGCTGATTCCCGCGTCCGCGAGCTGACGGCAGAACGCGGGCAGGCCGCGGGAGTAGGCGTGATTGGCGTAGGTCATCGCGATGAGCGGGACGTCGCCGGACGCAGCCGCGCCGAGCTGGCCGAGGATGCCGGCCGTGCTCGCTCCGCGGCTGATGGCGGTTGCCGAGGCCTGCTGGATGGTGCGGCCGTCCAGCATGGGATCGGAGAACGGCAGGCCGATCTCGACCGCGTCGGCGCCGGCCTCGATCATGGCGGCTAGCACGTCCGTCCAGTCCTCGCGAACCCCGCCGGTGACGTAGGTGACGAGGCTAGGCCGGCCGTCGGCGCGGGCCTGGCTCAGTGCGGTCTCAACGGCGGCCACGGACGAGCTCCTTCAGGCAGGCTGCGTCCTTGTCGCCGCGGCCGGACATGGTGATCAGCACCGTCGCGCCGCTGGCCACGTCTCCGGCGTGCGCGGCCCGATGCACCCAGGCCAGGGCATGAGCTGACTCGAGCGCGGGCAGGATGCCCTCGGTCCTGGCGCACAACTCGGCCGCAGCCACGGCCTCCTCGTCTGTCGCGGTGTGGTACTCGGCGCGCCCGGACTCGGCGAGGAAGGCATGCTCGGGACCGACACCGGGGTAGTCGAGCCCGGCGGAGATGGAGCGTGCCTCGGCGATCTGGCCGTCGTCGTCCTGCAGGAAGGATGAAAGCGAGCCGTGCAGTACGCCGGGGCGGCCGTCCGTCACCGCCGCCCCGCCCGCGGCCTCGACGCCGACCAGCCGGGCCGGGGTGGCGACAAAGCCGGCGAACGTGCCCGCCGCATTTGACCCGCCGCCCACACACGCGACGACGACGTCCGGCCAGGCGCCCGAAAGCAGTTCAGCGCACTGGGCGCACGCCTCGTCCCCGATGACCCGCTGGAACTCCCGCACCAGCCAGGGATACGGGTGCGGGCCTAGCACCGATCCGATGCAGTAGTGCGTGGAGTCCACCGCGGTGACCCAGTGCCGCAGAGCCTCGCTGGTCGCGTCCTTGAGCGTGCACGCCCCTGAGGTGACGGGAACCACGGCCGCCCCGAGCAGTTCCATCCGGAACACGTTGAGTTCCTGCCGCGCGATGTCCTTCGCCCCCATGTACACCGTGCAGTCCAGGCCGAGGTGTGCGGCTACCGTCGCCGCTGCGACACCGTGCTGGCCGGCACCCGTCTCCGCGACCAGCTTGGTCTTGCCGATGCGCTGGGCCAGCAGCCCCTGGCCCAGCGCGTTGTTGATCTTGTGGCTGCCGGTGTGGGCGAGATCCTCGCGCTTGAGCAGCACCCGCACGCCCAGGGCCTCGGATAGCCGGGTCGCCTCGGTAACCGGAGTTGGCCGGCCACAGTAGGAGCGTTGCAAGCCAGCCAGCCTGGCTCGGAAGCTCGCGTCGGACCAGGCCGCCCGGAAAGCCCCCTCGAGCAGCTCGCACGCAGGCACCAATGCCTCGGGGACGAAACGTCCGCCAAACGACCCGAACCGGCCGCGTGGTCCCGGATCGCCCATCGCCCACGGCCGGCTCGTCGCCGCGGCGTCCGGTGCGCCGGCCGGCGCGACGTCCGGTACCGCGGCGACTGCGGCGTACTGCAGTCGATCGACCATCGCATGCCCCTCTCTCCTAGAGGTCTAGAAGACTAGCAGGCGTTGCGTTGCTCAGCCGGGCTGGCCTGGCCTGGTGACGCGGAGGCGCCGCCAGAAGAACGTGTGGAAGCCCGTCTCGCCTCTGATGGCGAAGTCGACTGTCAGGAGTTCCCAACCCTGGCCGGCCATGTGGTTCATATGGCGGGTGAGGGTCTCGGGATCGTGCGCGTTGTGGGTGCACATGTATTCGGTTTCATCGGGCATGCTCGTCAGCGTAGGGCTGACTAGTTGGAGAAGTCCTGCGTCATCCAGACGGTGCCGTCGGCAGACAGCTGGATCGTGATGCCGATGTGAGTAAACGTCGAGCTGAGGATGTTCAGCCGGTGGCCGTCATCGGGCGGTTTCTCGTTGAGCATGTCCTGAGTGAGCGCCACGGCCATCTGCGTGATCGCCGCCGACGTATCGGCGACTGGACCGCCCTCGCCTATGTTCTCGCCCGCTGCGGTCCACTCCACGCCGGCGGCGGTCTCGCGGGCCCCGAGCGATGGCTCGGCCGGGCACTGGTGCGACAGCCCGCAGCCAGCTGCCATCAGCTGGTTGTGCCGGCTTGAGCTGAGCTCCAGCCCGCTGCTGGTCGTGTATGCGGGCAGGCCTGCCTGGGCCCGGGCCTGGTTGATGACAGCGAGGACGCTGTCGGCCGCTGACGAAGCCGAGGCCAGCGACGCGGAGGCCGACGGCGAGGGCCGGACTGCGCTAGTTGACGAAGACGGAGCTGACGAGCCCGGAGCCGACGAGGACGGAGCGGACGACGTCGGCGCTGGGGAGGTCTTAGTGACACCGGGCGTGACCGGCGGCGACGGGACCATCGTGTGTGACGGCGTCAGCCGGATCGACGTTGCGGCGGCCCCCGCGGCACCGCCAGCCGCGATGCGCACGGCGATCACCGCCACCGCGACGACTACAACGGCCGCCGCTAGTGCCAGGTAGGCACGGCGGAGCGCCCATGCGCGCGGGCGAGCGCGGTGGCGAGGCACTTAGGTGACGTTAGCGGTGTATTACCGTGCTTGCCGGCAGAACGCTGCGGCCCGGTCGGCCTGGAGGTCGGCGCCCGTGGCCGTACATGTCCCGGCAAGACGCGGGGAGTAGCCTGACGCCGATGTCTGCGCAACCGAACGCCATGCCGGCTGTCCGATTGGGAGAGAGCGGGCCGACGGTATCCAGGATGGGACTCGGGCTCGCGGCTCTGGGCCGCCCCGCGTACATCACCAGCGGCCGGGCCATTGACCTGCCTGACCGGAGCGTGTCCGGGATGCGCGCCAGGACTTACGCGATGCTGGACGCCGCGTACGAGGCGGGCATCCGGTACGCGGACGCAGCGAGGTCATACGGCCTGGCGGAGGAGTTCCTGGCAGGATGGCTGGCCGATCGCTGCTACTCGGACACGATCGTGGGGTCCAAGTGGGGCTACCGATACACCGGAGACTGGGAGCTCGATGCACCCAGGCAGGAGGTCAAGGACCATTCGCTGGCTGCCTTCGCAAGCCAGCTAGCCCAAACACGCGCCAACCTCGGTAACCGGCTGGCGCTCTACCAGGTTCATTCACTGACCGAGGATTCCGGCGCGCTCGGCGACAAAGCGCTGCTCGCTGCGATGGCGCGACTGCGCAGTGACGGAGTGATGATCGGCCTGACCACTAGTGGCCCGCTGCAGGCCACGACGTTGCGGCGCGCACTGGACACGACCATCGACGGCGAGCCGATGTTCAGCGCCGCTGAGGTGACCTGGAACCTCCTGGAGCCATCAGTCGAGCCCGCAGCCGCCGAGGCCGCTGAGGCCGGCTGGGCCATCCTGATCAAAGAGGCCGTGGCGAACGGCAGGCTGGCGCCCGGCGGGGACAAGGCGGAGCCGTCTTCGCGGCTCGCCCGGCTGGCCGGGGAGCGCGGGCTGACGCCGGATGCGATAGCGCTGGCTGCGGCGCTCGCGAGACCCTGGGCGGCCGTCGTACTGTCCGGCGCGGTGACCCGTGAGCAGCTCACCGCGAACTTGGCGGCCCTGACGGCCATCGACCTTAGCGACCTGGACCTCGATGTGGCCGAGCCCGCCGACGCATACTGGTCGGCCCGATCGCACCGGCCCTGGAGCTGACGACAGCAAGCCACCACGAAGTCGGCCTGGACTCCCGTGCTGGTTGGTTCCGGCGCCACCATAATCTCCTCGACCGCGAACAACGTCGTCGTCAGCGGTCCACGGAGCACGTGACGCCGACAGTCGTGCGGCCGGGTTACCTGGATGGAGTCAGGCGGTAGATCGCGCCGGCGGTGTCGTCGCTGATGTACAGGGCGCCATCGGGGCCGGGGACGGCGTCGACGGGTCGCCCCCAGCGGCTGCCGTCGGCGTTCTGGAATCCGGTGACCAGGGTGACGGCGGGCTCCAGCGT
>DATHPF010000018.1:0-2670 GCA_035484155.1 Streptosporangiaceae bacterium
GCCGAGCAGGCGTCCGGGCTGCCGAGGCGAACCCGCGACCTCCTGCTGCTAGCTGCTGCTGACGAACGCGCCTCGATTCCGGAGTTGCTTGCCGCCGCGTCCATGCTCAGCGGCAGTGAGGTTTCGCTTGCTCCGCTGGACCGGGCTGAAAGAGCTGGCCTGGCCGGCATCGTCGACGGGTCGGTCGTGTTCCGCCATCCACTGGTTCGCTCGGCGATCTACCAGGCCGCGACCGCCGAGTGCCGGCGGCAAGCGCACGTGGCGCTCGCTGCCGCGATCACCGGCGAGTCAGACCGGCGCCTCTGGCACCTCGCCGCGTCGACGGCTGGGCCCGATGAGGCCATTGCGGTCGACGTCGAGTTGCTTGCGGCTCGGCTTGCTCGCCGCGGTGCGATCGGCCTGGCCGTCGCCGCCGCCAGACGCGCCGCCGCCCTGAGTGCGGAATCCGCTCGGCAATGCTCGCGCCTGCTCAAGGCAGCCGAGCTGGCGTTTGAGGCCGGCGAGCCGGACCTGCTGCAGCAGCTGGCGGACGAAGCCGAGCACCTGAATCCGGACGGTGAGCAACGCGCGCGGCTGACGTGGCTGCGCAGCACGTTCGCGGACGCTGCGCGGGACGACCCAGGCCAGACGCTGTCGCTCATCGATGCGGCTGACGATGCCGCCGCTGCCGGGAACAGTGACCTCGCGCTTCACCTGCTCTTCGGTGCGGCTGTCCGCTGCTGGCGGTCACATCACGGACAGCAGGGCAGGGAGCGCGTGGCGGACGCGGTCGAGCGACTCGCGGTGCCGAAGACGCACCCGCGGCGGGTCGCGACCCTGGCGATGGCAGGACCAACGCGCTGGGGTCCGGACGTGTCCGAGCGCCTGGCAGCGATCGAAGCATCAGCAGACCTGCTGACCGCTGAGGAGGAGTACCTTGCCGGGCTGGCCGCCCGCGCGATCGGTGACCACGCCGTCGCGGCAAGATTCCTGGGGAGTGCCACTGGGCAGCTGCGCGCGCAAGGCAGGCTAGGTGTCCTCGTGCAAGTGCTTGTGATGCGGGCGTGGGTTGCGATCGCCCAGGGCAACTGGCCGTCGGCAGACATACTCGTGGACGAATCCGACCGCCTCGCCCAGGAAGTCGGTCAGTCTTGGTGGCAGACCGGCTCGCTCATCGCGCGCGCCATCCTTTGCGGCCTGCGGGGAGACACCGCCGCAGCTGAACGGCTGGTCGCCGACGCTGAGAAGACGGCCGTAGCCCAGGGCTTGCACGATCTCATCTGCATGATCGCGTTCACGCGCGGCGTGATCTGGCTGGGCGCGGGCCGGCCCGCGGGTGCCCTGGAGCATCTCACCCGAGCCTTCGACCCGACCGATCCATCCTTCCACGAGGCAGCCCGATTCATGTCCATCACCTACCTGGCGGATGCGGCTGCCCAGAGCGGTCAGCGCCACGCCGTGGCACCGATCTTCGACGAGCTGGAACAGCTCGCGGACTGCACGCCCTCGCCTACGCTGCACTCCGGCCTTGTGTACGCCCGTCCGGTGCTAGCCCCGGATGACGAGGCCGAGCAGCTCTACGACATAGCGCTGAAGGGCGACCCCAGGCACCATCCGTTCGATCATGCCCGGCTGCAACTCGCCTACGGCGCCTGGCTACGCCGCCAGCGGCGGGTCAGCGAATCACGCGCGCCGCTGCGAGCGGCGCGGCAGGTGTTCGACGCCCTGGCATGCGTCCCGTGGGGAGAACGCGCACGTCAGGAGCTGCGTGCTGCCGGCGAGCAGAGCCGAGACCGAGTGCCAGCTACGCGCGATCGCATGAGCGCTCAGGAACGCCAGATAGCCCAGATGGCGGCAACGGGCATGACGAACCCCGAAATAGCTCAGCAGCTGTATCTCTCCCCCCGAACTGTTTCCTCGCACCTCTACCGGCTGTTCCCGAAACTGGGAATCACATCCCGCAGCCAGCTCGCCGGCGCCATCGACGCGACTGCTGAGGACCGGCCGGTGTAGTCGCAACACAGCCGCGGCCCTGATGGAGGTCATGTGCCTCGAGCATCGCTCATGCGGGCATAGCTTCCCAGCGCGCCTGCCGCACTACGCCATGGCCTGCGATTATCAGCGCACGTCCAGCCCGGTGAGGGCCCTGCCGATGATCATGCGCTGGATCTCCGAGGTGCCCTCGAAGATCGTGAAGATCTTCGCGTCGCGGTGCCAGCGCTCGACCGGGAACTCCCGGGTGTAGCCGTTGCCGCCGAGGATCTGCATGGCCTGGTCGGTGACCCGGACCGCGGTCTCCCCCGCGACCAGCTTGCACATCGAGCCCTCGGCGTGGTCGAACGGCAGCCCGTTGCGCGCCATCCACGCGGCCCGCCAGGTGAGCAGCCTGGCCGCGTCCACCGACGCCTGCATGTCGGCCAGCATGAACGCGATCGCCTGGTTCTGCCCGATCGGGCGGCCGAACTGGACCCGGTCGCGGGCGTACCCGGTGGCGTATTCGACGGCGGCCCGGCCGATGCCCACGGCCATGGCGGCGACGCTCGGCCGGGACCGCTCGAAGGTCTTCATCGCCGCCTGCTCGCCGGAACTGCCGCCCTCCCTGACCCGGGCCAGCCGCTCGTCCAGCCGTTCCTTGCCGCCGATCAGGCAGCGGCCCGGCACCCGCACGCCGTCGAGCACGACCTCGGCCGT
>DATHPF010000019.1:0-8944 GCA_035484155.1 Streptosporangiaceae bacterium
GAAGCCCGCGCGCACGTCCACCACCACAGCCACGGGCTGAGCGTGCAGATGGTCGCGGCCGTCCTGCTCGTGCTCGCGCTGCTGACGGTGGCCGCGATGCATCTGGGGCACTAGCCCCGCTGCCTGGAGCGCCTGGGCCCAAGCTGCCCTATTTAAGCGTTACGGGCGAGTTGTCCGCCGCGGTAGGTCCACCTGGACCGGTCCTCCTGGGCCTCATTGGGTGTTGGAAGTGCTGCCCCTCATTGGGCAGCGATGTGGACCTGACGCCCAATGGCCAGCTACAGACCCTGGGTGCGCATCCAGCGGATCTCGGCCTCGATGAATTCGTCGATCTCGCCATCCATCACCGCGGCCGTGTTGCCGGTCTCGTAGCCGGTCCGGACGTCCTTAATGTTCTGGTACGGGTGCAGGACGTAGTTGCGGATCTGGGTGCCCCAGCTGCGGCCGCCATCGCCGCGCAGCTCCCTCATCTTGGCCGTCTGCTCCTCGCGCTTACGCTCGAGCAGCTTGGACTGCAGGACCGCCATGGCGGTGGCCTTGTTCTGGATCTGGCTGCGCTCGTTCTGGCAGGACACCACGATGCCGGTCGGCAGATGCGTGATCCGGACGGCGGAGTCGGTGGTATTGACCCCCTGACCGCCGGGCCCGCTGGACCGGAAGACGTCGACCCGCATCTCGTCTTCGGGAATGTCGATGTGGTCGACCTGCTGCACGACTGGAAGCACATCGACCATGGCGAAGGAGGTCTGACGGCGGCCCTGGTTGTCGTACTTCGAGATACGCACCATGCGGTGGGTGCCGTGCTCGCCGCGCAGGGTCCCGTACGCGTACGGCGCCTTGATCGCGAACGTCGTGGACTTGATCCCGGCCTCCTCGGCGTAGGAGGTGTCGTAGACCTCAGTAGAGAAACCGTGCCGCTCGGCCCAGCGCAGGTAGATCCGCTGCAGGCCCTCGGTCCAGTCGGCCGCGTCCGCTCCGCCCGCACCGGCGTTGATGCTGATCAGCGCCTCACGGGCGTCGTACTCGCCGCTCAGCAAGGTCCTGATCTCTAGCTGGTCGATCTCCTTGCGCAGCGTCGCGAGCTCACGCTCGCCTTCCTCCCTGGTCGGCTCGTCGTGCTCGCTCTCGGCCAGCTCGAACATCACCCCTGTGTCGTCCAGGCGAGTGTGCAGCGCCTCCAGTCTCGCTAGCTCGGCGTCCAGATAGGACAGTCGCCGCGTGACCTCCTGGGCCTGCTCCTGGTCCTCCCAGAGGGTGGGATCCATCGAGCGCTCGCGCAGGCTGTCAGCCTCCTTGCGCATCGCGTCGGGGTCGAGTACAGCCTCCACGCTGGCGAGCGTCGCAATCAGTTCGGAGATCTCGCTCGTGGGGTCGATTGCCATGCATGCAGCCTACGCGAGGCAGCGACACAGGCCGATTCTGACACTGACTGACCGACCAGGCAGTCCTCGCCGACTCGCCAACTCGCCAGGTCATCAGGTCGTCAGGTCGTCAGGTCGGCAGCGTGGCTGTGGTGACGAGCGTCCGGACCGCCCGGACCGCGACCGACAGCGTCGAGACGGTGAAGGCGTTGCTCTCCCAGATCTCGGTCAGCGTTTGCGTGGCCCGGCGCACGGCCGAGTCGTTGCGCTGCACCCAGGCCGCCAGCCGCTGCTCGGGACTGGCCGGCGCGGTCACCGTGAGCACGTCCCTCGCCAGCGCCGCGTGGGCGGTGTACAGGTCATCGCGGATCGCCCCGCGCGCCATCGTGTTCCACCTGTCGTCGCGTGGCAGCGCCGTGATCATGTCGCGGAGCCTGGTGATCTGGAGCCGGTCGGCCAGGTCGAAGTAGACCTCGGTGGTCTCCTCGACCGACCGCCCAGTCCCGTGGGCGATATCCACGATGTCGAACGCCGAGTAGGCGGGCACCATCGCGGCGATGCGGTCAGCGAGGCTGGCCGGCACGCCACGAGCGGCGTAGATCTCCCGGCGCTCGGCGAACCCGGTCAGGTCGCGGCCGGTCAGCATTGTCGGCAGGCTGGCCGCGACCGTCAGCACGCCGGCCGCGAAGAAGTCGATCGTCGCCTGGACGTCGAACGGTGGCCGACGGAAGTTCAGCAGCCATCGCGCCGCCCGCTCGATCAGCTTCCGGCCTTCGAGCATGGCCAGGATCTGCACGCCGGTATCGACCTTGCCGTCCAGCGCCTCGACCTGGGCCCAGAAGCCGGGCATGTCGAAGACCTCCCTGGCGACTAGCCAGGCCGCGGTGATCTCCGGCACGGACGCGCCGGTCTCCTCGTTGAGCCGGAACGCGAACGTGATGCCGGACCTGTCCACCATGTCGTTGACGACCGCCGTGGTGATGATCTCGCGGTGCAGCCGGTGCTCGCCCATCCCTTCGGCGTACTTCTCCCGCAGGGGCGTCGGGAAGTAGTCGACCAGCACGCGCCGCAGGTAGCGGTCGTCGGGCAGCGCGGACGCTAGCACTTCTTGCGTAGCAGCGATCTTGGTCTGCGCCAGCAGCACCGAGAACTCGGGAATGACGAGCCCGGTACCGGCAGACCGGCGCTCGGCGATCTCACGGTCGCCTGGCAGCACATCCAGGCGCCGCCGGATCCTGCCGTCGCGCTCCAGCTTGCGGATGTAGCGGGTATGCACGTGCAGCATCTGCGCCGACTGCGCCCAGGCGGCAGCAAGCGCGCGGTTCTGCTGGTAGTTGTGCTCGAGCACCTGGCTGGCAACCTCGTCGGTCATCTGCTGGAGCAGCTCGTTGCGGCCATCTTCGGTGAGGGTCCCGGCCCTGACCTCACGGTCCAGCAAGATCTTGATGTTGACCTCGTGGTCGGAGGTATCGACGCCAGCGGAGTTGTCGATGAAGTCCGTGCACACCAGCCCGCCCGCGAGCGCGAACTCGATCCTGGCCTCCTGGGTCAGGCCGAGGTTGCCGCCTTCGCCGACCACCTTGGCCCGAAGCTGCGCCGCATCGACGCGGACCGCGTCGTTCGACCGGTCGCCGACATCCGCGTTGGCCTGGTTGGAGGCCTTCACGTAAGTACCGATGCCGCCGTTCCACAGCAAGTCGACCGGCGCGGTCAAGATGGCCGAGATCAGCGCGTCGGGCGAGAGCGCCGTGTCGCTGTCGCTGAGTCCGAGGGCCATCCGCGCCTGCGGCGACACCGGGATCGACTTAGCCGTCCGGGGCCACACTCCGCCGCCCGGCGAGATCAGCGCCTTGTCATAGTCCGCCCACGAGGACCGGGGCAAGCCGAACATTCGCTGCCGCTCGGTAAAGCTGCTCTCGGGCTCAGGATCGGGGTCCAGGAAGACATGCCGGTGATCAAAGGCCGCGACCAGCTTGATGTGCCGGGACAGCAGCATCCCGTTGCCGAACACGTCGCCGGACATGTCGCCGATGCCGATGACACTGAAGTCGTCGGCGTCCACGTCCACGCCAAGCGTGCGGAAGTGGAACTTGACCGACTCCCACGCGCCGCGGGCCGTGATGCCCATCTTCTTGTGGTCATAGCCCTCGGAGCCACCGGAGGCGAAGGCGTCGCCTAGCCAGAACCCGCGGCTGGTTGCGATCTCGTTCGCGGTGTCGGAGAACGTCGCCGTGCCCTTGTCCGCGGCCACCACGAGGTATGGGTCGTCCGCGTCGTGCCGAGCCACGCGCTCGGGTGGTACGACCTGGCCGGCTTCCAGATTGTCGGTCACGTCCAGCATCGCTGAGATGAACATCCGGTAGCAGGCCAGCACCTCGCCCTGGTAGGCGTCGCGATCGGCCGGATCCGGCAGCTGCTTGCACACGAACCCGCCCTTAGCGCCGGACGGCACGATGACGGAGTTCTTGACCTCCTGCGCCTTGGCCAGGCCCAGGATCTCGGTACGGAAATCCTCCCGCCGGTCTGACCAGCGCAGGCCGCCGCGGGCAACGCTGGCGAATCGCAGGTGCACGCCTTCGAATCGCGGTGAGTAGACGAACATCTCGAACTCCGGGCGCGGGGCCGGCAGGTCCGGCACCCGCTGCGCGTCGAGCTTGAACACCAGGAACGGAACGGGGCCGTCTGCGGTGCTGAAGTAGTTAGTCCGCAGTGTCGCCTTGATGAGGCCAAGGTAGGACCGCAGGATGCGGTCCTCGTCCAGGCTGGCCACGTTGTCGAGCGCGCCGGTGATCTCCTCGGTGATCGCCTCGCTCCGCTCGGCCGCGCCGGCTTGCATGTCGGGGTCGAACCGGGACTCGAAGAGCATGACCAGGAGCCTGGCGATCGGGCCGTTCGACCGCAGCACGCTCTCGATGTAGTCCTGGCTGAAGGTGATGTTGGCCTGGCGCAGGTACTTGGCGTAGGCGCGCAGCACGGCGACCTGACGCCAGGTCAGCTGTGCGTCCAGCACCAGGGCGTTGAAGCCGTCATCCTCGATCCGGCCATCCCACAGTGCCAGCAGCGCCCCCTCGACCTGCTCCCGGACGCGCTGGTTGGAGATCAGGTCGCCTTGCTGGGAAGCCTCGCCCGTATCGACCACGACCGGGCGCTGGCGCAGGCCGAAGTCGTAGATCCAGAAGGGCTCGTCGGCGCCGAACTCGTAGGGATGCTCGTCCACCACGTCGACGCCCATGTGCTGGAGTCGCGGCAGTACGTCGGTCAGCGTGATGGGACCGTTGGTCCGGTAGATCGTCAGCCGCCACACCGGCTTGACTGTGTCCGGCACGTCGTCGTCCGGCTCGATCGGCACGCCCCCGACGTAGGTCTCCGACTCCCACAGCTCGAAGTCGATCGTGCGGTCGGACTCGCGGAGCTCCAGGATCCTGGCGAAGTCCGTGACAGCGGCCGACGGCGGCACATCGGTCTTGTAGGTCTCGGGGATCGCGCCGCCGATCTGGTTGAGCAGTTCCCTGGCGCGCTGCGGGCCGAACGCCGCGATCGCCTCGTCGGAGACGTCGTCGTCCCAGGACCGGACGGCGGCGGCGACCGCGCGCTCTAGCTCTGCGGGATCGGTGTCAGGTAGCTGCCGGCCCCGCTCGGCGCGGACGACCAGGTGCAGCCTGGCCACGGCCGACTCACCTACCTGGACGCTGTAGTCGACCTGCGAAACGGCCCCGAACGCGCGCTGCAGTATCTCCTGGGCCCGCAGCCTGACCTGCGTGGTGTATCGGTCCCTGGGCAAGTACACCAGGCAGGACACGTACCGGCCGTACACGTCCTTGCGCAGGAACAGCCGCGTCTGGCGGCGCTCGCGCAGCATGTGCACCCCGGCGGTGATGGTCGCCAGGTCGCTGACCGAGGTCATGAACAGCTCTTCGCGCGGGTAGAAATCGAGCACTTCGGCGATTTCCTTGCCGTCGTGACTGTCCGCGGCCATCCCGGATAGCTCGAGTACGTCGGCGAGCTTGCGCCGCAGCACCGGGATCCCCTTGATGCTCTCGGAGAACGCGGCGTGCGTGTACAGGCCGAGGAACCGGTACTCCCCGACGATCTCGCCGGCCGGCGACAGTCGCTTCACCGCGACGTAGTCGAGATAGCTCGGCCGGTGCACCGTCGAGCGGGAGTTGGCCTTGGTCACGATCAGCCGCTGCGGTTCCAGCGCGCGCGCCTTCACTTCCTCCGGCAGCAGCGCGAACGACCCCTCTCCGACCCGGTCGTGGCGCAGGATGCCGTGGCCGGTGCCAGGCACGGCGGTCAGCGACATCCCCGCTGGCCCGGTCTGCAGGTCGTATTCGCGGTAGCCGAGGAACGTGAAGTGACCATCGGCGAGCCAGCGCAGTAGCTCGGCGATCTCAGCCGGGGCGTCAGCGCTGTTGTAGCCAGCATGGGCGAAGACATCACCTGGGGCAGCCTCGTCGCCCTCCGCAGCCAGGGCGTCGGCCAGTGACAGGGCCCTGGCGCGCATCCTGGCGTAATCCTCGACCGCGACCCTGACATCACCGAGCACCCTCGTCAGGTCCGCGGTCAGCCCTTCGGCCTCACCATCGGCAAGCGGCGGGATCTCGATGTGCGTCCATGACTCAGCCAGCTCGTCATGGCTTGCCCCGTCATCTTTCAGCTGGCCGGCACTGGCCTGGCCGGCGATCTCGCGCAGCGTCCCGCTGACGTCCCGGCGCACGCGCAACTGCGGATGCACGACGAGCCTGGCGGCAAGCCCGTGCTTGGCCAGCTCCATCGTGAGTGAGTCGACCAGGAACGGCATGTCGTCGGTGACGATGTCGATGACGTCGGCGGGCGGGTCGAGCACCGCGTCGCCGCCGCGCCGGACCTCAACGAGGGCCCGGCCCTGAGGGCGGTGCACGGCCAGTTCCGCATGCCGAGCCGTGACCGCGGCCAGCCGGTCAGCACCTGCCGCCGCCAGGTCATCGAGCGCTACGTGCCGGTAGTACGCCTTAAGACAGATGGCCACGTCGCCGACGCCGACCATCGGACCCGCGCAGACGGCTGCCTGGGCGAGCAGTGCACGCTTCTCTTGGGCCTGCTTGTCGAGGACCTGCTTGTCAAGGGCTTGCCCGTCGTGGCCCTGCTGGTCGTCGGCCGTCGCAACGCTCGCACTGTCCGACATGTCTTCACTCCCTAAGGCGCAGCTACGCTGCCGCTTCCGACCTGGCTACAACTGCCTGACCTAACATCACAGCGAGTCCCGCAACTCCCAGAGCAGCGGGTAATAGCGCAACGGCACCCGGCGGTGCAGATAAGGCGCACCAGTAGAGCCGCCAGTCCCTGACTTAGTGCCGATCTGCCGCTCGACCATCTGAACGTGACGGGCCCGCCACAGCCCGGCGAGCTCGTCGTGAGTCAGCAAATCCTCCGCGAGCTGCCAAAGGTCGTCGTAGTGCGGGCGGTCGCGTGCCACGCTCACCAGTGACGCGAGGATCTGCTTATCGGTGCCGACCGCGAGGCCCCGGTCGCGGAGCACGTCCACGAAGGCGTCCCATAGCGACGGCTGAGCGAGCCGGGCGGTCAGCCGGTCGTGCTCCTCCTGCGTTAGCGCCCGGAACCTGCCCACGAACTCGGGGTCCTTGGCGCCGGACAGGAACTCCAGCTCCCTGAATTGCACCGACTGAAACCCGCTCGCCGGTGCCAGGGCGGCGCGGAACTCCAGGAAATCCTGCGGCGTCATCGTCTCCAGGACGTCAATCTGGCTCACCAGCAGCCGCTCGATCACGTGCACGCGATGCAGCAGGTGCCGGGCAAGCCAGATCTGTCTGCCGGCCGCATCGGACCGGTCCAGGAGCAGCGCGTCGCGGACCGCGGTGAGCTCGTGCAGCAACTGCTTGAACCACAGCTCATAGGTCTGATGGACGATGATGAACAGCAGCTCGTCGTGCGCTGGCGGGCTCACCTCGGGTACCTGCTGGGCCAGCAGCTGCGGGATCCGCAGATAGCTGCCGTAGGTCAGCAGGCCGCCTTCCTCGCCGAAGTTGCGCCCGGTGGATTCCGTCACGTCGGCCTGCCAGGTGAGAAATAGCTGAGCACCTCGGGATTAGCGAGCGCGTCCGGATCGGCCGCGTCGCGGACCGGTGTGCCCAGCAGGATCTTCCTGACCGGGACCTCGAGCTTCTTGCCGGACAGCGTGCGCGGGATGCCGGGGACCTGGCTGATCTGGTCGGGCACATGACGCGGCGACAGCTCGGTGCGCAGCACTGACCTGATCTTGGCGATCAGCGCGTCGTCGACGGGGTACCCGTCGGCTGGCACCACGTACAGAATGAGCCGTCCGTCCTGGCCGAGCTGGCCAGTGTCCACCACGAGGCTGTCGGCGACCTCGGGCAGCCGTTCCACCACCCGGTAGAACTCGCTAGTGCCCATCCGCACCCCGCCGCGGTTCAGGGTGGCGTCGGATCGGCCGTAGATCACGCAGCCGCCGTCGGGCCGGATCATGATCCAGTCGCCGTGCCGCCAGACGCCCGGGTAGTCAGCGAAGTAGGCGGCCCGGTACCGCTCGCCGTCTGGGTCGTGCCAGAACCCGACCGGCATGGACGGCATCGGCTGGGTCAGCACCAGTTCACCGACCTCGCCCACGACCGGCTGGCCGGCCGCGTCGAAGGCCTCGACCTTGGCGCCGAGGCACGGACCGGAGATGATTCCGGCGCGCACGGGAAGCAGCGGCGATGGCCCGACGAATCCGGTGCACAGATCAGTGCCGCCAGAGAGCGAGCCGAGGATGAGGTCGGGCGACCCCGTTCCCAGCTCTTGATAGACCCATCGGAAACCTTCAGGCGGGAGCGGCGAGCCGGTGGAGCCAACGCCCTTGAGGGCGGAGAGATCATGCTCGGCGGCCGGCCGGAGGCCTGCCTTGAGGCAGGCCATGAGGTACGGCGCGCCGGTGCCGGCGTAGGTCACGCCCGCCTTCGCCACCAGCCGCCAGAGCGCGCCGGTGTCCGGGTGCACGGCGCTGCCGTCGTAGAGCACCACCGTGGCGCCGACGAGCAGGCCGCCGACCAGGTAGTTCCACATCATCCAGCCGGTGGTGGTGTACCAGAAGAACCTGTCCGCGCTGGTCAGATCCTGGTGCAAGGCGAGCGCCTTGAGGTGCTCGACGACGATGCCGCCATGGCTGTGCACGATCGGCTTCGGCAGGCCGGTGGTGCCGGAGGAGTACAGCACCCACAGCGGATGCGAGAACGGCACCTCGGTGAATTCAAGTTTCGCCTGGCTAGCGTCGGCCGGACCAAGGCTGTCCCAGCTCAGCTCTTGCACTTCGGCCGGCAGGCCGGCCAGCCCGGTGCCGGTGCTGGTGCCGGCGCCGCTGCCGCTGCCGAGGTAGTCGACCAGGACGACGGCGTGCAGGCCGGGCAGCTCCGCGGCGATCGCGGCCAGTTCGGGGCGCCGGTCGAACCGCTTGCCGCCGTAGGCGTAGCCGTCGACGCCCAGCAGGACTTTCGGCGAGACCTGGGCGAACCTGTCGATCACGCTGCGGGCCCCGAAGTCAGGCGAGCACGACGTCCAGATCGCGCCCAGGCTCGCAGTAGCGAGCATGG
>DATHPF010000020.1:0-21759 GCA_035484155.1 Streptosporangiaceae bacterium
CGTCAATGACGCGATCATCGCCGCGGAGGACCGGAACTTCTACCACGAGGGCGGCATCTCGGTATCGGGCATCGCCCGCGCTGCCAAGGACGACCTGTTCGGCAGCGGCGGGCTGCAGGGCGGCTCGACGATCACCGAGCAATACGCGAAGAACTATTACGCGAACATCGGCGCCACCCGCACCGTCACCACGAAGATCAAGGAGATCTTCGTGGCGGTCAAGCTGGCCCACTCGCGCTCGAAGCCGTGGATCCTCACGAACTACCTGAACACCGTTCCGTTCGGGAACAACATCTTTGGCGTCTGGGCCGCGGCCGAGGACTACTTCAGCGTCAATCTCGCTAAGCAGGGCGCGAGTCTCACCACCGCGCAGGCCGCGATGCTGGGCGCCATGCCGAACGAGCCTGGCGTTTTCACGCCGAACCCGACAGGCGGCGTCGGCTACACCATGCTGGTGCAGCGCTGGCAGTACGTGCTCACCAACATGGCCCGCGACGGCGCAATCACCCAGCAGACGGCCAACTCGTTGTGCGCCCAGTGCGGGCTGCCGCAGGCGGAGCAGGCCTTCAACAAGTCCATCCAGCTCAACGAGTCGTCCGCAGGCAATGGCTGGACTGGCACCAATGCCTACCTCATGCAGATGGTCCAGCAGGAACTCGAGAGCACCTACCACTACAGCGTCGCGAAGATCGACACTGGCGGGCTGCGGATCACCACGACCTTTAACCCGCAGATGATGCGGTCGCTCGCCAGGGCGGTCAACTCGGAGAAGCAGCAGATTAACGCGGCCGCAAGCGCGTCGGGAGCATCGCCTCTCCCGTTCTACGACCACTTCGGTGTCTCGCTGGAGGACCCGAAGACGGGCGCCATTGACGCCATCTACGGCGGCCCCGGCTACGACTCACCCCGCTGCCAACGGCTGTACTGCGACTACAACATGGCTGAGGCGCCGCACCCGGTTGGCTCGTCGATGAAGCCTTACGTACTCGCGACGGCGATCAACCAGGGCATGGACGTGCAGGACAGTGTGCTGAACGGCTACTCGCCGCTGTGGATCCCGCCGGACTGGACTGCGGCGGACCGGGCCGAATTGTCCACGCCGAAGCCTCCAGCCATGGGTGCCGCAGCAGCCAAGTCGGCCGGCTGGTGGGAGTCGGTAGGTGACGCGCCGCTCGGTCCGATCTCGGTAGCCGTGGCTGCTGCCCAGTCCTCCGACCCCGCCTTCACCGACCTGACCCACCGGGTCGGCGTCCAGAACGTCATCAACACCGCGGCGGCATTCGGTGTCGGAGCTGATCCGTTCAACCTCGGTACCAACGACCTGAAGGGGCTCAACGGGCTCTTCGGAGCGAAGGGCAGCATCTCCGGGTCGGTCCAGATCGCGCTCGGCCAGGGCGACCTGACGCCGATCGAGCAGGCGTCGACGTTTGCCACTCTGATCGACGGCGGCATCTACCACGCACCGCACGTGATCAGCAAGCTCTCGGAGTCGACACCGAACGGCCAGCAGCCAGTCCCGCTCCAGGTCGCCACGCACGTCGTCATGAGCCCGGCCGCCGCTGCCGACGAGGACTACGCCCTGTCCTTCGACAACGTCAATGGCACCGCGTACCCGAACGCGACCTGGCCGGACCGCTCCATTATCGGCAAGACCGGAACACTCGGTAACGGCACCGCGGCCTCCGAGGCCTGGTTCGTCGGGGCCATCCCGCAGTACGCGATGGCGGTCGGCCTGTGGACCAACACTCAGGCTCAGAATCTGGACAATCTTCCATGGCTCGGCGGGATCGGCGGCTCCTACGGTGGCGCCTGGCCGGCCGCGACGTGGAAGGCGTTCATGGAGACTGAGTTCGCCAACCTGCCAGCGGCCAGCCTGCCGACGCCTGACTACTCAGGCTTCGCCAGGTGGGTCATGGTGGCGCCACAGGCACCAAAGAAGCCCGTCTGCCAGCAGGGCCAGTTCCAGAACTGCCGCTGCCCGAAGGGCCAGACCTGCCAGCCGAACCCGAACCCGAGTTGCCAGCAGGGGCAGGGACAAGGACAGTTTGGTCAGCCGTGTAACGGGCCGACGCCATCCGGAGCGCCGACGTGCGGGTTCTTCGGCGAGCCCTCCTGCTCGCCATCAGGAGGGCCCACCTCAACGCCGACATGCCAGCCCGGCGGCGGAGGCGGCGGCGGCGGGCAACCCTGTGGTGGCCAGGGCCAGGGCACCGGAGTGACAGCGGGCGGCGCCCACACCACGTCGTCGTCGTCCGGCGGATCGGCCCTGCTCGCCGTGGCGCTCACGCCTGAAGAGGCGCTCGCTCAGCGCGCGTCGCGGATGTCACTGCTCCTGTAGCGCCGGCAGCCTGGGTTATCCGATTACCGGGCACGGAACGGGGCCGTCTGGACGGGCTCTCCCGTAGCGCGCCCGGCCGGATCTGACCGCCCGGCTAGTTCAGCTTGGCGCGCAGCCAGCGAACGTCCGCTGCCGCGTCTGGCGTCTCGCAGATCGCGGCCGCGCCGGCCGAGCGGACGACGTCGACCAGCAGAGCCGGGTCGATCTGGCCTGATTCCAGGCCGGCATGCCGGTCCCGGCCCGAGCCGAACTCGTCGCGCGAGTTGTTGCAGTGCACCAGGTCGATGCGGCCGGTAATGGCCTTGACCCTGGCAACCACGGTCGCCAGGTCCTCGCCGGAAGCGAAGGCGTGGCAAGTGTCGAGGCAGAAGCCCACCTCGCCACCCCCGTCGGCCGCGTCGCCGACGGCGTCCCACAGCCGCGCGATGGCGTCCAGGCCGCGGGCCATCGCGCCGTCACCGCCAGCAGTGTTCTCGATCAGCATCGGCAGCGGCCGCTCGATCCGCTCGATGGCCTTGCGCCAGCTGTCGTAGCCTTCCTCAGGATCGACCCCGTCAGTGACATGGCCGCCGTGCACGATCAGTCCCTTGGCGCCGACGGACGCCGCCGCGGTCAGCTGCTGCTGCAGCAGTTTGCGGCTGGGAATCCTGATCCGGTTATTCGGCGAGGCGACGTTGATGACATACGGAGCGTGGACGTAGGCGCTGATGCCCGCGCGCTCGAAGCCGTCCCGGAGTTCGTCCGGCTCGCGGGGGAACGTCGGTCCCTTCCAGCCCTGCGGGTCACCGAGGAAGAACTGGACGGCGTCGGCGTCGATGGCCTGTGCCTGCGCCAGGGGATCGCCGTCATGCAGGTGTGCACCAATCCGAGTCATCTGCCGAGCGTATCGGCCGCGACCGACAGCCCGAGCTCACGGAGCGCCTGGCCGACGCCGAGTTAGGCGCCAGATCATGATCCCGTTAACAATCTTTCGCCGGCGATACGTTTCTCTTCATGATCACTGTGGAAACTGGCCGACGGACAGAGCTCGGCGATTCATGTGACGGTGCCCGGCAACCGGCCCTCCCCGGCTATCCGAATCCGCCATGGGCGATGCCGAGGCCCATGCCGATGAACCCGGCCACCATGCCCGCCACGATGAAAATCCGTTCCTCCCTTGTCGCTGATATCAGCTGCGCCACTATGCCGACGGCAAATGCGACGATGCCGACGACGGTCGCCAAGAGGTGGTCGCGGACGATGAGACCTAACGGGAAAGCGGCGACGCCGGCCACGAAAACGAACGCGGTAGCCGCGTTCAGGACGGGATGGCGCTGGCCGTCGCTGTTTAGCGTGAGCCGCAGCGCGCGGTCCTGAGTCGTCGTGCCGATGGCTTCGGGCATCGTTACCCCCACTAACGGAGACATGATGGTGTACGGCTGCGTGCTATCAGTGTGTGCCGGGCAGGACAAGAAAGGAACAGGCAACGCCGGACGTGCCGTGCCCGCCCGGACGAGCCGTGCCCGCCCGGACGAGCCGTGCCCGCACGAGGCGGGCGTGCCCGGACGCGGACCGGGCGGCACTGTCGCTGGCTGCTGGTAAGCTGGCCCGGCTGCGATGAAGCCGCCTACGCGACGGCACGCAGTTCCTCCTGTCACGGAGATACCGTGACCGCCAGAGTCCGAAGGAGGCAGGTTAATCCCTATGCGCCAATACGAGATGATGATCATCCTGGATCCCTCGCTAGAAGAGCGCACCGTGCAGCCGTCCCTCGACCAGTTCCTCACGGTCGTCACCACGGCCGGCGGTACGGTGGACAAGGTCGACGTCTGGGGCAGGCGCAGGCTGGCCTACGAGATCGACCACAAGTCCGAGGGCATTTACACCGTCATCGAGCTGAAGGCCGAGCCGGACACCGTCAAGGAGCTCGACCGCCAGCTGAACCTGAACGAGGCGGTTCTGCGCACCAAGATCCTGAGGCCTGATCTGGCCTGACCTAGGCCTGGTCACGGCTGCCACGCTCGATATCAGCAGCTCGATATCAGCGACCCGACATCACAGCTCGGCCACACGAGCTCGACATCAACCCCGACCCGAGCGAGCGGGAGTACCCCCGATGGCAGCAGGCGATACCACCATTACGATCATCGGCAACCTCGTCAATGATCCGGAGCTTCGATACACCCCGACCGGGCAGGCCGTGGCTACCTTCCGGGTCGCCTCGACTCCCCGGTTCATGGACCGGCAGACGAACGAATGGAAGGACGGCGACTCGCTGTTCTTGTCCTGCAACGTATGGCGGCAGGCTGCGGAGAACGTGGCCGAGAGCCTGCAGCGCGGGATGCGCGTCATCGTCTCCGGGCGGCTGCGCCAGCGCTCCTATGAGACCAAGGAAGGCGAGAAGCGCACCGTCTACGAAGTAGAGGTCGACGAGGTCGGCCCGTCGCTGCGCAATGCCTCGGCCAAGGTCAACAAGTCGGCCAGGTCAGGTAGCGGCAGCGGCTTCGGCGGCGGCCAGTCCGGGTCAGCAGGCCAGGGCGGGTATGGTGGGGGCGCCGGGAACGCCGGTGGTCGCGCCAACGATGACCCGTGGGCCGCGGAGCCGGGCGACAGCGGATTCTCTGACGAGCCGCCCTTCTAGCCACCCGCTATCACCGACCACACAAGTCAACACCGACCATCCCCGCCGCAGGCGGGGCTCTGCCAACCATCCCGGCACGAGCCGGGACGCGAAGGAGCACCACGATGGCCAAGCCACCGATCCGCAAGCCCAAGAAGAAGGTCTGCCTGTTCTGCCAGGAAAAGGTGACCAGGGTGGACTACAAGGACACCGGGCTGCTGCGGAAGTTCATTTCCGACCGCGGCAAGATCCGCGCGCGCCGGGTTTCCGGTAACTGCACGCAGCACCAGCGCGACGTCGCCACGGCGATCAAGAACGCGCGTGAGATGGCGCTGCTGCCCTACACGAGCACGGCTCGCTAGGCCAGGGGAGGAACCAGCCATGAGCGGTAAGCCGATGAAGCTCATCCTGACCCAGGAAGTCACCGGCCTGGGTACCCCCGGTGACGTGGTCGAGGTCAAGGCCGGTTACGGCCGCAACTACCTCGTGCCGCGTCGTCTGGCCATGCCATGGACCCGCGGCTCAGAGCAGCAGATCGAAATGATCAAGCGCGCCCGGTCGGCCCGCGAGATCCGCAGCCTGGACGACGCCAAGCAAGCAGCTAGCCGACTGTCAGGCCTGCGGGTCAGGCTCCAGACCAGGGCAGGCACCGGCGGCCGCCTGTTCGGTTCGATCTCGACTGCCGACATCGCTGCTGCCGTCAAGACGGCTGGCGGCCCCGAGCTCGACCGGCGCAAGATCGAGGTCAGGAACCCGATCAAGACCATCGGCTCGCACCAGGTCGCGGTTCGCCTGCACCCCGAGGTGAGCGCCAGCCTGGAGATCGAGGTCGCCGCTAGCTGACCGGCACACGCCGTCTTTGTCGGCGGCGGTGAGCAGCACAGTTCAGGAGGGGCGCAGCGAACTGCGCCCCTCCTGAACTATGCACGGCTGAGTTAACGACGGGCGAGCGAAAGCACGGGCGAGCGAAAGCACGGGCGACCTGACCACGGGCAATTGACGAAGGGATCTGCCGAATGACGGCGAGCTGGGATGTCGTGATTATCGGCGGCGGCCACAACGGTCTCGTCGCGGCCGCGTACCTCGCCAGGGCCGGCCTGTCGACACTGGTATGCGAGGCCAGGGACGTCGTCGGCGGCGCCGCAGTGAGCGCGCATCCGTTCGGGCCGGACTACACGGTCACGTCGCTCTCGTACGTCGTCTCGCTGCTTCCGCAGGACCTCGTCAGCGACCTGCGGCTGGCGCAGCATGGCTATCACGTCTACCCACAGGGTCCCTACTTCGCGCCGCGCGCGGACGGCCGGTACCTCCGGCTGCCGCCCGATCCTGCACAGCGCCACGCCGAGATCGCCAAGTTCTCCGGCAGCGACGCCGATGCGTACCGGGCCTACGAGGCGCACATGGACGGCATCGGCGCCGTCCTGGGCCCGATGCTGAGTCAGATCCCGCCACGGCTGGGCTCGCGCCGCCCGCAGGACCTGCTCCGCCAGGGACTCCTGCTGCGGCACCTGAAGAACGTAGACGCCAGGGCAGCGGTCGACATCACCCGGCTGTTGTCCAGCAGCATCGCCGACGTGCTGGACGGCTACTTCGATAGTGACGCGCTCCGTGGCCTGCTGTCGGTGTCCGGGGTGATCGGCACCTGGGCCGGGCCGCGGTCGGCAGGCAGCGCTTACGTGACGCTCCATCATCACCTGGGCGATTCGGGCGGCCAGGCCGGAGCGTGGGGCTTCCCCCGCGGCGGCATGGGCGGCGTCACCGCTGCGCTGGCTGCTGCTGCGAGGTCGTTCGGCGCGCAGATCCGGACGGGCGCGAAAATCGCGTCCATCAACACCAGCGGCGGCCGTACAACCGGCATCACGCTGGCCAGCGGTGAGGTGATCAGCGCGGCTACCGTGATCACTACCGCGCATCCGGCAATCTCGTTCCTCGACCTCGTGGACCCGTCGGAACTGCCCGCTGACTTCGTCGCCGACATCCGCCGCTGGCAGTCCCGGAGCGGCACCGTGAAGATCAACCTGGCTGTCGACCGGCTGCCAGTCTTCGCTAGTCACCCAGATTTCGACCCGCAGGTACACGGCGGCACCATCGTGCTGGCCGAGAGCCTGGACGACCTGGAGAACGCCTTCCAGGACGCGGTGGCCGGGCAGCCCTGCCGGGTCCCGTTCGCCGACATCTGCATCCCCAGCGTGTTCGACGACAGCCTTGCGCCGGCGGGCCAGCACGTGATCTCGATGTTTACCCAGTGGGTGCCGCATACGTACGCACAGCAGACCGACGAGGCCGCCCTGGCCGCCTACGCCGATCGTGCCGTCGCCCGGATGGAGACGGTCGCGCCGGGCTTCGCTGACTCGGTCCTGCACCGGCAGGTCATCGGCCCCCGCCAGATGCAGGAAGAGTACGGCCTGGTCGGTGGCAACATCTTCCACGGTGAGCTGACCCTGGGCCAGATGTTCCACGGCCGGCCCGCGGCCGGCTACGCCGACCTGCGGACACCGATTCAGGGTCTGTACCAGGCTGGCTCGGCGACACACGGCGGTGGCGGGGTTACCGGCATTCCAGGACGGAACGTGGTGCATCAAGTGCTTGCCGACCGACGGTACGCCCGGTGGCGCCGCCTGGGCCGGCGTGCAGCAGCGTCTACGGCGGCCCAGTCCTAGGAACGCGAGTACCTGGCCGTCCGCGCAGCGAGCTCGGGATCAGCGGCCACGATCGTCGCCCAGGCCCGGGCGAGGCGCTCCGCCAGGTTGTCGTCGGCCGCGTCCTGGTCGCCGGTAGCCGCCGCGGCCAGCTCGTTGATCGCGGCTGCCAGCCGCGTCGCGATGTCGGCCTCGGTGCGGCCCCCGTTCGAACACATACTCGAACTGTAGTTGTTCGCGCGCTTGCCCGCCCGGCAAATCGGCGGATCTGCTGGCTCCCCGGCCCGGGCCCGGCGGACTTCTTGCCTGACGTTGGACGTCAAATTCCTAGTGTGGATAACTCGGCGGGACCGGCCGCGTTCTCCCATGGCCAAAAAATCTTGTATGCACACCCTGGGCAGAACGTTCGCGCAGACCAGAGCCGTTGCGAGAGCTTAGCCGGAGTTCTTTCCACAGTGGCGTCCCCAGGCTGCGCACAGCACTTGCGGCGTGTCTACACAACCTGTCCACAGGCCTGTGCACACCATGATTCGACGGTTCGCGCGACACGCTGAAGACTGTCGGAGGCATTCGATAGAACTGGCGAAGAGCCCGGTGCGGCCGTTGCCAGATTGGCGGCTGGTACAGCGCTGTTTGTAGCTGGCAGTTAGTAGCTGGCAGTTAGTAGCTGGCAGTTAGTAGCTAGCACAGAGCTGTTAGTTCAGCCGGGATTGGCGGGGAATGGGGAGGAGCGCCGGGTGAGCATTGCAGAGATTAGGCCTCGGAGCGAGGAATTCGAGCGGACGCCGCCGCACGATCTCGCCGCCGAGCAGTGCGTGCTGGGCGGCATGATGCTGTCGAAGGACGCGATCTCTGACGTGCTCGACGTGATCAAGCCGCAGGACTACTACCGGCCAGCGCACCAGCTCGTGCATGACGTCATTCTCGGCCTGTACGGACGCGGCGAGCCCGCCGACGCGGTGACTGTCGCGGCCGAGCTGACCCGCAACGGCGACATCGGCAGGATGGGCGGCGCGCCGTACCTGCACACGCTGATCGCGTCAGTGCCGACGGCGGCCAACGCGGGCTACTACGCGCGGATCGTCCGCGAGCGCGCCATCCTGCGGCGCCTGGTCGAGGTTGGCACGCGGATCGTGCAGCTCGGTTACGGCGGGGACGGTGACGCGGACGAGCTTGTCGACCGCGCCGAGGCGGAGATCTACGGCGTCACCGACAGGCGCATCAGCGAGGACTACCTGCCGCTCGCCGAGATCATGCCAGGAGCACTGGATGAGATCGAGGCGATCGGCAGCCGAGGCGGGACACTGGCTGGCGTGCCGACCGGCTTCGCCGACCTGGACGCCCTGACCAACGGGCTGCACCCGGGCCAGATGGTCGTGATCGCGGCCAGGCCAGCGATTGGCAAGGCACTAGCCCTCGATACGCCGCTGCCCACCCCGACCGGCTGGACCACGATGGGACAGGTCCGAGTCGGCGATCGGCTGCTCGGCGCGGACGGGCGGCCGATAACCGTGACCGCAGCGACCGAAGTCATGCTGGATCGGCCCTGTTATGAAGTGGTGTTCGACGACCTGACGACGATCGTCGCGGACGCCGAGCATCAGTGGGTGACGACGACGGCAGCCGACCGGCGGCTTGCGTACGCGGCCGTGGGTGCCGACACCATTGGAGCGGACGGTGCCGCTGCACCGGACAGTACCGCTCCAGTCGACAGTGCCGACGCAGGTGATACTGCCGACGAATCTGTGCGCGATTACCGGACGGCCGTGTCGGTACATACGACAGGCGAGATCGCGCGGATGCTCTACCGCGATGACGGCTACGGCCCCAGTCTCGTGGCGCCAGTTCTCGCGGTGCCAGTCGCACAGCCGCTGGACCTGGAGCATGCCCGGTTGCCGGTACCGGCCTACGTTCTCGGCACGGGGCTCGGTGACGGGAGCCTTCGCGAGGTTGGCATCTTTCGCAAGCTCGGCATCCTCCGCGATCTCCGCGTGCTCAGCACTAAGCACATTCCGCGTCAGTACCTGCGCGCGAGTCGTGCGCAGCGCCTGGCGCTGCTGGCAGGGCTCCTCGACACAGCTGGGACGGTAAGCCCGACCGGGTCTGTCCACTACACGACTACGTCGGCGCGACTGGCGGCTGACGTCAGAGAGCTTGTGGTGAGCCTCGGCTACCGATGCGGACTGACCAATAGGCCGGTGCCCGGCAGGACTGAGCCGTCGGCGGTGGCATACACCATCACCTTCACCACTGGTGACGAGGTGTTCGGTCTTGCACGCAAGCGCGCGGCGCATCGTTTGCGCAGACCCGCTCATACTGCTCAGCGCGTCCACGGGCGGCTAATCGTGGATGTCCGGCCGGTGGGCAGCGTGCCGGTCCGATGTGTAGAGGTAGACGCCGCTGACCACCTGTACCTGGCGAGCCGGTCGATGATCCCGACGCACAACTCGGCACTGGCTCTGGACGTATGTCGCTCTGCGTCTATCAAGCACGGGATGACGGCGGTCTTGTTCAGCCTGGAGATGAGCCGCAATGAAATCACGATGCGGTTGCTGTCGGCTGAGGCGCGGGTGCCGCTGCACGCGATGCGGACTGGACAGCTAAGTGAGGACGACTGGACCAGGCTGGCCCGCCGGATGAGCGAGGTGGTCGACGCGCCGTTGTTCATCGACGACTCGCCAAACATGTCGATGATGGAGATCAGGTCCAAGTGCCGGCGGCTGAAACAGCGCAACGACCTCAAGCTCGTAGTCGTCGACTACCTCCAGCTCATGAGCTCGCCAAAGCGGGTGGAAAACAGGCAGCAGGAAGTGTCCGAGCTATCCAGGTCGCTGAAGCTTCTCGCTAAGGAACTGCAGGTCCCGGTCGTCGCCCTCGCCCAGCTCAATCGCGGTCCTGAGCTGCGGACCGACAAGAGACCGTTGCTCGCTGATCTACGCGAATCGGGCAGCATCGAGCAGGACTCGGACGTCGTGATCTTGCTGCACCGTGAGGACGCCTACGAGCGCGAGTCCCCGCGTGCGGGGGAGGCTGACCTGATCGTGGCCAAACACAGGAATGGTCCGACAGCAACTGTGACGGTCGCTTTCCAGGGTCACTACAGCCGCTTCGTTGATATGGCGCCGATCTGATTCGGGGATGTAGGTACGTGCTCGCCGGAGTCACAGCGGGCGGCGGATCTTAGCGGGAAGCCCTCCCCATATGGGAACCACTCCCCATGACAATCTCGCTGCTCCTGCCGAATATTGCGAGCATGCGCTCGAATAACTTCGCCGCGGCCGCCGCGGCCGCCGCCATTGGCACCCTGCTGGTCGCTGGATGCGGCCCCATAAGCCGACAGGCATCTCTGCCTGCCGCCACGTCGGTTCCGACCACCGCCAGTTCCGGCCCACTAACGGGAACCTCGCAGGCTGTTGCCGCCGCGTCAGCCGCGCAGCTCCCGATCTCGGTTGAATCCGACAGTCAGATGAAGGCCGAGGGCAACGACGGACCGTCCTCCTCGATACTTCTTCCGACCTCGTGCCGGCTAACTGGAACGACCGTAACGGCCGAGGGCACGTACGCAAATGGCGGCTTCGTGCCGAACGTGTACGACCGCTACGGCGACATCATCGTGCTGTACGTACTCGCTGCTCCTTCTCCTGGCTATGCGCAGGGGCCGCAGCTGGGGGCGTCAGGTGTCAGTGAGTCCCCGGTGGTGGGCAGCCATGCCTCATGGCAGGTGAGCCTGTCCATCTCTCCGTCCGCTGGCGTGCCCGCCCGATGCGTCGTAGCGGCACAGCCAACTCACGCCGGTCAACTCGCGCCCGCGCCGACTCCATCAACCCCGACCCTGACCCCGACCCCGACCCGGGCGGCCACTGCTTCGCCCGGTGAGCAGCTCCCGATTTCGGTTGAATCCGACAGTCAGATGACGGCCGAGGGCAACGACGGCCCGTCCTCAGCGATACTTCTTCCGAATTCGTGTCGGCTGACCGGCACGACCATAACGGCTGAGGGCACCTACTCCAATGGCGGATTCGTTCCCAACGTGTACGACCGCTACGGCGACATCATCGTCCTGTACGTGCTCGCTGCTCCTTCTCCTGGTTACGCGCAGGGGGCGCAGCTGGGGGTGTCGGATGTCAGCGACTCACCGGTAGTGGGCAGCCGCGCCCCGTGGGACGTGAGTCTGTCCATCTCCCCGTCCGCTGGCGTACCTGCCCGTTGCGTTGTAGCAGCGCAGCCAACTCATGACCTTCAACTCGCGCCCTAAGCCACTGGAACTGGCTGTCCAGTCGCCGGGCGGGGAGCGACCGCCCGCCCGGCGGGGCGCTCAGGATGCGGGCTGGAAGCTGGTCATCAGATGCTGCCAGGTGCTCGCGTACACCGCTTGCCATTGGCTGGCCGGGCCATACAGCTCAATTGCGTAGCTGAGCTGGCCGGGCCGGACGATGAAGGTGCGGTCGATAGCGCGGATGCTGACGCCCTGGTAGATGTTGGTGAACTGCCAGTCAGCGGCGTTGTAGCCGCGGTAGCTCACCTGGCGAATCGAGATCTGCCGATAGGTGGAATCGGCTGCAGCCTTGGCGGCTGCCTGATGCTGCCAGTCGGCCAGGGCATCGGCCTGCGGGTGCGTGCTCCATGCGACCACCAGGACAAACCCGCTGGGCGTCCCAGTGAACTGAACCTCACTTGGCGTCGTCGAGGCGGGGGCCCAGCCCGGCGGCAGATCGATGGCAAACCCGCTGGGGTCGTGATAGGCCTGCCAGCGGGGCGCTGACACCGCTCGCCCGGCCGCGGTATGACCGGCTCTAGCCGCAGGTGCGCCAGGTGGGCGGGCGGGCTGGCCCAGCGTGAGAAACGCGACGACGGCCGCGGCCGCGGCAACGATGGCTGCGGCGGCGATCACCAGGCGGCCGCCGCGCCCGCGGCCCCGGACGCCGTCGATCCGGCCGGGCGGCAACATCGAGGGCGGCAGCGTTAGGGGGCCGGTGGCGGTGGGGTCCGCGCGAATACCGCCGGCGGCGAGGTCGGCTGCGCCCGCTTCAGTTCTGCGGTACAGGGCACCGGCCGCGACGGGAGCCTCGTACGGGCCGATGCCGGCTGCGCGCTGGAAGGCTGCGGCGAAGTCGCCGCAGCTTGGGTATCGATCACTGGGTGACTTGGCCAGCGCCCGGCCGAGGACCGCATCCAGTTCCGCAGGCAGACCGTGACGGCGAGCCGATAGTGGCGGCGGAGGCTCGGACCTGTGCGCGAACAGGACGGCCATGACGTTCTCGAGGGGGAACGGCGTCTGGCCGGTGAGCATCTCGACGGCGGCGCACGCCAGCGCATACTGGTCCGCCTGGCCGTCGAGGCGCCGTCCCGCGATCTGCTCTGGCGCGGCATAGTCGGCCGTTCCCAGGAATCTCCCGGTGGTAGTCAATGTAGCCGCCCCGGATGCGGCCTTCGTCAGCCCGAAGTCCGCCAGGTAGACGTGATCCGGCCGGCCCTTGCGGACGTCCATCAACATGTTCGCCGGCTTGACATCGCGGTGCACCAGCCCGGCGGCGTGCGCCGCGTCGAGTGCGGACGCCACCGATACCAGGATCGCGGAGGTCCGATCGGTGCTCAGCGGACCATCCCGAGCCAGCAGTGACCGAACGTCGCCGCCGGGCACGTACCGCATGGCGATAAACAGCACGCCGGCCGATTCACCAGCCTCGAACACCGGGATGATGTGCGGGTCGTCCACAGCCGCCGCGGCCCTCGACTCGCGGACGAACCGCTCCCGGAATTCCGGGTCCGAGGCGACAGACGGGGCCATGATCTTCAGCGCCACCATCCGGCCGAGCTGCTCGTCACGCGCCCTGAACACTACGGCCATACCGCCCTGGCCGATCTGCTGCTCCAGCGCGTACTTGCCGATCCGGACGCCAGGGACGAAGCGGCTTCCCTCCCATGGCAGGTCGCTGACCATTCCACCTCCGGCTAGGCCGCCGCCGTGTGTCTAAACCACGTCATTGTCGCGCATCGAGCGAGCACCTTGGCACATTCCGGCCCCGCAGCTGCCGTAGCGGCAAGCGCATTCCCGGCTCGCCGCGGGAACTCTGCGGCCTCAGACCCGATTCTCAGAAGCTGTCGGCCAGGGCCACGGTGACCTTGATGTCGTCAGGCTTCTTAGTCAGCGCCTCGGTCCAGGCCTGCATCGGCACCTGCCGGGTGATCAGGCTGGCGAGCCAGCCAGGATCCGCCTTGGCCAGGGCTTCGGCAGCCTGGTGATAGTGCTGGCGGCCTGCGTTGACGGTACCGAAGATCACCTGGTTGCCCAGTACGAGCTGACGGTTCGTGGCGCTGAGGTCAGCGGTCGTCACGTAGGGGTGGTGGGAGAGGCCGGCTAGTGCGATGGTTGCATTCGGGCTGACGCTGGCGAAGACATCGGACAAAACCGGTCCGTGTCCGGTGCATTCGATGACGACGTCCGGCCGCACCGGCAGCTCGGACGCTCTGGCAGCGGAGTACGTGGCGCCGAGCTCTGCGACCAGCCGCGGCTTCGGACCGTCGGTGACGATGTCAACGACCCAGGTATCAAGGCCGCGCTGCCGCGCAAGCATCGCGGCGAGCAGGCCCACCGGTCCGGCGCCTGTGATCAGTGCCACCTCGGGCGCGTAGGGCAGCCCGGCGCAGATGCGATCGACTTGCGCCCACGCCTTGGCCACCACTGACGTCGTCTCTACCAGCACGCCGAGTTCGCCGAGGGCCGCGTCGATCTTGATCACGTATTCCTCGTCAGCTCGCCATAGCTCGCTGCCGTAGCCCGGAGCTCCCCTGATGCCGCGCTCGACGAATCCTCCGTTGCGGCACATGTCCGACTCGCCAGCGGCGCAGGCCGCGCAGGGCTGCGGATCGGGGCGGCGGACGAGGCCCGTGATCAGGTCACCGGGCTGCAGTCCTGTCTCATGCGGAGCTTCGATCACCTCGCCCAGGGACTCGTGGCCCAGCACGAGCCGGTCAGTCCCCGCTGGAATTGTCCCGTAACCGTCGGTGACGATCTCGGCGTCCGTCCCGCAGATGCCGATGAGGCGGCCACGCGCCAGTATTGCGCCATCTGACAGCGGCGGATCGGGCACTTCAATGAGCTCGGCAGAGCCGGGCTTGCCCGGCACAACTGCGACAGCACGCACGGCCGCCCCCCGATAGCCAGCGATTCGTCTGATCCCCCAGACCTAGCGAAGCCTAACAGCGCATCCGCCGGCCGAAGTGGCCCCGGCGGAGCGGGTGCCGAGGCGCCCACGAGGGTGACCTAGATCGGCATTCCACGGCGCTCGTCGGCCGGATCGGTCATCGATCGTTCGGTAGTTGTTTACTAACGCCTTTCTTCTGAAACGGCATACTGATGCCGTGGCTAACGGGGCACTGCAGGGCTGGCATGCAGACCCTTTCGGCCTGCACGAGATGCGCTACATTTCTGCGGGTCGCCCGACAAAGCTCGTGCGCGATGGTCGCATGGAGGTATATGACGAGCCTCCGGTTGAGGAGGCTGCGTCGGGAACGTCCGCTGGCGCCGCGTTCCAAGGCGGTCCCGGACTAGTCGACGCGACCCGCGTGGCGTCATCGGAGGCCGGCCCTCCTGAGCTCTGGGCGCCGGGCACTGGCGGCCGGCCGCCCGGTGCT
Organism: Streptosporangiaceae bacterium; assembly: GCA_035484155.1. Lineage (GTDB taxonomy): Bacteria > Actinomycetota > Actinomycetes > Streptosporangiales > Streptosporangiaceae > JAJYUU01. The sequence continues at coordinate 15,212 of DATHPF010000020.1, forward strand.
GAGGTGGGCGGCCTGAACAGCAGCGGCACCGCTGCCCCTGCCCGACGGAAGCGACGCAGGCTGGAATATGCGGCTGTCGCGGCCGGAGCCGTCGTCGCAGTTCTCGTCTTTGTCGCGCTGGCCGGCGGATCGGGCTCGCCTGGTATCGCGCCTGCCGCGTTCGTCACGACCGCGGCACAGCAAACTCTGGCGCAGAGCACAGCCGATGTCACGCTGTCGGGCATGGTGCACGTGGACGGCGAAGACCTTGCGTTTGGCGGGAACGGCCAGGTCGACTTCCGTACCAACGTGATGTCCCTGGACATCGGTGCGAGCATTCCTAACGGCTCTATGACGGAAACGGAGCTGCTGGTCGGCGGGAACCTGTACCTCCAGGTGACCGCTGACGGCCATAACCTGGCCGCCGTGACCGGCGGTCGCCACTGGATAGAGATACCGTTCGCGCAGCTGGGATCGCAGACCGTCACCAATGGGTCCCCAGGTACGTCCCTCTCGCTACTGAGGCAGAACGGCGCGAGTGTCACGTCACTTGGGACGAGGAATATCGACGGACAGACCTGCAGCGGATACGCCGTGACGCCCAGCAAGCAGGGGATGCTCGCCGGGGCCCAGGCGGAGTGGGCTCAAATGGGCCTGTCCGAGGCTCAGACGAGCGCGGCGCGCCAGGCTCTGCAAAGTGCGCCGCTGCCCAAAATCACGGCCTGGTTCGACGCGCAGCGGAAGCTCGCGTGCCAGGTGACGATGAACTTGCAAATCGGAGATCCGACCGCGGCCGGAGCAGCGGACGCCCAGATGGTTATGGCCTTCACCCACTACGGCGTCCCCGTCACGGTGAGCGCACCAGCAGCGTCCGATACCGTCTCGATCCAGCAACTCGTGACTGCGGCCAGTCACTAAGTCCAGGCCGCCACCGCGCTGGCGTTCTAGCTGGTGGCTGGCACTGGCCCGGCACGCAGACCCCGAAGTGCCGTACACTATCCGGGGTTCGCCCGCGCTCTAGCTCAACGGATAGAGCATCTGATACGGATGAGAAGAATGCGGCTGTAGCTCAGCGGATAGAGCAATTGGCTACGGACCAATAGGTCGGGGGTTCGAGTCCCTCCAGCCGCGCTGTTATCGCAGGTCAGAGTGGGTGCCGAGGTCAGGCTCCCAGCAGGGACAGGGGCGGTGCCAGGCTTCGCCTGGCACCGCCTGTCTGCGTTCCGCTTGGTCGCTGCCAGTCTTACCGAGGACTGTGGCGGTGAGACGCCGCAGGGCGGCGTGGGCTGGTGGACCCCAGGTGTGCTTGCCACCGGGGCGGCCATGGTCTCCGGCGTGTCCGATGAGGATGCGGCCGAGGGCGTGCAGGACCGCCCAGCCGCGGGCGCGGCGCTGAGTCGCTAGGTCCGGGGTCGGCTGGTAGGCCTCGTAGCACCGGTCGGCGAAGCCGTCCGGCAGCAGGATCCAGCAGGCAGCGAGGTCGAATGCCGGGTCACCGGCGCACATGTCGCCGAAGTCGATCACGCCGCAAAGGTTGCCGTCTGCCGTGAGCACATTGGCCGGATGGAGGTCCCCGTGGAGCCACAGCGGCGGCCCGTCCCAGGCCGGCGCCGTGACCGCGTAGTCCCAGATTGCAGAAGGTCTCGGACCAGGTCGGCGCTGATCTCGGTCTCGGCCGCCGTAACGACCCCGCTAGGCGCGCGGGGTGGCGTTAGCCGCGGCGTAGTCGGCCTCGGTCACCGCTTCGTGAAACTCCGTCGCGCCGATCGTGGTCGTGGTGTGCGACATCAGCGTGCTGGAGCTAGCGCCGTGCCAGTGCCGCTCGTTGGGCCCGATCCATACCGTGTCGCCAGTGCGTACCCGCTGCGGGGCCTCGTTTTCCTTGCAGACGAACCCGTAACCAGACGTGATCTGGAGCAACTGCCCGTACTGATGCTGATGCCAGACCGTCCGCCCGTTAGGTGAGAACACGACGGTGCCGACGTCCACACCGTCGGTCTTGGGGAAGATCGGATCGAACCAGACCTCGCCAGTGGCCGCCTTGTTGAGTTCCGAGGGCAGGGTCTGAGCGTCGCCGCGGACGATCAACATTCAGCACCCTCCTCGTGGTTGCTCAACATCCAAAACGTAGCGGCCGCGCTGTAACTGCTCCCGCCTCGGTCTGAGCTCGTCCAGACTAGCCGGGTGGACCAGGTCCGGCTGATCGTCCTGCGCGGCAATTCTGGCTCTGGCAAGACCAGCGTCGCGCTTGGGCTGCAGCAGGCGTATGGCCGCGGTGTCGCCTGGGTCAGCCAGGACACGATCCGCCGGACCATCCTGCGCGACTTCGACCAGCCGGGCGGGCGCAACATCGGACTGATCGACCAGGTCGTCCGGTACTCACTGGCGTGCGGGTACCACGTCGTGCTGGACGGGATCATGGACACGCGCCGCTACGAGCCCATGCTGACCGGGCTCAGGCGCGATCACGCCGGCCCGTCGTTCTTCTATTACCTGGATGCGAGCCTCGAGGAGACGCTGCGGCGCCATGACACCCGTATCCAGCGGACGGAGTTCGGCGCGGAGGACATGCGGCGCTGGTACCGGCATCATGATCTGCTGGCAACGATCCCCGAGCGCCTTATCCCCCAGCGCAGCACCCTCGCAGAGACTGTCTCGGCCATCCTGGGTGACTCGCAGTTGCTCACGTCCGTCATCCTGCGGGCCGAGGCTGCCGCTGATCGCGATCTGCCGTCCTGGCTCGACCTGGTCCGGGAAGTCGAGCCGCTCTTTGGGCCGATGCCTGACTTCGCTGTGCACGCGAGGCGAGCCGCTGGCCGCGGATCGGCGCTTGTCGTTCGCGACCGGGACGACACCGTCCTGGGGGCAGCGCTCCTCAGCCATAGCCCCGCTGATCGCAAGATCCACTGGCTGGCTGTGCGACCCGATGCGCGGCGCCGCGGCGTTGCTCGCGTCCTTCTGGCCTCGATCATGGCGCGATGGCCGCCGCCGGATGATATCGAAGTGGTTACGTTCGGTCCTGATGTCAGCTACGGGCGGCCAGCCCGCGCCCTCTACAAGTCAGCTGGCTTCAGTCCCGGCGAGATCCTGCCCGCCGGACTTGAGGGCGGTAGCCGGCAGCGGTTTGTGCTGCAACAAGCCCTGCCCAGCGCCGATTGGCGACGGTAACATGTCTCGCCCGAGCGCGCGCTTGGCGACCGCTTGACGGCGGCTTGGTGTCCGCGGGGTAACGCGTGCGCAGGTCGTTGGCCCTTCTCGCCGCAAAACAGACCGTTGATTTCGTGGTGACGGTGGGGATACCGTCTAGTCGGCATGTAGTTAACCCACGCGCAACATTGGGTCACAGCAAGGAGGGCCGTATGACAGCTACCACCGCGGAACCAGTCTCCGGACAACGGGGATTGCTCTCCGGGCTGATACATCGGCAGCTGGATTACTATCCGGACACCGGTCGCAGGGTCATGTACCTGACCATCACCGTACTGGCCACGATCACGCTGTATTACGAGCTGTACGTCGGTGGCTCGGTGTCGACGCTGATCCTGAGCAACCTGGGCATGTCCTTCAAGTTCTACGTGGCCACAGTCGCGGTCGGCAACCTGATCGGCGCGTTCGGCTCGCTGTTCGCCGGCCTCACCGACAGATACGGTCGCGCGAACCTGGTGGTATTCGGCCTGCTGTTCTCGGGCGTCTTCGTGACGTTCATCTTGCCCGCCGCCACCAACAAGTGGTCCTTCACGATCGAGAGCTTTGTCGTCGGCGCGGTCGAGGGCGTCTGCCTGGTCGCAACCCCGGCGCTGATCCGCGACTTCTCCCCGCAGGTTGGCCGTGCCACCGCCATGGGCTGGTGGACAAGCGGGCCCGTGCTCGGCAGCCTGATCGTCGCGATCGTCGGCTCCATCACGATCCCGACCGTCATCACCGACCCGCGGTTCTGGACGAAAGAGTTCCACATCGGCGGCATCGTGGGCCTCGTGGTCTTCGTGATTGCCCTGTTCTTGTTGCGGGAGTTGTCGCCTGGGCTGCGTGACCAGCTGATGGTCACCATGCGCGACCGGGCGCTGATCGAGGCCCGGGCCAAGGGTCTCGACGTCGAGGCTCTAGTGAAGAACCACTGGCGCCAGCTCCTCAAGACGGACATCATCATCTCGGCCCTGGCGATTGCCGTTATGCTGCTGATCTACTACGCCCTCGTGGGTTTCCTGGTCATCTTCGCGACCACGATTCTCGGGTTCACGCTGAAGCAGGCCAACAACCTCGGTTACTGGTGCTGGGCCTTTAACGCCGGCGCGGTGATCCTGGTGGGCATGTTCTCGGACCGGCTCCGGGTGCGGAAACCGTTCATGGTGGTCGGTGGCGTAGGTGCTGCGGTCATGCTTGTGCTCTTCTTGCTCCAGTCGAAGACCGGAGCGCACCCGAGTTTCTCCACGATCGCGGCGATCCTGGCGATCATGCTGTTCTTCCTGGGCGTCGCTTACACGCCGTGGATGGCCAGCTTCACTGAGACGGTCGAGCACCGGAACCCGGCGGCCGTTGCCACCGGGCTCGCGATCTGGGGCTGGATCATCCGCGTTGTCGTCTTCGGTTCGTCCCTAGGCCTGCTGGTAGTGATCAACTCGGTCACCCCGCTGGTCAACTACGGCGGCACCGTGGCGACCTACGCGGCTCAGTACCCGTCAGTGGTCTGGGCAGGCTCACACGGCAAGATCGTGGCTGACGCGACGAAGTACTCGGCGCCGCTGACGTTCGCGCAGACGCACGCCTCCATCGTCGCTCTGGCGCAGAAGGACTCCGTCCAGCTGGCCAACGCCCAGAAGTTCGCTCCTGAGCTGGCCGTGATCGAGAAGAACCCGGCGCTGTTCGCCCAGGCAGCCAAGTACCCGGCGAACAAGGTTCCGCCGGCGCTGGCGGCCCAGCTTGTCACCGCAGCCGGCGGCGGCAGCCAGGGCCTGGCGATCCTAGGCCAGATCAGCGCCAACCAGGCCGCGATCACCGGTGTCATTGCCGTGGCTCCGGACCTGCAGCAGATCGCGCCCTTCGCTGCTCAGCTGACCGCGCTGTCGAAGGTGCCGCCGTCGGTCATCGCCGAGGTCACGGCTCCGGGTGTCGGTGCCGAACTGGCCGCGCTGGTCAAGGTGCCGCCGTCCGTGGACGCCTACATGAAGGCCCACGGGGCCGACGTCGCGTCTGCGGCGGCTAAGTCCCCTGGGCAGTGGCGTACGTGGTACTGGATCTGCTTCGGCGGCATCATCTTCTTCCTGCTGTCGATCCCGCTGCTGCGTGGTCGCTGGCGCCCGCGTGACGCCAAGCGGGATGAGGAGGAGCACGAGGCGATGGTGCAGGCGGAGATGGCCAAGCTGAGTACCAGCAACGCCTGATCCACGCCGGTAGATAGGTAGTTAGGCAAGGAGGAGCCGGCGGGTCGCGCAAGCGGCCCGCCGGCTCTTTGCCTGCGCCCGCAACCGTGGCCTAGGACGGCGGCTGCCCGCTCGCTGGCCCGTAGGTGTCCTCCCACTCGGCGGGCGGCCCGATTGTCGCGGCCTCCGCCCCGAAGGCGTCGACGTAAGCACTGTGGACCTGGCGCCAGTGAACGTCTTGCGGCCATGGCGGCGGCTCGCCGGCCAGGTCAAAGCCGAGCAGGTCAAGGCAGGTGTGCCAGCCCGCACCGTCCCTCGCCGCCCGCCCGATCTCGGCGAAGGAGGCCGAGAAGCTGAGCAAGGTGCCATCCCCGTCGGGCGTCAGCTCGAACCGCAGCCGGTCGTCTGCCCAGCTGAACTCCAGCAGCTTCGGAGATTCGCAGGCCCGCATGATGCCGCCGAATGACGGCAGGCTCAGGTCGCGGAAGCTGAACTGGAGCACCGAACCAGGCACGAGGTCACCATCGACGCTGGTAGGGAACCAGGCCGCCAGGTGCTCGGGCTCTGTGAGCGCTCGCCATACCTTGCCAGGCGGGTGCGGCAGTCGCCGGGTGAAGAGTAGGGTCACCTCGCCGCGGCTAGGCTCCAGGAGGCCGAGGCCGGGGTCACCTGCCGCGTTCGTCTCGCTCATGACTGTCCCTTCGGCCGGTGCCCGATCAGCGCCGCCGGGCTCCTCATGCCCAGCATTGTCACCAGGTCTGCGAGCGGCGTGCTCATAATCTAAGCAACGGCGGTCAGTACATCTGATGCATGAGCTCGCGCACCGCCTGCAATGTCGTTTCGGCAATCGTGCCCGCCTTGTCGTTGCCGGCCGCCAGCACGCGTCGCAAGTACCCCGGCTCGGCCGCGAGCGCAGCCCGGCGAGCGCGGACAGCGGCGAACCTGTCATTGACCGCATCGGCAGCGGCTGCCTTGAGGGCAGCAGCACCGCCGGCGCCAATCTCGGCCGCGACAGCTTCCGGGGAGGTATCCCGGCACAGCGCGGTCAACAGCAGCAAGTTGGCCACTTCAGGCCGACGCTTCGGGTCGTAGCCGATGAAGCGCTCGGAGTCCGTCCTGGCAGCGGCCAGCAGCCGGACCGTCTCGTCCGCTGTCGCCCGTATCGGCACCGAGTTGCCGCGGCTCTTGCTCATCTTCTGGCCGTCGGTACCG
>DATHPF010000021.1:0-3005 GCA_035484155.1 Streptosporangiaceae bacterium
TTGCGGCTGAGCACGGGGGCGGTGAACACGTACCTCAATCGTGCCCGGCGGGCAGGACTGGATTGGCCGTTACCGGACGGGCTGGACGACGTGCAACTGGAGACGCTGCTGTATCCGCCCCCGCCGGCGGTGGCAGCCGAGCAACGGCCGGTGCCGGACTGGGCGGCTGTTCACCGAGAGATGCGGCGACCGAACGTGACGCTGTCGCTGCTCTGGGAAGAGTACCGTGGCGGGACAGGAGCCCAGGACGGGTTTGGCTATTCCTGGTTCTGCGACTTGTATCGCGAGTGGGTCGGTCGGCTAAAGCCGACGCTGCGCCAGGTGCACACCGCCGGTGAGCGGGTCTTCGTTGACTTCGCCGGTCACGCCATGGAGGTGATCGACGGGGCGACCGGAGAGGTGGGCCGGGCCGAGATCTTCGTCGCGGTGCTGGGTGCCTCCAGCTACACCTTTGCACAAGCGGTCTGGACGCAGTCGCTGCCGGACTGGATTGCCGCGCACGTCGCCATGCTGGCGTTCATCGGTGGTGTGCCGCGGCAGATCGTCAGCGACAATCTGCGCGCCGGGATCACCCGGGCCTGCTTCTACGAGCCGCTGGTTAACCGCACCTACGCCGACATGGCGTCGCACTACGGTACCGCCGTGGTCCCGGCACGCCCGTACAAGCCCCGCGACAAAGCCAAGGTTGAAGTCGGCGTTCAGGTTGTGCAGCGCTGGATCCTGGCGCGGCTGCGCAACCGGCGATTCTTCTCACTCGGTGAGCTGAACCAGGCGATCCGTGAGCTGATCGATCAGCTCAACGATCGGCCGATGCGGGGCTGGGGCACCACGCGCCGAGCACTCTACGAGCAGGTTGACAGGGCCGCCCTGCGGGAGCTGCCGCCGATACCTTATGAATATGCCGACTGGAAGCGCTGTCGGGTGAACCTCGACTACCACATCGAGATCGACAAGCACTTCTACTCGGTACCATTCCGGCTGCTCCGCGAAGAGGTCGAAGCGCGCATCACGGCCAAGACGGTGGAGATCTTCCATCGCGGCAAGCTGGTGGCGGCCCATCTGCGCAGCCTGCGGCCGTACCGCCCGACTACGCTCGCCGACCACATGCCGAGTTCGCACCGGCGCTACCGCGACTGGACGCACGAGCGAATCCTGCGGGAGGCCGCAGCGATCGGCGACGACGCGGCGGCGCTGGTCGAGATCATCCTGCGCTCGCGCCCGCATCCAGAGCAGGGGTTCCGCTCCTGCATCGGCATCCTCCGGCTGGCAACACGCTACGACGCCGAGCGGCTGGATGCTGCCTGTGCACGGGCGCTGGCACTGGGCACCCGTTCGTACAGCTCGGTCGCGGCGATCCTGAAGAACGCACAGGACAGGAAGCCGCGCGAGCCGGACCACCCCAGCCTGTTCCACGAAAACATCCGCGGCCCCGGCTACTACCATTGAAAGGAGAGACGATGCTCACCCACCCTATGGCCGAGCGCCTGCGCGGCCTCGGCATGGCCGCCATGGCCGATGCGTTCCTCGAGATGCAGAGCAATTCCACCGCCGCCGACCTCTCGCGCGAGGACTGGCTCGGCCTGCTGCTCGACCGCGAGGTGACCGCGCGTGACAACAAGCGTCTCGGCCGACGGCTGCGCCAGGCCCGATTGCGTCAGAACGCCGTGGTCGAGGACACCGACTTCCGCACGTCGCGTGGTCTGGACCGTACGCTGTTCCTCAAGCTCGCTGCCTGTGACTGGATCCGTCACAGCCAGCACCTGGTAATCGGCGGCCCAACGGGTACTGGCAAATCGTGGCTGGCCTGCGCTCTGGGACACAAGGCCTGCCGGGAAGGCTTCTCGGTGCTGTATCGGCGCGCGCCGCGGCTGTTCACCGAGCTGGCGACCGCCCGCGGCGAAGGAAGGCTGCCGCGGATGCTGGCGATGCTGGAGCGCACCAGGCTGCTGATCATCGACGACTGGGGTCCGGAACCGCTGACCGCCGAGCAGCGACGCGACCTGCTGGAGATCGTCGATGACCGCTACGAGAAGGGTTCGCTGCTGGTGACCAGCCAGGTCCCCGTGACGCGATGGCACGAACTGGTCGGCGACCCGACGATCGGCGACGCCATCCTCGACCGCGTCGTGCACCGCGCCCACCGCATCGAGCTGAAGGGGCCAAGTCTGCGTAAGCGTCACGCGGTCGATGCGCCAGCCAAGGGAGATGGCGGTGCGGCTGCCGGATGACCGTCGCTCCGAGCCACCATCACCCCAACCACCACATCCCATTGCAATGCGTTACGTAACGGAAATCCCGCCATGCCCAGAGGCCGAACCCCCGAAGGTGAGCACACACTCAGCAACGCCGAACGCCAGGCTCGCTACCGCGCACGCCGCGAGGCCGACCAGCCACCACCTGCCGTCCGCTATCGGCGGCCTATCGACCGGCGCTCCCGCTCGCAGCACTGGAATGACCTGGTCGCCGGACTGCTCGCCCTGCAAGCCGAATACGCCGCCTGGTACGACGGCTTGCCGGATAATCTCCGCGACACCGCTACCGCCGCAGCTTTGCAGGCCATCGTTGATCTGGATCTCGATGAGCTCGTCGCCATCGTGCCGCCGCGGGGGTTCGGACGCGATTGATCGGCCATGAACAAGGACCGTGCATCAGCAACTATCGGAGAAAATCCGCCCAGACGCGCTGGCAACGCTTGACGAACTCCAAGGAAAGATGAGACGGGACAACCGTCAGTGGCAACAACCCGCCGTGACGACGTGCCGCTCGCCAGCGCCCGCTCAGGCCAGCGCGAGCGGGTGTTCATGATCACCGGAATCGGTGTTCATGATCGAACGGATTGACCGTTCAAGATCACCGGAATGCGCACTCATTTGTCAGACCGGCCCGAAAACGTCTGCGAAGAGCGGCCGCTCGTGTAGCATGAGAGAGAAGCGCTGCATCAACGGACGTAGCCTGATCTCCGGCATCATCGGGATCAGGTCGTAAAGCATGCAGCCCTGACGGAA
>DATHPF010000022.1:0-17587 GCA_035484155.1 Streptosporangiaceae bacterium
TCGGGCACGCCAGCGTCGCCGAGCAGAGTCAGGTGTTCGCCGCCGCCCTGGCGGCCGGCGGCCAGTCGAACTGGGCGCCATACGACGGTTGCTAGCACGACCCGCGAAACCCGCAGCCATCCGGCCGACCCGGCGGGGCAACACGCCCCGCCGGGCCGGCCTGGTCCTTGGGGACCCGTCAGTCAGCCGTGCCGGATGCATCCGCGGGGCCGCCAGGCACGGGGCCGCCAAGCACGGGCGCCGCAGTGGCGGCCACCATGCGGCCGCGGCGGAGGTTGTGCGCGATCAGGCCGGCGCTGAGCCAGCCCACGACGATCGCAAGCCAGAAGTTCACGATGCGGAACGCCAGCGCGGCCGAAACCGCCGGGACGCGGCCCGCGCCGTAGGCCACGAGAACGACGGCGAGACTGCCCTCGACGAGGCCCAGGCCACCGGGCACAATCGGGAACGACCCGACGACCTGCGCGACGCCATACGCCAGCATGACCCCGTGCCACGGGATCGGTGAGTGCACTGCGCGGAAGCTGCACACCAGGCAGAGGAAGTCGCACCACCAGACGGCGGTAGCGATCGCGACGACGGTCACAGTGGACCGGGGACCGAGCGGGATCTCCCGCATTCGGGTGAGCGTTCCCTCGATCCGCGCCGCCAGGGTGCGCTGCGGCCCGCTCGGTCTCGCGCTGCGCCGAGTCAGCCGGTCGACACCGCGGACCGCCGCGCTCGCCAGGCGCAGCACCAGGTCGCGGCGGATCAGGATGGCTCCGGCCCCGAGGACGATGACCAGGCCGATCACCGTGACGCCGGCGCCCAGCGTGCTCGTGCTGCCGGCGAGCGCTACCAGGACACCGAGGAGGAGGAGCAGCGACATGCCGACGGCCTGGGCGATCAGGATCGTAAAGATGGTCCAGCCGGCGCTGGCGCTGGTGGCACCGCGCCGCCGGTAGTACCGGTACCGGTAGGCGCTCGACACGGCCGGCTCGCCAGGTACCGAGTTGGCGATCGCGTCGTTGGCCAGCGTGAGCAGGAACAAGCCGGGCAGCGGCATGGTCGTCCCGCTCAGATGCAACACGCGATGCTGGAGCCAGGCGAAGGCCAGCAGCGATACCGTCTCGGCCGCGATCGCCGCGACCACCCAGTCGCCACTCACACTTGCCAGCTGATGCCGCGCGGCTGCCAGCTCGCCGCGCTTGCCGACCAGCAGGACCAGGACCACGCACCCGAGGAGCACGCCGACGGCGTAACGAACGACGACCCTCAGGTCGCGGCCCGGGCGCAACCCAGCGAGCTCACCTGCCACGAGACCACGGTACCGAGTCAGCCAGGCCGGCGGACATGCTGACAGCATGGGCGCGGACAGCACTGCCGCGCACCGGCGGAACGCGACGTGGCGGCGCGGGAAGGAGCAGCGCGCGGTGGCACAGTACTTCGGCGGGCGGATCGGCGCCGACTGGCGAGACTCGGAGCCCTGGTGGCCGCCGGAGCCGGCACCGGCACCCGGCTCGCCGAACGTGCTGCTTGCCGTCTTGGACGATGTTGGCTACGCCCAGCTCGGGTGCTATGGCTCCGATATCGAGACACCGGTCTTCGACGGGCTGGCCGCGACCGGGGTCCGGCTCGCTAACTTCCACACCACCTCGCTGTGCTCCCCCACCAGAGCCTGCCTCCTGACCGGCCGGAATCACCACCGCAGCGGCATGGGCAGGGTCGCCGACCTGGCCATTGGCTATCCCGGCTACTGGGGCAAACCGCCGCGGGAGAACGGCTACCTGTCGGAGATCCTGCGCGCCGCCGGGTACGCCACCTACGCGATCGGCAAGTGGCACCTGTCGCCCGAGGACGAGACCAACATGGCCGCGTCGCGTGCGACGTGGCCGCTAGCACGCGGCTTCGACCGCTGGTACGGCTTCCACGGCGGCGAGACGAGCCAGTTCGTGCCCGCGCTCTATCACGACAATCACAGCGTCCGGCCGCCCCGGTCGATCGAGGACGGCTATCACCTCACCGAGGATCTGGCGGACCGCGCGATCGAGTTCCTCGGCGACCTGCGCGCCGTCGATGCGGACCGGCCGTTCTTCCTGTACTTCGCCACGGGCGCGTGCCACTCCCCGCATCAGCCGCCGCAGCGCTGGCTTGAGCGGTACCGCGGCCAGTTCGACCTCGGCTGGGACGCCTGGCGCGAGCAGGTGTTCGCGCGCCAGCTGGCCACCGGCCTGCTCCCGGCCTCGACCGTCCTGTCGCCGCGACCGGACTGGGTGCCCGCCTGGGACTCGCTGGGCGACCGGGACCGGGCGGTCGCCGCCCGGTTCATGGAATGCTTCGCTGGCTTCCTGTCCCATGCGGACGAGCAGGTCGGCCGTCTGCTCTCGTTCTTGCAGGAACGGGGTGACCTCGACAACACCATCGTCTGCGTCGTCTCCGACAACGGCGCCAGTGCGGAAGGCGGCGCGGAGGGCTCGATCAACGACATCCGGATGCTCAACATCGATCCGGCCCAGCCGGCCGAAATGTTCGCCCGGATCGACGAGATCGGCGGCCCCCTGACCCACAACAACTACCCGTGGGGCTGGACCATGGCCGGCAATACGCCGTTCCGCCGGTGGAAGCGCGAGGTACACGAAGGCGGTGTCGCCGACCCGTGCATCCTGTCCTGGCCGGCAAGCGGTATGGAGCCCGGCACAATCCGGCACCAGTTCACGCACGCGATCGATGTGCTGCCCACGCTGCTTGAGCTGGCGGGCGTAGGGCTGCCGGCCGAGATCGACGGCACTGCGCAGACGGAGCTCGACGGGGTCAGCTTCGCCTACGCGCTCCCACCTGACGGCGATCAAGCGGCCGAGCGGCACCACACCCAGTACTTCGAGATGTTCGGCTCGCGCGCGATTTATCACCGCGGCTGGAAAGCCGTGACGTTCCACCCGATCGGGCCGCTGTATGACGACCAGAACCCGAATGCGCCGTTCGACGCTGACGTCTGGGAGCTGTACCACGTCGCGCAGGACTTGTCGGAGTCCCGTGACCTCGCGCGCGAGCAGCCGGAGCTGCTCGCCGAGCTCGTCGAGCTGTGGTGGGGGCTAGCCAGGCGCAACCAGGTGCTGCCACTCGACAACCGGGTGCTGTGGGCGCTGGTGCACCCCAAGCCCGACCGCCGTCCGTCGCGCGATGAGCATGAGTACTTTCAGGGTGGCGCGCAGGTGCCGGAATCGGCTGCCGTCAACGTGCGCAACCGCTCGCACGAGCTGGTGGTCGACGTGACGATCGCCGACGCTGGCCAGACCGACGGCGTCTTGCTCGCCCTGGGGTGCGCGCTCGGCGGCTGGTCGCTGCACATCCTGGACGGCCGGATCCGTTACGTGCACAACCTGTACGGCAGCGAGCGGCACGTGATCGAGTCAGCGGAGCTGATCTCCCCCGGCGACCACCGGATCGAGTACGCCTTCAGCAAGGACGATGGCCTCGGCGGTACCGGCGTGCTGCGCTGCGACGGGCGCGAGACCGGCCGCGGGCCGATCCCGCGATTCACGCCGTCCGGCTTCAACGGCGTAGGCGCCGGACTGACCTGCGGCTATGAATGGGGACCCGCCGTAGGCGGGGGGTATGCGGCCCCGTTCCCGTTTGCGGGAATCATTCGCCGGGCGGTCGTCCGCACCACCGGCCCGGTCGTCCGTGACCCGCTGGCCGAGCTGGAAGCAATCCTCGCCGAGCAGTGAGCCGCCCGCGCGGTGGTGCGGGCCTTACGCGGCGGTGGCTTTGGCCTTCTGGGCAGCGGCCCGGAATGCCGCCCTGATCGAGTCCGCCGCCTCAGCCGGCCGGGCCGTGATGTCTTGCCAGGTGAAATGGACGACCTCGTAGCCAGCTTCGCGCAGCCGCTTGTCGCGGCGGAGTTGCGCCCTGGCGCGGCTCGGATCTTCGTCGTACTTCAGGGCGCCGTCCACTTCAGCGATGGTCTTGTGCCGCTCCCAGTAGAAGTCGACTCTCCCGATGGCCTCTCCGGTCGCGGCCGGGATCCAGATCTGCACCTCGGGAGCCGGCAGACCTTCGTGGTCGAAGGCCACGCGCGCGATGGACTCCAGCGCGGACTCCGACATCCCGGTGGCGAAGTCCACGACCCTGGCCGCCTGGGCCGCACCGCGTCGTCGCGGGCTCGTCGCCAGTACAGCCCGCAGCTCCGACTTCGACGTCAGGCGCTTGCGGATGGCCGAGTCGGCGGCGACCACGCCATCGGCGAACGTCGCTGTCCTGGCCAGGTCGACCACCGTCCGTGCGACCGTAGTGACTGGCACGCCGAACTTGGTCGTGACGTGCTCGGGCGGCAAGGGCGTGGTGTACAGATGCACGCCGTCGCTGCCCTTGCGGCCGGCCGCAGGTCGACCTGTGATCGTCACGTCGCCGACATTGCCAACCAGGTCGATCCCGTGCAGTACCGCAGCAGACCGATGGCTGAGGACTGCACCTCGGCCCATCCGGGCCACAGCTGCAGCTGCTCGTAGCACGTGCGCGCCGTCGGGCTTGCCTTCGAGAGCTCTCGCGGTCGCCGCACCCACGTACATGCCGTATCCAGCCCGAACTAGTTTGCCGCGCCGCACAAGCGTCTCGATCTGCTGCGGTGACCAGTTGCGGGCGCGCAGCTGGGCTGTGCTGACCACGAGTAACTTTCCCGGCCATTCTTCGTCACTCACGGCACTTATCGTCGGGCTGGGTGCCGACAATCCCGGACGCCATTTCGTTGGTGTGAGCACGTTGTAGGCGAGAAGCGGGATTTTGCGTCCCTTTTACTCTGATTCGTCCCCGCCATACGCCTACAACGTCGAGATTTGCCCGTCGAGTGCCTACAACGTGGTGGGTGCGCAACCGCTCGCTAATCGTCGACGAGGTGGAATTCGATCCGGTACACGACCGTGCTGGCGTCGATCGGGCCGGCGTGCGCGGCCCGCCGTCGGAGTGCCTCCAGATCCTGCTCGCCGGCCAGGCGTACGTCCTCGGCGCGGATCGAGCCGAACGGCACCAGCTCGATCGAATCGACCTCGATCACCGCCGGGCCGACCGGGTACCGCCCGCCGACCTTGACCTTGGGCCGTTGCCACAGGCGAATCGACAGGGTGATGTCGCCGGCGATCACGGCGTCGCGCAGGTCGTGACTAAAATTCACCGGTCAGCGGGCCGACGGAGTTGAGTCTTCACGTCCGCCAACGTAGTGCCCGCACGCAAGCCGAGGCCGGCTGACTCCCGCCCGGTCAGCCGGCCCCTGCCTGTTCTCCGGCGCCAATCAGGCGCCGGGATGTTACTTAATGGACGTCAGGTCGAGCCAGACAGCTGTGGGGTTGGCCGGGTCGACGGCGCCCTGCAACGTCATTCCCGTCCGGAGCTGCCCGATCTGCATCTGGCTGATCGCCTGCTGGGTAGTCGCCGGATAGGGCGGCATCCCGTCGGCCATCACGGTCAGCTCGAACTCGACGAGCAGGTCGAAGTTGATCACGCCGACCTGGCGCATGCCCGAGATCATCACCGTCCGGCGCACTGAGGTGCCGTTCGCGAGGCCCGCGACGGCGGCCGCGGCCGCGGTCGCTGCCTGGGTCTGCGCGGCCATCATCTGGCTGGCGCCAGCCATCCGCTCCTGCGCCGCCCGCATCCGGTCACCGACCGGGGGCATCGTCTTCTCGATCTCCTTGGCCTGCTTCTGGAGATCGCGCATGCTCTTGAACATGCCCATCGGTCAGCTCTCCCGGTACAGCTGGTTGTAGCGCTGGGCGACGGACGGGTTGGCCTGGATCCGGCCGTTCCAGCCCTTGGTCGCCTCGTCCCAGTTGAACGCGGGAATGCCGCGCGAGGCCGCGATCTCCGGCAGCTTGGTCTGGTCGTAGTTAAAGGCCGCACTGCCCTTGGAGACGGCCGCGAACTCCTCCAGCGACACCCCGGCAATGGGGTCGAAGTCCGGACCCGTAGGCGCGAGACCAGGCTGGGTGGCCGGCAGCCCGCCGAACTGTCCGAGCCCTTGTGCTTGCCCCATCTGGGCCTGCGCGGCGGCCTGCTGCGCGGCGGCCATCTGCTGTGCCTGCGCACCAAGCTGCTGCGCCTGCTCGATCATGCCGGGCGCGGCGTTCACCATTTCCTTCATGTCCTTCATGCGCTTGAGCATTCCCACGGGCCAGCTCCCTCGTGTTCTCCTGCCCCGGGCGGTCGTTCCTCCCAGGCACACCGCGCTCAACGTTGCGTTATTTGTCGATCGGCGGCAATATCAGCCGAGTCTCTCTTTGGTACGCTCACCGTGTCGTGAGTCCGCGAAGCCAGCTGTTCGCGCGGACGTGCGCTGCCGTCGCGAGCAGGGATGGGGTCGATGGTGGACGAGCTGCCGCGCCGGACGCTGGCTGCCCGGCTTGACGACCGAGACCGGTCCCGCTTCACCGGGCGCACCACCGAGATCGCCTTCCTCGATCAGTGCCTCGACTCCGACGATGCGCCCGCCAGCGTCGTCCATATCTGCGGACCGGGCGGTGTCGGCAAGAGCACCCTGCTGCGGGAGGTCGCGCGGCACGCCCGCGATCGCGGCATCACTGTCGTCGCCATCGACGGCCGCGAGCTCGGCCCGGCGCCTGGCGCGCTCGAGGCGATCTTGCGCAAGGCCAGCCATGAAGAGCGGCTGCTGGTGCTGTTCGACTCCTATGAGCGGATGGCCGCGCTTGACTCTCTGCTGCGGCGCGAGCTGCTGCCCGAGCTGCCCGACCGGGCGCTGGTCCTCATCGCGGGGCGCGGCACGCCCGACCCGGGATGGTTCGCCGGCGGCTGGGAAGCCGTGACCGCCAGGCTCGACCTGGCAGGCCTGAAGCCGAGGGAAGCCCGGCGCCTGCTTGCCGCGCGCGGGCTCAGCGACGATCGCGTCCCGGCCATCGTCGACTGGGCGGCCGGCTCGCCACTCGCGCTCGCCCTGGCAGCCGACGCCGCGGTCGCTGACTCCAGCTGGAATGCAGCTAGCGCGCCGGACCGCCCCGAGATGGTTCGCTCCCTGCTGCACCGCCTGGTCGAGACCGAGTTGCACGACGTCCGTCCGTCAGCACTGGGGATCGCCGTCGTGGCTAAGACCACGACGCTGGACCTGCTCCGCGCCGTCCTGCCGGGCGAGAACGCCGAGGATGCCTACCGCCAGCTATCCGAGCTGACGATCACCGAGCGGCTGGGCTCCGGTCTGACGATGCACGAGCTCACCCGCAAGGCCCTGCTGGCCGACCTGCGGCAGCGCAATCCGGTGCTCGAGCGTGACCTGCGGCGGCGAGTCGTCGACTACCTCTACTCGCGCGGGCTCGCCGGCGAGCAGATGATGATGATCGACCTGGCCCACCTGGTCGAGAACCCGATGATGCGGTGGGGCTTCGGCTGGGACGGCAACGTCAGCTTCCGGATCGACTCGGTGCGGGCCGGTGATGCGGACCGCATCGAGACCCTCACCGGGGAGTACGACCGCGTCTGGTGGCAGCTGACCCGCCGGTACTTCGCCGAGGCGCCCGACCGCGTCGCCGTCGCCAGGGACCTATCGGATCGCATCTGCGGCTTCCTCGTCAGCATGAGCCTGGCGACGGCGCCGGCGTTCGCCGATGATGACCCGCTCGCTGGCCCGTGGCTTGCCCACGCTCGCCGTAACGCCGCGCTCGGCGACTCGGTCATGTGGCACGCGGCGGTCGACTTCACCGGCCAGGGCCAGGTACAGGCGATGCTCGGCATTGCCGGCGTGCTGCGCTGCGGCTCGCCCAGTCCGAGGTTCGCCTACCTGCCGATCGACCCCCGCCTGCCGGGCGCGGTCGACTTCGCCGGCGCGCTCGGGGCCGCCCACCTGACCGAGCTGGACGCGCACATCGGCGACGGCATCGTCCAGTGTCACCGGCTCGACTACGGGCCTGGGGGCCTGTTCACCTTCATGCGCGATCAGATCTACGGCGAGCTGGGCTTGGCCGCGCCGGGCCCGCCGCAGCTGGCCGGCCCCGACCTGGAGGCGGTCCGCGACGTCCTGAAGAACTTCCGCGTGCCGCGTGAGCTGGCCCGCAGCCCGCTTGCCCGCGGCTCCTCAGTGCAGGAACGCGCTGAGTCTGTGCAGCGGCTCGTCCGACAGGCCGCGGCTGAGGCGTTCGGCGACAGCGAGACCGAGAAGCTGCTCCGCCGCGTGCTCATCGCCGGCTACCTGGAGCCGCTGCGCAGCCACGAGGAGGCAGCGAACAAGCTGCTGCTGAGCCGCGCCGCGTACTTCCGGCGGCTGCGGACTGCCGTCGAGCGACTCGCCGAGCACATGGCGGATGCTGACACCGGCGCCCCGGCGGACGTGGCCTGAGCCGGTCAGTGCCCATCCTGTCGGGCGGGCAGACAGGGCTATTGCCGACCATTCCGCCCCGTAGTAGCGTCCGGAACGCGAGCCACTGGAGGCAACGATGGCGCTTGACGAAGCGACGGCAGGTTTCCTGACCCAGCTGGCCGAGAGCGGCGCCAAGCCGCTGCCCGAGCTCACCCCCGAGGAAGCGCGCGGCTTCACCGCGATGCTCCGCGAGCTGTACGGGCCAGGGCCCGAGGTCGATAGTGCGTACGACGTAGAGCTGCCGACAGCGGACGGTCACACCTTCACCGTCCGCGTACTGGTCCCCGCGGGCGAGATCCGGGCGCTGGTGGTGTACTACCACGGCGGCGGCTGGGTGATCGGGAACATCGACGAGTACGACAACATCGCCCGGACGCTGGCCAACGCACTGCACGCCGCGGTCGTCAACGTGGATTACCGGCTGGCCCCCGAGCACCGCTACCCGGCTGCGGCCGACGACGCCTGGACCGCACTCCAGTGGGCGGCCAGGAAGCGGGTGGAGATCGCGGGCGGCCCCGTTCCCATGATCGTGATGGGTGACAGCGCCGGCGGCAACCTGTCGGCGGTCGTCGCGCAGAAGGCACGCGACGCGGGCGCGCCGGAGCTCGCCGCCCAGGTGCTCATCTATCCGGTGACGGACGCCGATCTGGACAACGACACGTACGCCGACCCGGCGAACCAGCTGATGCTGACCAGGGACGCGATGATCTGGTTCTGGGATCACTACGCGCCTGACCAGGCCAGCCGCGCCAAGCCGGACGCGTCGCCGCTGCAGGCCGGCAGCCTGGCCGGGCTAGCGCCCGCGATCGTGCTGACCGCCGAGCACGACGTGCTGCGGGCGGAGGGCGAGGCCTACGCCGAGGCGCTGCGGGAGGCCGGCGTGCCGGTCGTGCACCGCCGGTTCGCTGGTCAGATGCACGGCTTCTTCCCCATGGTCAACGTCCTGCCCGGCAGCGCGGACGGCATCGCCTACGTCACCGAGCAGCTCAGCCGCCAGCTGGGAGCGTGAGGGGGAATGCCCGTGGAAATGCACCTGACAGGCAAGCAGGGTCGCGAGCGCTATGACGCCATCGTCGTCGGTGCCGGGCTCGCCGGGCTGTATCAGCTCTACCGGCTGCGCGAGCTCGGCCTGCGCGCCCGTGTCCTCGAGGCGGCGGACGGCGTGGGCGGTACCTGGTACTGGAACCGTTACCCCGGCGCACGCTGCGACGTGCAGAGCCTGTCGTACTCCTACTCCTTCTCCCCCGAGCTAGAGCAGGAGTGGACGTGGAGCGAGAAGTACCCGACGCAGCCGGAGATCCTGCGCTACGTGAACCACGTCGCCGACCGGTTCGAACTGCGGCCGGACATCACCTTCGGCACCAGGGTGACGCAGGCCCGGTTTGACGAGGGCACCGCCCGCTGGATCGTGACGACCGACGCCGCCGGCGAGTTCGACACGCAGTTCCTGATCATGGCGACTGGCTGCCTGTCGGCGTCGAAGCTGCCAGAGGTACCAGGGCTCGAGCTCTACGGCGGCCGCACGCATCACACCGCTCGCTGGGGCAACGACGAGGTCCGCTTCGACGGCCTGCGCGTCGGCGTGATCGGCACCGGGTCGTCAGGTATCCAGTCGATCCCGATCATCGCGGAGCAGGCAGCGGACCTCACGGTGTTCCAGCGCACGCCGAACTTCTCCATGCCGGCCGGCAACCGCCCGCTGTCGCCGGACGAGGTCGCGCAGATGAAGGCGAACTACCGCGCCTGGCGGGAGTTGCAGCGCACGTCACGGGCCGGGATCCCGGGCGAGGAGACGATGGAGTCGGCGCTCGCGGCACCAGCAGACGAGCGCACCGCCAAGTACCAGGCGGCCTGGGAGCGGGGCGAGCTGACGGCGCTGATCGGCACCTACGTGGACCTCCTCGTGGACCCGGCGGCGAACGAGACGGCGGCCGAGTTCGTGCGGGACAAGATCCGCGCGATCGTGCGCGACCCGGAAGTGGCCGAGACGCTGTGCCCGCGCACGTTCCCGGTCGGGACCAAGCGGATGTGCCTGGACAGCGGCTACTACGAGACGTTCAACCGGCCAAACGTGCACCTAGTCGACCTGCGCAAAACCCCGCTCATGGAGTTCACGCCCACCGGAATTCGCACCTCCGCCGCCGAATACGCACTCGATGCCGTCGTCTTCGCTACCGGCTTTGACGCCCTGACCGGCGCGCTGACCGCCATCGATATGAGGGGCCGGAACGGGGTTGCCCTCGCATCCCAATGGTCCGCAGGGCCGCGGAACTATCTGGGACTCGCCATGGCCGGCTTCCCGAACCTGTTCACGATTACCGGGCCCCTGAGCCCGTCGGTGCTCAGCAACATGGTGGTCTCCATCGAGCAGCACGTCGACTGGGTCACCGACTGCATCGCCTACCTGCGTTCGCATGGCTTTGCCGCTATCGAGGCGACGCAGGCCGCGCAGGACGAGTGGGTCCAGCATGTGGCCGACGTCGGCTCGTTCACGCTGTTCCCGCAGGCTGAGTCCTGGTACACGGGCGCGAACGTGCCGGGCAAGCCCCGCGTATTCATGCCCTACATCGGCGGAGTCGGGGAGTTCCGGCTAAAGTGCGACGCGGTCGCGGCCAGCGGGTACGAGGGCTTCACGCTCATCACGGCCGGCGCGCCCGCGATCGCCTAGCCCGCGCCTGGCGCCTCTGTCGGCACGGCTGCATTGTCACGCCTCGATTGCCGACACGATGTGCTCGGCGATCGCCAGGCTCGCGGTGGCCGCGGGCGACGGCGCGTTGCGGACGAGCAGGACCCGCTCGTCGGCGTCGAGCACGAAGTCGTCTTCCAGGCTGCCATCGCGCCGGACCGCCTGGGCGCGGACGCCTGACTTGGCCGGGACCAGATCGGCGAGCTGAAGATCAGGCAGGTATGCCCGGGCCCTGGCCAGGTACCGGCGCTTCGACAGTGATCCGCTGACCTCGTGCACGCCGCTGCGCCAGTGCCGCCGGGCGAGCTGCCAGGCGCCCGGCCACTGGGCCATCTTGGCGACGTCGGCCAGGCGGACGTCCGACCAGCGGTAGCCCTCGAGCGCGAGCGCGAGCACGGCATTAGGCCCGACCGAGACCGTGTCGTCGACGTGCCGGGTCAGGTGGACGCCGAGGAACGGGTAGCGCGGATCGGGCACCGGATACACCATCCCGCGCACCCGGTCGCGGGCCTTCGGTGCCAGCTCGTAGTACTCACCGCGGAATGGCACGATCCGCAGCTCGCCCGGCCGGCCCAGGCTGGCGGCGAACTGATCGCTCTGCAGCCCGGCGCACACGATCAGATAGTCGAACTCGAACGCCTCGCCAGCAGCCGAGCGCACCTGCACCCCCGCTGCCGTCTCCCGGACCGCGCTGACCGGCGTGCTGAGCATGACCTTCCCGCCCGCCGTGCTGATGACCTTCCCCAGCGCCTCGCACATGCCGGGGTAGTCGGCGGCCGCGGTGTGCGGCGAGTACAGCGCAGCCACGCCCTGGATGTGCGGCTCGATGTCGGCGATCTCCTCGCGCCGCACGCGCCTGATGCCGGGCACCTCGTTGCGCGTGGCCCGGTCCTCGATCTGTGCCAGGCCGGCGAGCTCCTGCTCAGAGACAGCCACGATCAGCTTGCCGAATTCGCGGAGCGAGACCTGGTACTCCTGGCAGAACTCCCGCGTCATGGCAGCGCCCCGCCGGCAGAGCGTCGCCTTCAGGCTCCCCGGCGGGTAATAGACGCCCGCGTGCACGACGCCGCTGTTGTGGCCGCTCTGATGGGCGGCAACGTGGTCTTCCTTCTCCAGGACAGTCACGCTGATGCCGGGGAACCGGACGGTCAGCTCGCGCGCGACTGCGAGTCCGACGATGCCGGCCCCGATGACTCCCACCGAGTTCAGTGACCTCACCCCGCGAGCCTGCTCGATCATGGCCCCCATCGCAACTCGGGTGACAACCAGCGACGGCCGCCTCGACAATAATGCGTGCTCACCGATCACTGGCCCCTGCTCGGACTGCGCCTGGCCACCTCGCGGCTCGAGCTGCGGCTGCCCACCGACACCGAACTTGGCGACCTGGCTGACCTCGTCGCGGCCGGGCTGCACCGGCCTGGGACGAGCCCGTTCCTGGTCTCATGGCCTTACCTACCGCCGGCCGAGCGGGCCCGCGCCTTTCTCCAGGGGCAGTGGCGCGATCGGGGTTCCTGGTCGCCCGGCGCCTGGTCGCTGGGCCTGGCAGTGTTTTGTGACGGCCGGCCGGTCGGCATGCAGGAGCTGTCTGCGACGGACTTTGGCACGGTGCGGGAGGTCGGCTCGTTTTCCTGGCTGGGGCTGCGCCATCACGGCCAGGGCATCGGGACCGAGATGCGGGCCGCCGTGCTCGACCTGGCGTTCGCCGGCCTCGGCGCGGCGGAGGCGACGTCGGGAGCGTTCGAGGACAACGGGCCGTCATTGCGGGTGTCGGCGAAGCTCGGCTACGAGCCAGACGGCATCGAGCGGCTCGCGGCTGACGGGCGGACGACCACGACCCGCCGGCTGCGGCTGAGCCGCCGCCGGTGGGAGGAGTTCCGACAGGTGCCGGTCACGATCTCCGGGCTCGGGCCGTGTCTGCCGATGTTCGGCGTCCCGCCGATCTCGAGCGCTAGTGCAGGCGGGCCCGGCCTCGGCGGATTCGCTCCCGGCGCGACCGCGAGGACGGGTGCGCCCGCCGACCCGACGGGCGGAACCTAGGCCGTCGCAGGCGAGCAGCATCAGCTGGCCGTTGCTGCGGAAACCTCGTCCGCTTGACCATGCTGGGCGCCTCGCCGGCCGCTGGCAGCGATGCCGTGGCGCGGCCGGTGCCTGCCGCCGACTCAGCGCCGGAGTTCGCCGCCGTCGGCTCAGCGCCGACGGGCCTCGCAGGCCCGGCGTTCGCCATTGCCAGGCTTGCGTTGGCCGCCGCCAGGCTGGCGTTGGCCACGGCAGGCGCGGCGCTCGCCAGGGCGAGCGCTCTTGCATCGGCCCGGTCCTGAGACGCGAAGCGGCGTCGCTCGCTGCGCACGACCTGGAAGCTGCTCAGCCCGATGCCGACGGTTATGGCGGTGCCGCCCGCGACCTGCACCGGGCCGGCCGGCTCGGCGAACAGCACGATGCCCATGATGGCGCCGACCAGCGGCTCGAGGTTCAGGAAGGCGCCAGCCACGTCCGCGGACACGCGGCTCTGGCCGAACGCGAACAGCGAGGTCGGCAGCACGGTACCCGCCACCACGAGCCCGATGGTCGCCAGCAGCGCTGTCATGGTGCCCGGTCCAGCCGTGTGGTGCTCCGTGACGAGCGCGATCGGCAGCACGGCGGCAGCCGCCGCCGCGAGCTGGAGTCCGGTGACCGCGATCGGGTCGCGACCGCGGAGCAGCCTGGCCTGCGAGACCGTGAAGCCAGCCGAGATCAGCTGAGCGGCCAGCACGAGCGCGTCGCCGCCCACGCTTGATCCTGAACCCCGACCACCGGCGATCAAGCCGACGCCTGCGAGGGACAAGGCAAATCCGGACCAGGCGAGCGGGCGAGCCACACTGTGGCGGAGCACGGCCGCGATGATCGCGACCAGGACCGGCGTCGCGCCGATCAGCAGCGCCGCGTGGGTCACGCTGGTCCGCTCGATGCCGAGGTTCTGGAGCAGGACCGAGCCGCCGTAGCCGATCGCGCCGGTCACCAGGATCGCCGGGCTTGCGGCGGTCCGGAGCCTTGACCGGCTCGCTACCAGCAGCACCGCGGCAGCCAGGGCGAACCTGACGAACGCCAGCCAGCCAGGCGGGAGCCAGCCGAGGGCGACCTTGGACAGCGGCACAGTAGTGCCCCACAGCACTCCCGCGGCCAGGAGGGCCGGAATGACGAGGCGACGGGTGTTGGTCATGTCTTCAGGTCTACCGGGGACATCGCCAGATTTAGCCATCCGGCGCCAGAACGAGATAATGTTTGGTCCTATGGCGATTGAACTTGATGAAATTGACCTTCAGCTGCTGACTGAGCTCCAGGCGGACGCGGACCGCACGAACGTCGAACTGGCCCGTCTGGTGGGCCTGTCCCCGGCCGCCACGCTCAATCGGGTTCGCCGGCTCAAGCAGTCCGGCGTTATCAAGGTCATCAGTGCCCGGCTCGATCCTGCTGCCGTCGGCTTCCCGCTGCAGATGTACGTCGGGGCCACGCTGGGTCGGCACGACCCGCGGTCGGCTCGGCTGTTCGAGGATCACGTCCGCGCGCTACCGCAGATCGTCGCTGCGGACAACGTGACCGGGGAGATGGACTATCTGCTTTCGGTGGTAGCCAGGGACGTCGGGGAGCTCCAGCAGGTGCTGGCCACCCTGGCGGCCAGAGGCGGTCAGCGGCTGGTGACGTACCTGCGGCTAGAGGAGATCAAGCCGCCATCGCGGCTGCCGCTGCTGCCCGCGGGAGCTTCGTGACGGTCGTCGGCCCCGCCGCGTTATTGGCGTCAGTCCGTTGCTGGCGTCATGGGTGACGCCGGTGACGCCGGTGACGCCGGTCCAGGCGGCCTCACGTCGGCGGGCCCCGGCGCTGGGTCACTCGGATCAGCCGTGAGTGTCGGCGCACTCGACTGCCAGACCGCCTTCACGATGACCTGGATCGCGCCAGCGGCCGGAATCGCCAGCAGAGCCGCGACGAAGCCGCCAAAGAAGCCGCCGATCCAGCTGCCGATGGACGCGCCAACCAGGATCGCAACGAGGACGAGCAGCGGGTTGATGCGGACGGTGCGGCTCATGATGACGGGGTTCAGTATGTGGTTCTCAACCTGGGTGTAGATGAGGAAGACGACGAGGGTGACGATCCCGGCCGAGGGCGAGTGCGTGAAAGCGAAGAGAACAACCGGGATCCCGGCAAGCGCGCCGCCGATCATCGGCAGGAAGTCGACCAGCGCCACCCACAGCGCCCACAGGAACGGGAACGGGATCCCGAGCAGCAGCATCGTGGCCAGCACGACGACACCAGCGATGAGCGACGTCGCGAAGTTGCCCAGCATGTATCCGACGACCGACCGGTTGACCTCCCGCGCCACCAGGGTGTAGCGCTGCGCTCGGGCTGGGGCCATGAGGTCGAGCAGACCGGTACGCAGCTTCGGCCCTTCCAGCAGCATCAGCACGACGAGCACGAAGATCGTAAACAGAGAGAAGACCAGCGACAGTGCGCCTTTGCCCAGGCTGAGCGCCGGATGCGCCAGGTCGCGGCCGTAGCTGGCCAGCTTGGGCGCGTTCTTCACCACCCAGGCCTGGAGGTGGTACTTGGTCACCAGGTGGCCGATCCAGCCTTTGCCGTGCTGGGCCCTGCTGACGTAGGCGGGCAGATCGTCAGAGAAGTGGCTGATGCCGTTGACCAGCGGATATCCGAAGGCCACCGCCAGCCCGGCGAACGCGCAGACAGCGAGCAGCGTTACGACGGCAACTGCGATCCCGCGCCGCCCGAGCCAGCGCCCGAGCACCACGACGAGGGGGTTCAGGAGCAGCGCAACGAAGCCAGCGACCACTAGCAGGATGATGACTCCGCGCAGCCGATCGATGATCTTCCCGGCCAGGAACGCGACGACGACCACGCCGACCGTGACGAGGATCGCACGGAGCGGAATGTTCCTGGCCTCCGCCGCCCGCCACAGACGTGCCCGGCGTGTCGGCGAAGACGGCAGTTCAGAAGTCACTCGGCAAGCATGCCAGCTTCAGGCATGGCCGTGGCCGGCGATCGCCCGCGCCGTCCGGATTGCCGATGGACTCAATCTGGTGTAGCGGGGCGGGTCAACCGGGCGCCTTCGCCCGCGCTGGCGCCGCTAATGCACAGGCGGCGGCGTGCCGTGCGCGCTCGCGGCCAGGGCTGGATCCCATCGGCAGACTTCACACGAGTGGGTAAACGCCGACCTCGCAAATTCCAGCGCCGCCGCGTGCGGATGGTCGCTGGCGCGGACGTCGTCCCAGTTCAGGATGTACTCACCGAGACTGGCGTCCCAGTGCGCGGCCTTCGGCGCGAGCTTCCCTTCGCCGTATCCGGGCGGAGCCGGATGGGCGTAGGCATAGAAGGCCGCGACCGGGTGGCGCGGATCGCCAGGCCACCAGCCGACCGCCACCTCCTGCGCGTCCATCGCGTTGCGCATGATGAAGTCGCCGGAGGGCGGATCTGCGGACCGGCCCGAGAACAGGCTCACCGCCAGGTCGAACGACCCCCACCACGCGTTGACTGGCGTCGACCGGCCCCGGTACGGCGCGCGGAACTCGGTGAGCACCATGGCCGCGCGGCCAGCCGCCTCGAAGTACGCCGACACCTGCGCCGGGTTGTAGGTGGCGTGCTCCTCGTCCACGTCCAGTGGCATGGTCCAGGTGACTTCCTGCGGCGTCGGATCGATCTCCACGTCGCCGGCCAGCCGACGCACCGCGGCCAGCAGGTCCCTGGTGACGGCGCCGACAGACCTGTCGGGACCAAGCATTACCCGCTCGACGCGGCCATCGCTGTGCTCCGCCACGGCTTCATGGGTGCGGAGGTCGAGCAGGACCACCAGGCGCCCGGACCCATTCGGGGCGGGCAGCGGCTCCGTCTCCCAGCCGCGCGCGCTCAGCCTCAGCGCGGCGTGCTGGAGCTGGGGCTCAGGTGGCGCAAGCGCGACGGCCAGCTTCCCGAGTACCTGAGTGTGGGCATGCAGTGTGTCGCAGGTGTCGCTCCACTGCTCGTACGACACCGCTGGCCAGACAGCAGACATGTGGTGCACGGTAGCCCGCCGTGGCGGCTGTCCCGGCATGCGCCCCGCCCAATGCCGTTTCTGCCCGAATGCACGCGCTGGCGCGGCGCGATTGCACCGACGCCAGGGCGCTCCGGCGCTCGCTCCGCTGCTCCCCCACGCCGCTCCCTGCTCCCCCGCGCCGCTCGGCTGTTCCCCCGTCCCGCTCGGCCGTTCCCTCACGCCGCTCCGCAATTCCCACGCCCGTCGGCTGCCGAGCTCTCCTCGGTTGACATGTGACCAATCGGTCACCTATTCTCGAACCGTGGATGAGGTGTTCAAGGCCCTGGCCGATCCGACGAGACGCGAACTGCTCGACGAGCTCTTCCGCGCCGACGGCCAGACGCTTAGCGCGCTTGCGGAGCGCTTCGCGATGACGCGCTTCGGCGTGATGAAGCACCTTCGGCAGCTTGAGGAGGCCGGCCTCATCGTGACCAGGAAGCGCGGGCGGGAGAAGCTCCACTACCTGAACCCGGTCCCGATCCGACTCATCCATGACAGGTGGGTCAGCAAGTAC
>DATHPF010000023.1:0-18090 GCA_035484155.1 Streptosporangiaceae bacterium
AAGACTTTCCGCAGCAGGACTCGGACGCCGCGGGCTCCATGCAGCCGGTCGTCAAGCCACGCGCCGGTCCCTTCCAGCGCCCTGTCCACGCTCATGACCGCTCCCAGAAGCTCGGGCCCACAGGCTCATGGAAATCGCTCGTCGCGATCAGGAAGCCTTCGGAGTCCACGCCGATCGGCAACTGCGGCAGCGGCCTGGTCGCCGGCCCGAAGATGACCCTGGCGCCTTGAGTCGCGTCAAATGTCGACTGATGGCACGGGCAGAGGATGTGGTGCGTCGTCTGCTCGTACAGGGCAGCCGGGCAGCCTACGTGCGTGCAGATCTTGGAGTACGCCACGATGTCGTTGACGGTCCAGTTCTCGACGACCTTGTTGGCCACAGCGTGGTTCGCCGATGTGAACTGCAGCTGCCCTGGCCGGAACTTGATGATGATCACCGCCGCCTTGGCCATCGCGTCGTCGTCGTTCAGGAAGCCCTCGGGTCCGACACTGACGATGGCACCGGGCGAGCTGAACTCGGCCGGCGTGATCGGCCTGCCTGTGCCGTAGACGAGCAACCGCAGGCCCTTGCGCCAGGCGGTTGTGTCCAGGCTCGTCCCTGGCAGCGGGCCGAGGTCGCGCAGGAGGAAGATCGGCGCGACGGCCAGCGGTAGCGTCGCGGCGATCAGGCTGCGGCGGACCATGGGGCGCTTCACGAACTGGCTTGTCTCGGCGCCTTCCTCGAATGTCCCCTTGAAGGCTTCCCGCTCTTGCGGGGTTGACCGCATCGGGTGCCGCTGCTCGGTCAGCTCGACCTCCGGCATGAGGTGCCTGACCCAGATCACAGCACCGATACCCAGCAGCAGGAAGACCAGCGACAGCGTGGCACCAAGAGCCAGGTTCGAGTGCAGGGTCTTGGTGATCGTGCCCACGCCGATGGTCCCGTAGGCGACCAGGAAGCCGAAACCGGCCAGCATGGCGAGCAGGAAGCAGGCGACGACGATGCGCTCGGCCTTCTTGGCCCGGATCGGATCCGGCGGGCCGGCGGGCATCTCGCGGACCGGCTTCTCGCCGCTATCGCCGGCATCGCCCGCATCGGCCAGTAGCGTCCGTGCCGCCGCAGGCGCCGGCGTGCCGATGACACGGTGCGGGGCAGCGCGACCTTCCGGCGGGACCGAGCCCTCCGCGGCAGCCGCCGCCGCGCCGCGGCTCTCGGCGCCGGTCAGGTACTCGGGCCAGCTCTGCTCGCCGGAGTCTCCGGCGCCGGACTGTCCTGGGGAGCTGTTACTCATGCGCCTTCCCGTGCTTCGCAGTGATCCAGAGTGCCACCAGCACCATGAACAGCAGCAGGCCGAGGAACGCCACCAGGCCCTCGGTCACCGGCCCGACCCGGCCGAGGCTGAATCCGCCGGGGTTGGGCTCCGCGCGGACGGTGGTGACGTAGGAGATGATGTCCCGCTTCTCCTGCGGCGTGATCGTGAGGTCGTTGAACACCGGCATGGCCTCGGGGCCGGTGAGCATGGCCTCGTAGATCTGCGTCGGAGTAGAAGCGGTCAGCGGCGGGGCGAACTTGCCGTAGGTGAGCGCACCGCCGGCGCCGACGAAGTTGTGACAGGCCGCGCAGTCGGCCACGAACAACTGCTGGCCAAGGCCGATGTTCGCGCCGCTGCTGCTGACCTGCGCTGCGGACGGGATCGGCGGGCCGCCGCCCAGCGACTGGATGTAAGCGGAGACCGCGTGCGTCTGCGCCGGGTTCAGGTGCGGTGGCTTGCGCTCGTTCTCGGCGCCGATCTCAGCGGCTGGCATCCGGCCCGTGCTGACCTGGAAGTCGACGGCGGCCGCGCCGACGCCGATCAGGCTGGGCGCCTGGCCAGCCACGCCCTCGGCGTACAGGCCGTGGCAGGTGGCGCAGTCCTCGACAAAAAGGCTCCGGCCCTGCGCGATCTGGCTGGCGTTGGCGGCGACTGGCGAGGCTGCCGAGGCGTTCCCGCTGGTGACAACGGCGTATCCGACGCCGATGAGGACGAGCACGAAGGCGACGACGGCGTACCCAGCGATGGGGTGGCGGCGCCTCGCGGTGATCCAGCTCACGGCTATCTATCCCCAAGTCCCGGTCAATGGATCAGGTAGATGGTGGTGAACAGCCCGATCCAGACGACATCAACGAAGTGCCAGTAATACGACACGACAATGGCGCTTGTCTGTTGCTCGAGCGTGAATCTCTTAGCGGCGAACGTTCTGCCGAGCAGGAACAGGAACGCGATCAGCCCACCGGTGACGTGCAGCCCGTGGAAGCCCGTGGTGAGGAAGAACACAGAGCCGTAGTTGGTGGATGACAGCGTCACGTGCTGCTTGCGGATCAGGTCCAGGTACTCAAAGCCCTGGCCGCAGATGAAGTAGAAGCCCATCAGGAAGGACAGCACGTACCACTCGCGCAGGCCCCACTTCGGGAAGTTCCAGATGCGGCCGGCTCGCCGGATCTGGTGCCGCTCCACGGCAAAGACGCCCATCTGGCAGGTGACGCTCGACAGCAGCAGGACCGTGGTGTTGATCGAGGCCAGCTGCAGGTCAAGGTGGGCCTTCGGCCATGCCTGGCCGAGTCCCTTGTCGACCGAGCGCACGGTGAAGTACATCGCGAACAGCGCCGCGAAGAACATCAGCTCCGACGACAGCCAGATAATCGTGCCCACGCTGACGAGGTTGGGCCGGCTGGTGACTCCCCTGGGAGCTACCTCAGTAGATGCTGTGACCACGGGGACATTATTACGACACCGCGTAGGCGTGCGTGGCCCGACCCCCCGGGTCGGTAGCATCCTTTGCCATGAAGGTTGTCGTGTATAGCCATGATGCCGACACTCGCGGCAGGGTGCGGCTTGCCATCGGGCGCCGCCCGGCTCCTGACGTGCCGGAGGCAGAGATCATTGACGTCGCTACCGAGCCCATGCTGTGGCGCATCCTGGACGCCGGCGGCGCCGATGTGCTGGTGCTGGACGGCGAGTCCCAGCCGGCCGGCGGGATGGGGGTCTGCCGCCAGGCCAAGGACGAGATCCACGACTGCCCGCCGGTGCTGCTGATCATCGGCCGGGTGGACGACGGCTGGCTGGCCACATGGTCGCGGGCTGATGCCGTCGTCAGCCATCCGATCGACCCGATGGCACTGGCCCGCGAGCTCGCTGGCCTCATGCGCCAGCGGGCCGCCGCGGTCTCGTAGTAGCCCGACAGCCAGATCCGGATCGAGGTACCCCTAGATGGACTCGCGCGCAACCTGGCCCGCTTTGATCGGCGCGCTGATCAAGGGCGAGTCGCTCACCGCCGAGGAGACCGCCTGGGCGATGAACGAGATCATGGAGGGTGCGGCGACTCCGGCTCAGATCGCTGGTTTCGGCGTGGCACTGCGGATCAAGGGCGAGACGGCCAGCGAGGTCACCGGCCTGGCCCAGGCCATGCTGGATCATGCGTCGCCCATCTCGATACCTGGCCGGGCGGTCGACCTCGTTGGCACCGGCGGCGACGGCGCCAGGACCGTCAACATCTCGACCATGGGCACTATCGCGGCCGCGGCAGCCGGCGCCCGGATGGTCAAGCATGGCAACAGGGCAGCGTCTTCGGCCTGCGGTACGGCCGATGTCCTCGAGGTGCTCGGTGTCGTTATCGACCTCCCGGCGGCGGCGACCGAGCAGCTGGTCGCCGAGGTCGGCGTCGCGTTCTTGTTCGCACCGCTGTACCACCCGGCGCTGCGGCACGTGATCGTGCCCCGGCGCGAGCTGGGCGTGCCCACGGTCTTCAACGTCCTCGGCCCAGTGGCCAATCCGGCCAGGCCAGCAGCCCAGGCGCTCGGCGTGGCCGACCCGCGCATGGGGCCGATCCTGGCCGGCGTGCTCGCGGCCAGGGGTTGCTCGGCGCTGGTATTCCACGGCGCTGACGGCCTGGACGAGCTGACCACCACGGCACCGTCGACGGTCTGGATTGTGCACGACGGAACCGTCAGCGAGACCGTTTTTGACCCGGCCGATCTGGAGATTCCGCGGTCACTGCCGGCCGACCTGCTTGGCGGCGACCCGGCGCACAACGCTGGCGTCGCAAGGGAGTTCCTCGGTGGCAGGCAGGGCCCGGTGCGCGATACCGCGCTGCTCAACGCCGCTGCGGCGCTCGCCGCCGAAGCGGGCGTGGCTGGTCCGGACGCACTCGTCCCGGAACTGGCCGACGGCTACCGGCGAGCAGCCGCCGCGGTCGACTCCGGCGCGGCTGCGAGCGTGCTCGACCGCTGGATCGAGACCAGCAGGCGGCTCGCCGCCCGCGGCCAGGACAGCCAGGGGTCCGGGTAGCCGGACCGGCCTAGGCCTCGGTGTAGCCGATCGCGAAAGCCGCCTCCAGATCGTGCCTGGAGTAGGTCCGGAATGCGATATGGGTCTCGGTGTGGGTCACGCCCGCGACCTTGTTGACGGTGCCGGGGATTACATCACCCAGCTCCTCGTGCGAGCGGACGCGGACCATGGCGACCAAGTCGAACTCGCCGGTTACCGAGTAGACCTCGCTCACGGCAGGAATCTTGGCGATCTCCTCGGCTGTCTCGGGGATGCGGGCCACGTCGGCCTTGATCAAGACAATTGCGGTGACCATAGCTCGCCTCCTCGGCCGGCCGGGATCGTGCGCCCCAGCCGCGCCAGTAGCGTACCGCCGGCTCAGCTAGCCAGGCTGATGAGCCTGGGCTGGCGCGTCGGATGGATCCCGGCCGCGACGCCGAGCAGTCCGGTCAGCACGTCGGCTGTTGCCTTGGCGTCGGCCAGGGCCCGGTGGCACGGCGTGGTCTTCGCCGCGAAGTAGCCGGCCAGCGTGCCCAGCCGGCAGTCTGGCACATCGTCCGGGCCGAGGAGCAGCCTGGCGAGCACCGCCGTGTCGAGCACCGGCGCTGGGGGCCATGTGATCTGGCAGGCCGCGCACGCGGCCGTGAGGAACGCCAGGTCGAACGGCGCGTTGTGAGCTATCAGCACGCTGTCGCTGGCAAAGGCCAGGAATGCCCGCAGTGCGGCGGCGGGCTGCGGCGCCCGGCGGACCATGTCGTCGGTGATGCCGGTCAGCGTGGTGATGTCGGCCGGGATGGCGCCGCGCGGGCGGACCAGGGACGAGAACTCTCCGGTGAGCTGACCGCCCGTCAGCCGGACCGCGCCGATCTCGGTGATCTCGCCCTGCTCGTGCAGCCACCCGGTGGTCTCGACGTCGACCACCACGAAGCTGAGGTCTGCCAGGGCTCCAAGCACGCTTTCACGCTAGGACCCGGTGCCGACAGTCCGGTTCAGGCGCGCCGCCGAAGCCCAGGCGTTATCTACCTGCTTGTCGCCTGCGGCAGCAGAAACACAGCGTGAGAGTGCCCGAAGCGGTTGAATCCACCCTCTGCGCGCCACTAGGGTCATGGACCGAGTCGCATCGCTAGGCAGTCGCCATCCGGCGGCGGCGAGCGGCCGCTGCCGAATCTCCTGACAGCAGGCGTGCACGGCCCGCTGGGAGAGCCGGGGACCCACCGGATGGCGCACGCAGGTGCGGCGCCTCCAGGGGTGAATCGGGCCGGGCCACGACCGGGCCGTAGGGCAGACTTCCACAGCCCGAACCCGTCAGCTGACCCGGTAGGCGGACAGTGGAAGAAGGAGCGTGTCACGTAGGTGCATACGCCGCCGTCGGTTCGCAGGATCGTCAGGCATGGTGTTGCGGCTGTGACCGTCTCGGTCTTTGCCGCCGGAGTGCTCATCGGAGTCACGGCCAGTGTGAACGCATCGCCAGCCCCGACGCTCAGCCAGGTTCAGGCTAAGCTCGGCCGGCTCCAGTCGCAGCTCGAGAAGCTTGACCAGCAGTACGACCAGGTGCAGCAACAGCTTGCGACCACCAATCAGCGCCTCGCGCTCGTCAACGCAGAGATGGCCGCCGATAATGCGAGGTTCGTCGCGCTGCGCCAGGAGATCGGGCGCATCGCGGTCACCGCTTACGAGGACGGCAACCTCAGCTCCTCGGTCGCACTGCTGACATCCGGCAAGCCGCAGCAGATCCTGGACCAGTCCTCGATCCTGCTGGAGTTGTCCGCCTCGAACGAGGCGCAGATCAACCAGTTCCTCACGGCTGCTAAGCAGCTGACTTCCACCCAGTTGCTCGCCCGCCGCACCCAGGCCGGCATCCTGCAACTCAAAGCCAGCCTCAACGGACGCCGCCAGCAGATGCAGAAGCTGGTGAACTCTGAGCAGTCGCTGGTCAACCAGCTGACGCCGGCTCAGCAGACTGCCGTCGGACCTTCTGGTGGGTCGACGTCCGCGAAGTACACCGGGCCGACCGCGACGCAGGCGGAGAAAGCGGTCGCGTTCGCCTACAGCAAGCTCGGGTGCCCGTACGTGTACGGCGGCACTGGTCCGTGCGGCGACGGGTATGACTGCTCAGGCCTGACCATGACGGCGTGGGCATCGGCCGGCGTCTCCATTCCGCGCACCAGCGAAGAGCAGTGGGCCGATCTGCCGCACGTCAGCACGGCCGACATGCAGCCAGGTGACATCATGGTCTTTAACGGCGCAGGCCACGTGGGCATCTACGTCGGGAACAACGAGCTCATTGACGCGCCCCAGCCGGGCATGGATGTGGAGCTCGTGTCCTTCACCGGGTGGTATAAGTCGGTCTTTGACGGCGCCGTTCGGCCGTAGGCCGAAGCTAGTTCACGCTGCGATGGGTACTAGCTGAGCTTTACCTGCGTAGCGTTCGGCGGACGGCGCCGGAGGAGCCAGATGACCAAGGTACTCATCGTCACGAACGACTTTCCGCCGCGCAGTGGCGGCATCCAGTCCTTCGTGCACGCCCTGGCTGCCCGGCTGCCGGCCGACCGCGTCGTGGTGTACGCGCCCGCCTGGCAAGGTGCGGCCGAGTTTGACGCCCGGCAGCCGTTCCCGGTGATCAGGCATCCCGGCTCGCTGATGCTGCCGGTCCCGTCGGTCCGCTCCCGTGCCTGTGGCCTGCTTGCCGAGCACGGCTGCGACAGCGTGCTGTTCGGCGCGGCCGCCCCGCTGGGACTGCTGGCGCCGCACCTGCGCAAGGCGGGTGCGCAGCGCATCGTCGGGCTCACCCACGGGCACGAGGCAGGCTGGGCCGCACTGCCAGGCGCCAGGTCGCTGCTACGGCGCATTGGCGACGAGGTGGACGTGCTGACCTACCTCGCTGAGTACTTCCGCGTCCGGATGGCAACGGCGCTGTCAGCGGACGCGGCCGGCCGCATGGTCCAGCTGACTCCAGGCGTGGACCCAACGGCGTTCCGGCCAGGCGCCGGAGGCACGCAGATCCGCCTCGATCTCGGCATCCCGGCCGACCGGCCCGTTGTCGTGTGCGTATCCCGGATGGTCCCGCGCAAAGGCCAGGACCTGCTGATCAATGCGTGGCCAGCAGTTCGATCTCGGTCCGGCTGCGACCCGCTGCTAATGCTCGTAGGCGACGGCCCGTACCGATCGACTCTGGACCGGCTGGTGCGACGGGCGGGCGTGACGGACTCGGTGCTGTTCACCGGCCCCGTCAGCTGGGACGACCTGCCCGCGTACTACGACGCCGGCAACGTCTTCGCGATGCCGTGCCGCACCCGCCGAGCTGGCCTCGACGTCGAAGGCCTCGGCATCGTCTACCTGGAAGCATCCGCGACCGGCCTGCCGGTGACTGGCGGCGACTCCGGCGGCGCGCCCGACGCCATCCTCGACGGCGAGACCGGCTACGTCGTCGGCGGCCGGGATCAAAGCGCGCTCACCGAGAGACTGGTCCAGCTACTAGCCGATCCAGCTGGTGCAGCCGCGATGGGCGACAAAGGCCAGGCCTGGATCGACCGCGAATGGACCTGGGATCTGGTCGCCGAGCGCCTCGACCACATCCTGGCCGGCAAACTCGGCTGACAGCGGCAGCCCTACCTCGTGTACAGAGCCTCGATGTCGGCCGCGAAATCGTTGGCAACTACCGCTCGCTTCACCTTGAGCGATGGCGTGATGTAGCCGTTGTCCGTGGTGAAGTCGACCGGCAGGACGACGAACTTGCGGATGGACTCGGCTCTTGATACTGCCTTGTTGGCGTCGTCGACTGCGGTCTGAAGCTCAGCGAGCAGGTCCGGATCGGTAGCCAGGTCCGCGGGTGTCGCGCTGGCCGGCTTGCCGTGCTGCTGCTTCCAGTGGTCAAGGGCCTCCGGGTCCAGCGTGATCAGGCAGGCGATGAAGGGCCGGTTGTCGCCGACGACCATGACCTGGCTGATGAGCGGATGAGCGCGCAGCCGGTCCTCGAGGACGGCCGGGGCGACGTTCTTGCCGCCGGCGGTCACGATCAGTTCCTTCTTGCGGCCGGTGACCCGCAGGAAGCCTTCGTCGTCCAGCGAGCCAAGATCACCGGTATGCAGCCAGCCGGCGCCGTCGAGTGCTTCCTTGGTGGCCGTGTCGTTCTGCCAGTAGCCGGCGAAGTTGATGGCGCCGCGCAGCAGGATCTCGCCGTCGTCGGCGATCGAGGCGGTCACCCCCGGCAGCGGCTGGCCGACGGTCCCCACCTTGTTACGGCTCGGCTTGTTGACGGTCGCCGCGGCGGAGGTTTCGGTCATGCCGTAACCCTCGAGCACCGTGATCCCGGCGCCGCGGAAGAAGTGGCCAAGCCGCTCTCCGAGCGGCGCGCCGCCCGAGACTGCGTAAGTCACCTTGCCGCCGACGGCCGCCCTGAGCTTGCCGTAGACCAGGTGGTCGAATAGCGCGTGCCGCACCCGCAGTCCGGGGCCGGGCCGGCCCGATTCTGCTGCCTGGCTATAGGCGATGGCGGCTGCCGCTGCGGCGGCGAAGATCTTGCTCTTGGCCGAGCTCGCCGACGCCTGCTGCTGGGCGGTGTTGTAGACCTTCTCGAAAACCCGCGGCACGGCGAGCAGGAACGTGGGGTGGTACTCGCGCATCCCCTCGGCCACCGAGCCGATGTCCTGCCAGTGCCCGAGCACGGCGCCGGACTCCAGGCAGCCAATCTCGATGATCCGGGCGAATACGTGCGCTAGCGGCATGAAGAGCAACGTGCTGGCGTCGGCGTTCTCGAAGACCTCCGGCAGCGCGCCGTGCACGGCATTCCGGACGGCGGCGAGCAGGTTGCGGTGCGTAAGCTCGCAGCCTTTCGGCCGCCCGGTGGTGCCTGAGGTGTAGATGATCGTCGCCAGGTCGCCGGCGCGACGGCTGGTGCGGTGCTGGCGGAGCTGGTCGTCGGAGACGTCGGCGCCAGTCGCGGCGAGCTCGTCCAGGCCTGAAATCCGCCAGACCTGCGATAGGTCTGCCAGCCGGTCACGCAGGCTCGCAATGATCTCCGCATGCTGATCCGTCTCGGCAATGGCGGCACGTGCGCCTGAGTTACTGACGATCCATTCCACCTGCTCGGCGGACGACGTTTCGTAAACCGGTACCGTGACCGCGCCGGCCGACCAGATCGCGTAGTCGGCGAGCGTCCACTCATACCGGGTCCGCGACATGAGAGCCACCCGGTCACCCGGCTGGATCCCGGCCGCGATCAGACCTTTGGCCAGGCCCGCGACCTGCGTCCGGAACTGCTCCGCGGTGATGTCCTGCCAGCCGCCACCATCCCGGCGGCGGCGCAGCATCACTTCGTCGGGATCGGCTGCGGCCCGGCTGTATACGACATCGGCCAGTCCGGCATCGTCCGGCACCTCGATGAGAGCAGGGATTCCAAATTCGAGCACGGAGCCTCCAAGAACTACCACGTTCCCATCCCGATCTTCCTGGACGTTACCCCGTGCGCGAGACGTCAGCCGGTCGCGGGCCGGCTAGGCCAATGTGCCGGACTTGCCTACTGTAGGTGGATGCGGGTCCATGTGGTGAGTGATGTTCATGGCCGGGCGGATGCCCTGGGCGCGGCCGGTGCAGGGGCGGACGCGCTGATCTGCCTCGGCGATCTGCTGCTGTTTATCGACTACGCCGACCATAGCCAGGGAATCTTTCCTGACCTGTTCGGCGCTGCGCAGGCGGCCCGGCTCATCGAGCTGCGCTCGGCCGGCAGGTTTGACGAGGCACGGGCCATGTCGGGTGAGCTGTGGGCGCAGCTTGGCGGAGATCCGCGCCAGCACATCGAGGCCGCGGTGTCGCGACAGTACGCTGCCCTGTTCGCGGCGATACCGGTGCCGTCGTACCTGACCTACGGCAACGTGGACCTGCCGAAGCTCTGGTCGGAGCATGCCCGGCCAGGCCAGCACATCCTGGATGGCGAGCGGGTCGACCTGGACGGCTGGACGTTCGGCTTCGTTGGCGGCGGTCTGCGAACGACCTACCGGACACCCAATGAGATCGATGACGAGGCGTTCGCGGCCAAGGTGGAGGCTATCGGCGAGGTCGACGTGCTCTGCGCGCACATTCCGCCGGCCGTGCCTGATCTGCTCTACGACACGGTGGCCCGCCGGATGGAGCGGGGGAGCGAGGCCCTGCTGGCCGCCATCGAGCGGACCCAGCCGCGGTACGTGCTCTTCGGCCACGTGCACCAGCCGCTGCAGAGCCGAGTCCGGATCGGGATGACCGAGTGCATCAACGTGGGCCACTTCCGGGCCACCGGAATGCCCTACGTTCTGCAGTGGGACTGAGACTGACAGCGCGGGCGCCGGCAGGTCTGGCGCGGGGCGCGCGCCGGCAGGTCTGGCGCCGGCAGGTCTGGCGCCGGCAGGTCTGGCGCCGGCAGGTCTGGCGGGGGGCGCGCCTGGAGGTACGCTCCGAGTCATGGCGGACAGGACTTCTGCGAGCATCACGGTAGCGGCCGGCCGCTCGACGGTCATGGCCGCGATCGCGGACTTTGAGTCGTACCCTGACTGGGCGACGGGAGTGCGGTCCGCCGAGGTGCTCTCCACAACCTCGGACGACCGCCCGCTCCGCGTACGTTTCGGCCTGGATGCGGGCATGATCAGGGACAGTTACGTGCTTGCCTACGAGTGGGACGGGGACGCGGCCGTCCGGTGGCACCTGGCCGAGCCCGGCTCGATGGTGACCGAGATGTCCGGTGCGTATGTCCTCGCCGACGATGGGCCGGGTACCAAGGTGAGCTACGAGCTCGCCGTGGGGACGAGAGTACCGATGATCGGGATGCTGAAGCGGCGGGCCGAGAAGATGATCATCGAGACCGCGCTGAAGGGCCTGAAGTCGCGTGCAGAGTCGATCCCGTGATTCAGGACAGAACACGGGGATCGGGAAACGGTGACACTAATGAGTGAGCAGTCCGGGCGCAATGAGTCGCCAGAACGACCCGATTCGCAGCGGCCCCGGCAGGGCACGCCTGGTGCTGACATGCTCAGTGACCTGCAGCGGTGGCTGATCCGGTCAAGCGCCAAGAGCATGCGCAAGGAGATCGGCGGCCAGGTGCGCCGGACGTTCGGCGGTAGTGAGCGTCCAGGCCCGGCCGAGGTCTGGGACACCGCTACCAACGAGATCCCGCCGGAGGTGGGGGAGTCGCCGGAGTGCCAGTGGTGCCCCATCTGCCGCGCCGCGAGGCGCATGCGCGACTCCGGTCCGGGCCTCGGCGGGCAGCTGTCGGGGGCTGGTGACGCGGTCGCATCGGCCGTGCAGGACGCGATCAGCACGCTCGACTCGATACTGAGCAAGGCCGGCGGCGGTAGCGAGCCGCGCGCCGGAAGCGGCAGCCGGGCTGGGTCGGCGGGGAGATCCGCACCTGGCCCTGCGGCCGCCGTCGCGGAGCCGGATCGCAGCGCCGGCAAGCCAGGCGACGTGCGGCCTGCTGCCGGGGGCGGTGACGGGGCTGCGGGAGGTGACCAGCACATAGCCGGTGACCACGGGCCTGGCGGCTGGAAGCCCGGCGACCGGCTGGCAACCGCGCAGATCATCGAACCGGATCCGTGGGCCGGAGCAACGGACGCCGACGACGGACCGCAGGCCGGGCCGCGCGATGGTGGGCCAGCCGGGCCTGGAGAGGCGGCCGGGTCGGCACAGGGGAACGGGCCGCTCCCGGCGGATGGATCGGGACAGGCGGACGGATCGGGACAGGCGGACGGGCTCGGGCATGGGCCTGACGATCGGGGTTGATGTTGGCGGCACCAAGGTGGCCGCCGGCGTGGTTGACGAGCACGGGCATGTCGTCGAGAAGCTGAAGCGGTT
Organism: Streptosporangiaceae bacterium; assembly: GCA_035484155.1. Classification (GTDB taxonomy): domain Bacteria; phylum Actinomycetota; class Actinomycetes; order Streptosporangiales; family Streptosporangiaceae; genus JAJYUU01. Next base: position 12,101 of record DATHPF010000023.1, read on the forward strand.
CACCCCTGCCGCCAGCCCGGGCGGCACGATCGGCGTGATCGCCGACGTGGTGAATGAACTGCTCGCTCGTTACGAGATAGACGCTGTGGGCATCGGGGCGGCGGGTTTTGTCGACCAGACTCGCTCGATGGTGCTGTTCGCTCCCAACCTGGCCTGGCGTGACGAGCCGGTGAAGAAGCAGGTGGAAGAGCGCATTGGCCGGCCGGTGGTGGTGGAGAACGACGCCAACGCCGCCGCCTGGGCCGAGGCCGAGCTAGGCGCGGGCCGCGGACTTGAGCACGTGCTCCTGATCACCGTCGGTACGGGTATCGGGGCTGGCATCGTGCTGGATCGGCGGCTTTATCGCGGCCGCTTCGGCTCGGCCGGCGAGCCCGGACACTACCGGGTGGTGCCCGACGGCCGCCTGTGCGGCTGCGGCAACCGCGGCTGCTGGGAGCAGTACGCCAGCGGCAGCGCACTGGTGGCTGAGGCCCGCGATTTTGCCCGGAGGTCCCCGGAGGCCGCGACCCGGCTGCTCCAGCTTGGCGGCGGAACCGCGGAGGGGATCGACGGGCCCGCCGTCACTGCGGCGGCGCGAGAAGGGGACGTTGGCGCGGTGCGCTGCTTCGACCTCGTGGGCGCGTGGCTTGGCGCGGGTCTGGCCGACCTGGCTGCGATCCTCGATCCCGGCTGCTTCGTCATCGGCGGCGGCGTCTCCGAGGCAGGCGACTTGCTGCTGAAGCCGGCTCGCTTGGCCTACCAGAACGGCCTGACAGGTCGCACGCACCGGGAATTCGCCGACGTCAAGCTTGCCGAGCTTGGTCCCGATGCTGGGCTGATCGGCGCCGCTCACCTGGCCAGAAACGGTGGCTGATCCGCCGGCCGACAGCGGACCTGGCTGAGTTCTACAGGACTGCCCCGTTGTCATCGTCGTCCCGGCCGGACCGATCCCCGAGCTTGACGACGAGCGTGACGAATCCAGCTATGAACGCGGCGACGGCCACGAATGCCGCCGCAGGCGAGATGGTCCAGTGCAGGAACAAGCTGGCGATGAGCAGGTAACCAGGCCCGCCTATGACGCCTGCGAGCGCGGCCTTGGTGACCGAGTCCATCCTGGCTGGGGGCGGGAGCGGCTCGGGCACGTACGGCTCGTCCTGTTCCTCCGCCGGCGTGTAAGCGCGCGGGTCGCCAGCGGGCCGGATGACGCGGGTCCGGTCGGCCGGGTTCGCGAATCGGGTCGCCGGACTGGCAGGCTGAGTCGCCGCACCACCGTGCTGATCCGCCTGGCGGCCAGCATCCGGCCCGCCTCGCGGCTCAGCCGGGCCAGCGGCCTGCTCAGACGCCGGGTCGGCTGGAGAAGCTGGGCCGGGGCCTTGCTCAGTCGAGGTGGCGGCCGACTCGGACGGGCGAGCGGACGGGTTGTCCGGGGGAGCGGCCGGGTCGGCCGGGCCAGCGCCGCCGTCGGTCGAGCTGGCTGCCATGTCGGCCGGGCTAACTGGCGACTCGGGCAGGTCTTCGCTGACCGGCCAGGGCACACTGGCGCCGGTGCGATCAGCCGGGACATCGAAGCGCGCAATCAGGTCACGCCACGCGGCCTCGTCGCCGCTGACCTCACCGTCGATGTCTCCAGGTCCGCTCATCCGCCGTCGATCCCTGCTTGCTGGTGTGTTGGCTGCTCGCCTGTTGATTCCCGCCCTACCTGGCTATGCACACGCACGAACTCCAGGCTTCCCGCAAATATTGCCTCGGCATCGTAATCCAGTGTGGCGACGTGGTAACTGTTGGACAGTTCTCGAACTTCTAGCTGATTCGCCGGCAGCGTCTGGCTGAGCAGCTTCAGGCTGGCCGGCCCGACCACATGATCAGTCGTGCTGTGGAACACCAGCACGGGCTGCGTCAAGTCGCCCAGATGCTGCTGCGTGGTCTTCCAGAGGCCGGGCAGCGTGGCTGCCGCCTTGACCGGAGTCCGGTCGTAGCCCGCCTCAGCCGCATCCGGGTCCTTGATGTCGCTGGCGATGCCCTTAACCGACGGCAGGACGTGCTTGAGCACTGGTGTCAGCGCGAGCAGGAGCTTGTTGTCCGCTACGACGGAGGGGTTGACCAGCACGAGCCCCCGTACCGCCTGGCCGCGAAGCTCGGCCAGCCGCAGCGCCAGGCAGCCGCCCATGGACAGGCCCATCACGAAGATTTCGTCGGACCGTGCCTGCAGTTCGTCAAAAGCTCGGTCGACCTCGGCGAACCAGTCTTCCCAGCGCGTCCTGGCCATCTCCTGCCAGGTCGTGCCGTGGCCGGGTAGCCGCGGCAAGCTGACGCCAAGGCCAGCTGCGGCGAGATACTCGGCCCAGGGCCGTAGCGACTGAGGACTGCCAGTGAAGCCGTGGCAGAGCAGCACACCGGTTGGGCCGCCATCGTGGGCAAAGGCCTCTGCACCTGGCATAACGGGCATGTAATGGATCCTCTCGGGCGGCCAGACGGCTCGGCCTCGCTGCGTCCTTACTCGAATCGTCGCACGCCCTGCTCCGACGCTGCACTCGGTTCGGGTGGTCAGTCGGGCGCAGTCTGGTGATCGCCCTATCGCGCGTGACGTGGGAACATATGACCGTGTTCTACTGGGTGGTTAAGGCGATACTAGGCCCGTTCCTGCGGCTCATCTTCCGGCCGTGGGCGGAGGGCACGGAGAACGTGCCCCGCGAGGGCCCGGCGATCCTGGCCAGCAATCACCTCTCGTTCTCCGATCACTTCTTCGCGCCCCTGCCGCTGCCGCGGAAGGTTGTCTTCCTCGCCAAATCGGAGTACTTCACTGGCCGCGGCATCAAGGGCCTGTTCAGCAAGGCATTCTTCAGCGGCGTGGGCCAGATCCCCATCGACCGGACTGGTGGCGCGGCCAGCGAGCGCGCACTGCGGACTGGCCTGCGCGTCCTGGCCGCGGGCGAGGTGCTCGGCATCTATCCCGAGGGCACCCGTACCCCAGATGGTCGCCTCTACCGGGGCAAGACTGGCGTGGCCCGGCTGGCCCTGGAGGGGAGAGCACCCGTCATCCCGACCGCGATGATCGGCGGCTTTGAATTCCAGCCACCGGGCAAGCTCGCCCCTCGGCTGACGATCCGGCCGGGCGTGCGCTTTGGCAAGCCCCTGGACTTCTCGCGCTATTACGGGCTGGAGACAGACAGGATCGTGCTGCGCGCGGTGACCGACGAGATCATGTACGAGCTCATGAAGCTGTCCAGCCAGGAGTACGTGGACCAGTATGCGCAGCGGGCCAAGGGCGGGCTGACGCAGGCACTCCGGCACGATTCACGCGATAAGAATCGCCATGCTGGCGGCGTCCCGGACACCGGCCAGTCCGGCAGCGCCCACACCGACGCCGAACTGGACGAGCTCGAGGACGTCGAGGATTAGGCCGGCAGCGATCTGGCCGATACGCGATCAGGCCAACGGCACAGTGCGAAGGCCCGCAATCGGCGAGCCGGTACGGAGTGTAGCCGCGATGGTGGCGACGATCTGATCAGGCTGCGCCCTGATCCGCGAGGGCGTGAAGTGCAGCACTTTGATCCCGGCTGCGGTCATCCGGTCGTGGCGTTGCATGGTGGTCTCCCAGTCCCCCTCGTCGAAGTGGTACTGGCGAGAGTCGACTTCGGCCGCGACACCGAAGGCCTCCCACCAGGCGTCCGGCTTGGCGAGGAAGACCTGGCCGATGTAGAGGCTGGGGTTGTACACAGGTTGCGGGAGCTCGGACCGGTCGAGCAGATCCATCAGGTCCCCTTCGGGCGCCGACCTGATCCCGCGCGCGACGTCGGCGATCACCGAACGCAGCATCGGGCCATTGCGCAACCGGCTCCGTCCCAGCTCTGCGGCCAGGTCCTCGGGCGTGCAACGGCCGCGGTCGATGCCAACGGCGACGATCGCGCGCATGTCCCGGAGATTGACGGCTTCGAGCGCGGCGTCTGTCACAGCCCTCGGAATGGTCGTGAACCGGATGGTGCCCTGCATCATGAAGCTGCCCGGCATCCGTCGGGTCCGGTGGATTCGGACGTACCCGAGGTCGGCGGGGCGACAGGCCGCAGGTACCAGCACGTCGACGGCGCTCGTGGACTGTGGCAGAACGCCAGACCTCCGGAGCGCGGTACGTCCGGTCAGCAGGCTGTCGCAGCCGGCATACAGCAGCGCGGCCATGTCTAGCTGATCGACTGTAGGACTGCCGCGCTCCGTCAGATACACGCCGGGGAGTATGCGCTGCCAAGGCCCGTCTGACCGGATCCGGTAGGCCACGGTGGTCATGGCAACGCCGAGCGATGTGATCTGCTCGCGAGAAAGGACGCCGTACTGTCTGTCGAGCAACTTGGCCATGGGATCGCGCCGCCGGATATCGCTGCGCCGGGCAGTCACGGGCGCGGCCCGAGTCTGGCGCGGTTCGGATGGTGCAGTCACGAAGGACAGGCTCGCATTGGGCACCGACAAAGCACCTATCTCGGGCGCTGCGCGCAAGGAAGATCCCTGGCGGAGGCGGTGCGCCCGAACGCGTGTACGTGCGGTACGAAAGATTCGTTGTTCAGTCCGGGGTGATGTGTCGCAGGTGATGTCGCGGTAGTGGTGACACACCTGCGGCGTGTCGTGAGACACGTGTCGCCTGAACGCGTTATGGCTGCGGCCATGACGAGACTGGCGGCGAGAATGCGGCTCATGGACGCGACGCTGGACGCTGGCGTGTTGATCACGAACGTGTCGCAGTGGTGCCGGGAGAACGGCGTGAACCCGCGGACGTTTTACCGGCACCGGGCCCGGATCAGGGCCGAGGGCAGCTGGCAGCCGCGGTCGCGGCGGCCGCGGCGGTTCCCGGGTATCACCGGTCCTGAGGTGACGGCGCTGGTCATCGCGCTGCGCGCGGAGCTGGTGCCGGATAACGGGGCGGACGCGATCATCGCCTCGCTGCGGCAGGTCGCCGCGGCGCAGGACTGGGCCGGGCGGGGGCTGGCGGTGCCGCACCGGTCCACGGTGAACAAGATTCTCAAGCGCAGCGGCCTGGTGAAACCGCAGCCGCGCAAGCGGCCGAAGTCGTCTTACCGCCGGTTTGCCTATGCCCGTCCCCGCGACTGCTATCAGATCGACGCCTGCGGGGTGAAACTCGCCGATGGCACCCCGGCCGCGGTGTTCGACGTCCTCGACGACTGCTCACGGCTGCTGGCCGCCTGCACCGCAGCCCCGGCCGAGACCGCCGTCGCGGCCGCGGCCGCGATCCAGGCCGCCGCCGTCCAGCACGGCCCGCCGGGCATCGTGCTCTGCGACAACGGCACCGCCTTCAGCGGCGGCCGCGCCCGCGGCCAGGGCGCCTTCGCCCGCGCCGTGACCACGCTGGGCTCGCGGATCATCCATTCCAGCCCCTACCACCCGCAGACCTGCGGCAAGGTCGAGCGGCATCACCAGACGCTGAAGAAATGGCTCGCCACCCGGCCCGCCCCCGCCACCCTGGCCGACCTGCAGGCACTCCTGGATGAATACCGGGACTACTACAACAACCGCCGCCACCACACCGCCGTCCGCACCACCCCGGCCCGGGCCTGGCACGCCGCCCAGGCGCTCGGCGGACCTGGCCAGCTGCCCCGCCAGGACGACGCCACCGTCCACAGAGTCACCGTCGCCGAAAACGGCACCATCAGGATCGGCCCTCTGAAGGTCAGCGTCGGCCGCGACCGCGCCGGCCAGCGGCTGACCGCCATCCGCGACCACGACCGGGTCACCGCCTACACCCCCGACGGCACCCCGCTCGGCCACATCACCCTCAACTACCACGCCACCCACCAGGGCACCCTCACCCCAGCCGCCTGACCACCCAGCTGCGACATAACATCGCAGACAAACCCGCGACACATGTCCCGCGACAGCACAACGAAGGTTTCGTACCAGACGTACACGCATCTGGGCCTGCGGCCCGTGTGCGACGTGCAAGTTGGAACTAATGGGAGGTTTCCGGCACGGCCGGGCGGGGTCGGGCCGGCGCGTGTTCCGTCAGCGGC
>DATHPF010000024.1:0-40222 GCA_035484155.1 Streptosporangiaceae bacterium
GCCAGCGGGTCGCGATCGCCAGGGCGCTGGCCCTGCGGCCGGACCTCCTGGTCGCCGACGAGCCGGTGTCCGCGCTGGACGTCAGCGTGCAGGCGACCATACTCAACCTGCTGCGCGATCTGCGGGCCGAGCTCGGCCTGACCCTGATGCTGATCTCGCACAACCTGGCCGTGGTCCGGCACCTCTGCGACCGGGTGGCGGTCATGTACCTGGGCCGGATCATCGAGGTCGCGCCGACCGAGACGCTGTTCAGCAGCCCGCTGGTGTACGGGTGCCGGGGCGCGGCGAACAGGTCGGCGGTAGGCGCGACCTCGATGATCCGGCCCAGGTACATGACCGCGACCCGGTCGCACAGGTGCCGGACGACGGCGAGGTTGTGCGAGATGAGCAGCAGCGTGAGGCCGAGCTCGGCGCGCAGGTCCTGGAGCAGGTTCAAGATGGTGGCCTGGACGCTGACGTCCAGCGCCGAGACTGGCTCGTCCGCGACTAGCAGCTCAGGCCGCAGCGCCAGGGCCCTGGCGATAGCGACGCGCTGACGCTGCCCGCCGGAGAACTGCCTCGGGTAGGCGTGGACTGCCTCCTCGGTCAGGCCGACGAGGCCGAGCAATTCCCTGGTGTAGGACTCGACCTCGTTCCCTGCCACGATGTGATGCACCCGCAGCAACTCGTGCAGCATGCCCCCGACCGTCATCCTCGGGTTCAGTGACGAGTACGGATCCTGGAAGACCATCTGAATCTTCCGCTGGTCGGCGCGTGAGCGGCGGGCCGGCAGCAGCTTGCCGTCCATCCTGATCTCGCCGCTGTCGGGCCGCTGCAGGCCGGCCAGCGCGCGCGCCAGGGTCGACTTGCCCGACCCGGACTCGCCGACGAGCGCGAGCGCCTCGCCGTGCTCGATATGCAGGTCGACGCCGTCGACCGCGTGCAGGACGTGCGCCTCGTGCCGCATCCGGGCCATGAGCGCCGAGCCGAGCTGGAAGCTCACCGACAGCCCGGTCGCCGCCAGCAGGGGACCGGCCTCGCCGGACGGCTGGAGGTCTGAGGTGACAGCTTGCTGGGTGCTCATCGGTCAGCTCCCTCGGCTCGCACGGCCTCGAGGCAGCGCTCGAAGTGCAGGCAGGCGGTGGCCCGGCCGCTGTCCAGGAGGCGCAGCGAGGGCTCGATCACGGTGCAATCCTCCTCGGCAAACTTGCAGCGAGGGTGGAACCGGCAGCCCGACGGCGGGCTGATCAGGCTCGGCGGTGAGCCCGGGATGGCGACCAGCGACGAGCGCGGGTGGTCGACGTCGGGCGCTGAGCGCACCAGACCGAGCGTGTAGGGGTGGCACGGCTCAGTCAGCACTTCCTGCACGGTGCCGCGCTCGACGATCTCGCCCGCGTACATGACGGCGAGCTGGTGGCAGACCTGCGCGACGACTGGCAGGTCATGCGTGACGAAGACCAGGCTCGTGCCCGACTCCCGGCACAGCTTGGCCAGCAGCCGCAGGATCTGGTCCTGGATGGTGACGTCAAGCGCGGTCGTCGGCTCGTCGCACAAGATGAGCGACGGCTCACACGACAGCGCGATCGCGATCATCACGCGCTGCCGCATGCCACCGGAGAACTCATGCGGGAACGAGCGGAACCTGCGCTCGGGGTCGGGGATGCCGACCCGCCGCATCAGCTCGAGGGCCCGCTCCGCCGACTGCGCCCGGTTCATGCCCAGGTGCACCTGCGGTCCCTCGGCGATCTGCTGCCCAACGCGCATGACCGGGTTGAGCGCGCTCATTGGCTCCTGGAAGATCATCGCGATCTTCGGCCCGCGGATCTTGTTCAGCTGGGTGCTGCTCAGCTGCGTCAGATCGACGCCGTCCAGCATTATCTGCCCGGAGGCGACTCGCGCCTCTGGCGGCAGCACGCCGATGATGGCGCGCAGCGTCATGCTCTTGCCGGAGCCGGACTCGCCGACCAGGCCTACCGCCTCGCCGGCCGGCACCTCGAGCGAGACGCCGTCCACGGCCCGGACGATGCCGCGCCGGGTGGCTATCTCCACGTGCAGGTCATTGACCTGAAGCAGCGTCCCGTGCGGCCCCGCACCGTACTCGCCCACCACGTCCTCGCCCATACCGTGCCCGCCCATTACTGCCCCGCCCATTACTGCCCCGGCCGGAGCAGGTCGGCGAGCCCGTCACCGATGAGGGACAGCCCGAGGCCGGTGATCACGACGGCCAGGCCGGGGATCGTGGTCAGCTGCCAGTGCGTGGTGAGGAAGTTCTGGCCGTCGGAGATCATGGTCCCCCAGTCTGGTGTCGGCGGCTGTATGCCGAGGCCGAGGTAGCTCAGCGTGACGATGGCCAGGATGTCTTGCACGATGTCGGACATCGCGTAGACGATCGCCTGGGTGATGACGTTCGGCAGCAGGTGCCTGCCCATGATGCGCGCGTTCGACAGGCCGCCCGACTGCGCGGCGAGCACGTATTCCTGCCGTTTGGCGACGAGGATCTCGCCGCGGATGATGCGGGCGTACGACACCCAGCCGACCACGGTAATGGCGATGTAGATGCTGCGCTCGCCGGGACCGAGCACGAAGACCAGCGCGATGACCAGTACGAAGAACGGGAACGCGACGACGATGTCGACGACCCGCATGATGATGATGTCGATCCAGCCGCCGAAGTAGCCGGCCACGCTGCCGAGGATCGTGCCGAGCACGAACGGGAAAAGCACGGCGATGAAGGCGACCTGGAGGTCGATCCGGCCGCCGTACAGCAGCCTGGTGAAGGTGTCGCGGCCTTCCTGGTCGGTGCCGAGCAAGTGCTTGGCGCTGAAGCCGGACAGCGTCGCGTTGAGGTTCTGGGTGTCGGGGTTGTAGGACGTGATCAGGGGCGCAGCGATGACCAGGATCAGGATCACCCCGATGATCACCAGGCCGGCGATCAGGGCCGGCTGCCGGTACCACTGCCGCTTCCGCGGCTGGGCTCGCTCGGCGGTGCTTGACTGCGGCGAGGACTCCGGCGCGCCGGCGGTGCCGGTAATCGAGATCGCGCTCACCTGTCGAACCTCACTCTCGGGTCGAGGGACGCATACGCCACGTCGGTGAGCAGGTTGACCAGCACGACCATGACGCCGAAGAGCAGGGCGATGGCCTGCACGACGGGGAAGTCGCGCTGGAAGATGGAGTTGATCATCAGGTAGCCGACGCCGTCGACGCTGAAGACCTCCTCGACGATCAGCGTGCCGCCGATCAGGAAGCCGATGTTGATGCCGAGCACGGTCACCGCGGGGATCACGGCGTTGCGCAGTACGTGCCGGATGAACAGCCGGCGGCCCGGCACGCCCTTGGCCCGCGCTGTCGTCACGAAATCGGCGCCGAGCACGTTCAGCATGCTGGCCCGAAGGCTACGGATGACGACCGGGCACAGCGCGATCGCCACGGTCAGGGCGGGGAGGAACATCGAGTGCACGTGGCCGATCGGCCCGGATCCGTAGCCGGTCACCGGGAACAGGCGCAGCTTCACGGCGAGGAGCGTTTGCAGGATCAAGGCCAGCCAGAAGGACGGCATGCCGAGCCCGAGCAGCGGGACGGCCCGGACGACGTGGTCGCGGACCGCGTCCTTGCGGCTCGCCGCGATCATGGCGAGCGGGACGCTGATGATGATGGCCAGCACGGCCGCGTAGCAGATCAGCCACAGCGTGGGCGGGAGGTGACTGGTGATCAGGCCCCAGACCGGCACGTTGTAGTAGAGGCTGGTGCCCAGGTTGCCGTGGAACAGCCGGTCCATGAACAGCCAGTACTGGCTGGCCAGCGGCCGGTTCAGGCCCCACTCCTGGTGCAGGATCGCGATCGCGCGCGGGGTGGCGTGGATGCCGAGGATGGTCCTGGCCGGGTCGCCGGGGATCAGGTGGATCATGAAGAAGGCGATGATCGTCACGCCCAGGGCTGTCGGCAACAGCAGGAGCAGCCGCCGGAACACGAAGGTCATCCGGCCCATGTGTACCTCGTTTCAGCTCGGGGTTCGGCGGGCGTGCCGCCTCGCGTTGTCACATTCACTGGGCGAGCGTGCCGGGCGCGGGGGCGCCCGGCACGCTCGCGTGTTGCAGTCACGCCGGGTGGGCTACTTGCTCAGCCAGACGTCTTGCATGTGGTAGTTGCCGAGCGGCGTGACGAAGAAGCCATGCACGTTCGTCGTCGTGACGTACGGGTACGGCGAGTAGTACAGGAATGCCATGAAGGCGTCCTGCGCCGCGTCGGTCTGGACAATGTTGTAGAGCGCCTGCCGGGCCGACGGGGTGGTGATCTGCTCGGCCGCGTGTACGTCCTTGACCACGGTGGGGTTGTCGTAGCTGGTGAAGAACGACTTGGCGCCCGAGTTCGGGTCCAGGCCGAAGGTGGCCAGCTCGTCCGGGTCGGGGATGTCCATCGTCCAGAGCGTGAGGCTCATGTCGTACTTCTCGCTCTGGAAGTTCGCATTCGCCGTGTTCGGGTCGAGCGTCTGGACGTTGACCGTGATACCGAGCGGCTTGAGCTCAGACTGGACGATGGTGGAGATGGTGGCGTAGTCCGAGTTACCGGCCGGGATCAGGATCGTCGTCGTGAACCCGTGCGGGACGCTCGACTGGGCCATCGCCGCCTTGGCCTGCGCCAGGTTGTACTGGTAGCCCGGTGTGTTCGGGTCGTAGTACGGCACCTGCGGCGGGAACAGCGAGTTGGCCGGCTTCCCGTTGCCGAACAGCACCGCCTTGATGATCGAGTCGCGGTTGATCGCGAGCGAGATCGCCTGGCGCACGTGCACGTCCTGGAAGGGCTTGACGTTCTCATTGAAGGCCAGGTAGTTGGTCTCCGTCGAGTTGAACAAGTCCATGCTCACGCCGGGCGTGCTCTTGAGCGTGCCGACGGTCGACCACGACGGGAACTGGTCGATCTGCGCCTGGCCGCCCTTGATCTGGAGCTCCCTGGTGTTGTCGCTCGGCACGTCGGTCCAGGTCACGCTGTTGAGGTAGGGCAGGCCCTTCTGCCAGTAGAAGGTGTTCTTCACCAGCTTGAGCGCCTGGCCCTTGTGCCAGTAGTCCCACTTGAATGGGCCAGTGCCGATCGGGGCCTGGTAGAACGGCACCTGCGGCGGGAACAGCGAGTTGGCCGGCTTGCCGTTGCCGAACAGCACGGCCTTGACCAGGGCGTTCCGGTCGAGCGCGAACGAGATCGCGCGCCTGACGTGCACGTCGGCGAACGGCTTCCGCAGTTCGTTGAACGCCAGGTAGTTGGTCTGCGTCGACGGGAACAGCGACATGGTCACGTTCGGCGTGGTCTTCAGGCTCGCCACCGTTGACCAGGCGGGGGTCTGGTCGATCTGGGCCTGGCCGCCCTTGAGGTTGAGTTCCCTGGTGTTGTCGCTTGGCACGTCTTCCCAGGTCACGCTGTTCAGGTACGGCTTGCCCGGCTGCCAGTAGAACGGGTTGCGCACCAGCTTGAGCGCCTGGCCCTTGTGCCAGTAGTCCCACTTGAACGGGCCAGTGCCGATCGGGGCCTGGTAGAACTGCGCCGCGGTCTTGCCACCGAAGTTGTTCGGCACGATGCCGTTGGCGAACAGCGACAGGTCGGCGATCAGCGGTGCCCACTGGTACTTCAGGTTGATGACAACGGTGGACGGCGTCGGGTCGTCGACGGACGCGATGGCCGCGTCAATGTAGCCCCAGCCCGCGGCTGCCGCCATCGTCTGCTCAAGCGAGAACTTCACGTCCGCGGAGGTCATCGGCTGACCGTTGGAGAACTTCACGCCCGACCGGAGTGTGAAGGTATACGTCTTGCCGTCCGCCGACTTGGTATAGCCGGTCGCTAGCCACGGCATGGTGCCCTTGCCGTTGGCCGTCACCGTGAAGAGCGGCTGGGTGATCTGCTCCAGAATCCAGATGGAGTTGTTGTCGAAGACGGTTGACTCGTCCATCGACTGGGCGTCCTGCGGGTTGTTGAACACGAGGTTGCCACCGTGGACCGGCCCGCTGGAGCCGCTCGAGGTGCCCGATGATGACGAGGCTGATCCGCATCCGGCGAGCACCGCGAGTGCGCTGCCGGCGATCAGGGCTTTCGTGAGGATGTTTCTGCGTCTCACAAGCAGCTCCCGGGTAGGTGCGGGCGACGGAACGACCGCCGCGTTGGTGCTGTCCTAGATTGACCGGTTATAGATGGTTCCGGCCGAGTGAGGCACGCCGCTGTGCCAGTGCTGGCCCCTTACGCAAACCTTTGCCTAACCAAATGTGGGGCAAGGGTTAGCTAGTTGTAAATAGTGCTCTGGTGCTGTTTACAGAGCTTTACTGTGTTGTAACGTTCACGCCGTGCGATATCTGATCCTCGGCTGCGGCGCGATCGGCGGCACGGTAGCGGCCGGACTGGTCAGGGACGGGCACGACGTCCTCGTCAGCGACGTGGACCCAGACGTCGTCCGCGCGGTCAACACAACCGGGCTCCGGATCGAGGGTCCGGTCGAGCAGCTCACCGTGCATCCGAGGGCCGTCATGCCAGCCGACCTGCCGGACCGGATCGACTGCCCGGTGCTGCTCGCGGTCAAGGCGCACCACACCGAGGCCGCGGCCGCGGTCCTGGCCGGGCGGCTGTGCGGCGACGGTTTCGTCGTCTCACTCCAGAACGGGCTCACCGCCGACGTGCTGGCTAGTGCGGTCGGCCCGGACCGGGTCGTCGAGGCCGTCGTGAACTTCGGCGCGGACGTGCTGGAGCCCGGCGTCGTACTGCGCGGCAACCGGGCGACGTTCATGATCGGCGAGCTGGACGGCCGGCCGAGCGAGCGGGTCGCCGCGCTCGCAGCCGACATCGCCGATGCGGAGGCCACGACCGATGTGCTCCGCTACGCCTGGGCTAAGGAGGCATACGGGGCCACGCTCTTCGCCACCGCGGTGAGCGACCTGCCGATCCATGTGGTGCTCGAGGATCCTGCTTACCGCCCGCTGCTCATCGCGGTGGCCACCGAGGTGCTCGCCCAGGCGCCGGTCACCCCGCTGCCGCTGGACGGCTTCGACCCGGCCGACCTGAACGGGTCGCTCGACCGGCTCGCAGACTTCAACCGGCGGTCGGCCAAGACGCACTCGGGGATCTACCGTGATCTGGCGATCCGGCATCGGCCTACCGAGGTACGAGCGATCCTCGGGCCGCTGCAGGGGTTCTTGCTGCGGCGGATCGAAGAGCTGATCGTCGCTATCGAGCGAGGGGAGCGGATCTGCGCCCGCGCCAACCTCGACCTGCTCGCCGCGTATGAGCGGCTCGACCGGCTCGGCCGCCCGGTGAACGCCGTAGTCAGCGTGGCCGGAGCGCCCACCCGGGCGCCGGCCGGGCCCCTGGCCGGCCAGCCGGTCGCGATCAAGGACATCGTCGCGGTGGCCGGACTGCCGACCCGCTGCGGCAGCCCGGCCACCGACGAGGCGCCCGCTGCGACCGATGCCGTGCTCGTGGCGCGGCTGCGGGACGCCAGTGCCGAGGTGTTCGCGACCTCGCAGTGCCTCGAGTTCGCCGCCGGGTTCGCGCACCCGGAAATCGGCGACACCCGCAATCCCCGTGACGTCACGCGCACGTCGGGCGGCTCGTCGGGCGGCTCCGCCGCGCTCGTCGCCGCTGGCGTCTGCGACCTCGCGATCGGCAGCGATACCGGCGGGTCGATCCGAATCCCGGCCGCCTACTGCGGCATCGTGGGCCTGAAGCCGACCTACGGCCTCGTTCCTCTCGACGGGGTGTTCCCGCTCTCGCCAGCGTGTGACCATGCCGGCACCCTCACCGCTACCGTCGCCGGTACCACCGCGCTGCTGTCAGTAATCGGCGGCAGGCCCGCCGTGCCTGGGCCTGAGGCCGCCGGGGCTGGTGCGGCTACAGCGCCGCCGCCGCGGTCCGCCGCGGTCGGCGTGCTGGCCGCCCAGCTGACCGATCCTTCGGTGACGCCGGAGGTGCGCGCGGCCGTGCGGGCCGCCCTCGACACGCTGGCCGCGGCCGGCTGGGAGCTCCGGCAGGTCACGGCGCCCTGGCTCGACGACCTGCCGCGGTGGGAGCGGGCCCTGTCCGTGATCGTCGCCAGCGAGGCCTGGCAGGTACATCAATCGCGGGACCTGAGCCGGTACGCGGCCGGGACCAGGGCAGTGCTGGACTTCGGCCGGTCGGTCACGCCTGAGCAGTACGCGGACGCGCTGGCCGACCAGGCCGACCTGACGGCAGCGGTCGAGGCCAGCCTGCTCGGCGTCGACGTCCTTGCCGGGCCTACCGTCGGCTACTGCGCGCCCGAGGAGGACCCGCCGTTCGGTGTCGGCGACGACAGCGGCGAGGGACGGTTCACCGGCCCGTACAACCTGACCGGTCACCCCGCGATCTCACTGCCGGCGCCCGCGCCGGGACTGCCGGTCGGGCTCCAGTTCGCCGGACGGCGCGGCCAGGATTTCGCGCTGCTCGAGGTTGCCGCGGCGGCAGAGGACCTGCTGACCGCTCCAGGTTCAGCCAAACGCTGAGATCACGAGAGAGAGGACCAGCCCATGCCGCCGACGGTTGAGCGCCACACCATCGAGCTAGCCGGGATCGCCGTGCCGATCATCGAGCTCACCGGATCAGCTGATGGGCCGCTGCTGACCGTCGTGTCTGGCGTGCACGGCTGCGAGTACGCCTCCATGGCTGGTGTCCGCCGGTGGACGCGCAACCTGGCCAGCCGCGAGCTTCGCGGCCGCGTCCGGGCTGTCCCGGTGCTGAACACGACTGCGTTCGCGGCCCGTGCCCCGTTCGTTGTGCCGGAGGACGGCAAGAACCTGAACCGGTGTTTCCCCGGTGACCCGGCCGGCACGCTCGCCGACCGGCTCGCCTACGACGTCTTCACCAAGCTCATCACCGGCTCGGACGCGGTGATCGACGCGCACTGCGGAGACCTGGTCGAGGCACTCCAGCCGTTCGCGCTCTATGAGGCCGGGACCGGTGAGGAGCGCGCCCGCGAGCTCGCCACCGCGTACGGCCTGCCGTACGTGATCCGGCAGGTGGCCGGGCCGGACCGCGCCGTGGCTGGCACCACCAGCGGCGCGGCTGCCGAGATCGGCATCCCGGCCATCACGGCCGAGGCTGGCGGCTGCGGCCTGGTCGAAGAGCACGCCGTGCGGATGCACGTGGCCGGTCTCAACGGCGTACTCGAACTGCTGGGCATGACTGAGGCGCAGCCAGATGCTGGCAGCAGGCCTGAGCCAAGCTACCTCTCGCGGTTCCTCTGGCTGCGCTGCCAGCGGGCTGGCTGGTGGGAGCCGGCCGTCAGCGCTGGCGACACCTTCGCTGCTGGCCAGATCCTCGGCACCGTGAGCACTCTGGACGGCGCCGACGTGCTCGAGACCATCCTCGCGCCGGCCGACGGCGTCGTGATTTTCCTGACCAGCTCACCCGCCGTCGGCGACGACGGACTGCTGCTCGGCCTCGGCGCGAGCTAACGCGGCCGGCCTTCCGGCCTTCCGGCCGGCTGGCCTTCCGGCCGACTGACCCGGGCCTTCGGGCCGGGGCTGGCTGAGTCATGAACACAGTCGCCCCACAGCGGTGACCGCGCGGCTACGCCGCGTGATCCAGATCACGCAACGTGGTCGCCCGGGAGCGCGTCCAACTCGCAAGTAACTTCGAGATTCTGGGCGCGACGGGATGCGGCAGGGCCGATTAGGCCGTTACAACCAACAGGCCCATCGCAGCACATGCCGCCCAGGACGGCATATTCACATCGAACGGGGGATCGACATGGCCAGGCTGAACGCCAACGAGGAGCGATGCGAGGCACTGTTCGCCTCGGCGCTCCAGCGGTCAGACGAGCTGACCGCCGAGGCGGTCAGTGAGGCAATCAGGCAGACCGCCCAGGAGCTGGGCCCGAGCGGCTGCGCCGGCCGCATGGCGCAAGAATTCGGGGACCACCCGGAGGCCGCCAGCGAGCGGATGCGGTGGGCGCGGCAGCTGATCGGCGACCTGCCGGGCGGCCCTCCGGCCGCACCGCGCACCGCGCGCGCCGTCCGCCCCGCCGCCTGAACCCCGACCGGAATCCAGCTAACCCTCTCCCCGCCGGAAGCCGGCTGACCCGCCTCGTCGCCCCCGGCTCCCGCCCAGGCCCGCCCCGCCCGGCCCTGCCGGAAACCTCCCATTAATCCTGGTCTGCGACTCGAGCGTTGGCCGAGCCCCCAAAGCGTGTACCTGCGGTACGAAGCCTTCGTACCGCAGGTACACGCGTTTTGCTGAGCGGACCTGTCGCGCCCGCAATGTTCCTATTGCACCGTTCGCGAAACACGCCGTCGCCGTGCCGCGGATCCGCTGCCGCATGTGCATGGCACCGAGGCTTAGGTTGCGCCCCAGATCCGCCCGCTTTCTGGCCCGCGGGGGCTGCGCTCGGCCATATATCCCAGTTGTCCGGTTCGCGCGACCGGCGCCGCGCCTCGGGCTCCGCCGCGAGCGGCAGCCCATGGCAGACCAGCCGCTGCCGCACTACCGTGTGGATCTCACAGCGAGAACGAGGTAGCTCGTGCCGGATCAAGTCGACGTCCTGGTGGTCGGCTTCGGCATTGCCGGTGGCTGCGCCGCGGTCGAGGCGGCAGCCGCGGGCGCGTCGGTCCTCATCCTCGAGCGGGCCGCGGCCGCAGGCGGTACGAGCGCCATGGCGGGCGGTCACTTCTACCTGGGCGGCGGCACCGTGGTGCAGCGCGCCACCGGGCATCAGGACAGCCCGGATGAGATGTACGCCTACCTCATGGCCGTAACGCCCGAGCCGGAGCCGGACAAGATCCGCTCGTACGCGGACGGCAGCGCCGAGCACTGTGACTGGCTCGAGAGCCTGGGCTTCCAGTTCGAGCGCAGCTACTACCCGGACAAGGCGGTCATCCAGCCGCAGACCCAGGGGCTGATGTACACCGGGAACGAGAAGGTCTGGCCATTTCGTGAGCTCGCCGTCCCGGCGCCGCGCGGCCACAAGGTCCCCGTTCCCGGCGATACTCAGGGTGCGCGGCTCGTCGTCGACTTGCTGGCGCGCCGCGCGGCGGAGCTGGGCGTCGGCGTCCGCTATGAGACCGGCGTGACCGACCTGATCATCGCCGACGGCCGCGTGACCGGAGTGCGCTGGCGCTCGTTCGCCAAGACTGGCGTCACGCTGGCCCGCAGCGTCATCCTCGCGGCTGGCGGGTTCGTCATGAATGCCGAGCTGGTGGCCAGGCACGTCCCGCAGCTCGCCGAGAAGCCGTTCGTGCTCGGCACCACCTACGACGACGGCCTCGGCATCCAGCTCGGCGAGTCGGCCGGCGGCCAGGCGCTGCACATGGATCAGGCGTTCATTACGGCGCCCTGCTACCCGCCGGCGTCGCTGCTGACCGGGATCATCGTCAACCGCGACGGCCGGCGCTTCGTCGCCGAGGACAGTTACCACTCCCGGACGTCAGCATTCGTGCTCGAGCAGCCAGGCAGCGCGGCGTTCCTCATTGTCGACAGCGAGCACCTGGCCTACCCCGAGTTCCCGCTGGTGCCGTTCATCGACGGCTGGGAGAGCGTCCCGGAGATGGAGGCCGGGCTCGGCATCCCGGCGGGCAATCTCGTCGCGACGCTCGCCCGCTACAACGCCGACGCGGCCGCGGGGGAGGACCGGGAGTTCCGCAAGCACCCGGACTGGCTGGCGCCGCAGGACCAGGGACCCTGGGGCGCGTTCGACCTGACTCTGGGCAAGGCCATGTACGCGGGCTTCACTCTTGGCGGCTTGCGGTGCACGGTGGACGGCCAGGTGCAGCGCCGCGACGGGACGGTCGTGGCTGGCCTGTACGCCGCCGGCGCGTGCGCATCGAACATCGCGCAGGACGGCAAGGGCTACAGCAGCGGCACGCAGCTTGGCGAAGGGTCGTTCTTCGGCCGCCGGGCTGGCCGGCACGCGGCGCGGCACCAGCCCAGGACCTCGCAGTAGCCGTTCAGGCGGCCTGCTCCACGCTCCCCGGCAGGGTCGGCCATGCCGGGGCGGGCAGGCCACATCAGGTCCTGGCGACGGTCAGCCGCCGACAAGCGTCAACGCGTCCAGGTCCAGCGCGTGCCGGGCGTGGCGGCTGGCCATGGCCGCGAACATGTCGTCGCCGCGCGCGGTCTGCCGCACGACCATCGCGGCGATGACGTCCATGATGATGCCACCGAAGGCGTGCCAGCGATACCCATCCCAGCAGTCGGCCCAGGTCAGCGGCACTCCGCAGCTGGCGAGCGTCGAATGGTACAGGCGGACCAGATCGGTCTCGTGCTCCTGCCGGAGGGGAACGGGCAGGCTGGAGCCGAGGAAGTAAGCCAGGTCGCCGGTGCCCGCGCCGAAGCTCGCGGTCTGCCAGTCGAGCACGACCGGCCGCGCCGGTCCGAACAGCAGGTTGTCCGCGCGGAAGTCGCCGTGGACCAGAGTGCGCGGCTCGTCCTGGCCAGCCAGGTACCGCCCGATGTGGGGCAGGAACGCCTCGACCAGTCCAAGCGTGCCCGGCTCGACGCGCTCGGCGTACCGGTCCCGGAAGCCCGGATACAGATCGGTGACGACGGCGGCCATCAGGGCCGTGCCGTCCGGACTCGACCGATTCAGCCAGGGCAGCGCGGCCAGGTCCTGGCGGTCCCAGCCGGCCGCGTGCAGGGCCGCCAGCTCGCCGATCGCGGCCGCCGCGTCGTCCGGGCTAAGGCCGGCCAGCTGATCGCCTGGCTCGGCCGGCCCGAGATCAGAGAGCAGCACGACGTATTCGTCGAGCGCTGCGTCATAACCGGAGTAGAAGCATTCGGGCAAGGCGACGGGCAGGCCTGGCGCGAGTTCGCGGTAGAAGCTGGCCTCGATTTCGTAGGTACGGAAGGCCCGCGCGGCGGCCCGGCTCGCCGGGTCGGCGGCCGGGACCTTCGCGATCATCGTCGCGGGCAGCGCTGGCGCGCCTGGGCGGCGGCCGTTGTTGTCAGCCGGGTCGTAAGTGAGGTGCAGCCGGTAGGTGTCGGATACCTGACCGGTGCCTACCCCGGCGAGCTCGACCGTCCTTACCGCGGCGCCGGCGAGGCGTCCGGCGAGCGCCCGAGTCAGGAACTCGGCGGTCAGGTCGCCGCCGCCGGCGACCGCGCCGGTCATCCGCCGTCCGGGGCGGCCTCGAGGAGATAGGACCAGCCGTGGTCAGCCCAGCCAGGCGGCTGGTTCCACTCCGTCCAGCCGTATCCGGTCCGGCCGTCGTCGGCGGTGAACTCGCACAGCGCCCGCGGGAAGTGCGACACGCGGCCGTCGGGCGACGTCATGGCGACGGGTGCGAACGCGAGCGGGACCGCCCGCACCGGTGCTCCCGGCAGCAGCAGCCGGGACTGCGCCGGGAAGCCGTCCGCGGCGAAGTCCGTCCGCGCGGCGAACCCGCTCTGGTGGCTGAGCTCGCCTCCCGGCGTGACGGCAAACGACGGCCAGCCGATAGCGAACCCGATGTTGGCCTGCATGCCGTGGAACGCGGTTCCGTCGTCCAGCCGGCCCGCTGACCAGAGCCAGGAGATGTGCCACCAGTCGCGCTCGCCCCAGCTGTGGTCACGCTCGCCCCAGCCGGAGATGCTGATCGTCTCCTGGCCCACCCTGGCCGTGCCGGTTACCTGGCAGGGGATCTCGTACCGCGGCAGGTCCTTGTACGGGTAGACGCCGCCGGCGGTACGCCACTCCAGGTCCAGGCCGATGGTGACCTGCTCGCACGAACTCAGGTCGGCGTACGCGGCCGCGGGATCCGGCAGCACAGTGCCGGTCGCGTCGAGGCTGATCCTGGCCAGGCGCAGCGGCTCGGTGATCTCCTGGCTCGCGCTGCCACCGGCCGTGCGCAGATCGGTGCTGCCCGGCGCGGGCAGCGCAGCCGCGTTGTCCGCGACGAGCACCGTCGGTGCACCTGGCCGCACGATGCAGGCCCAGTACCAGGCCCGATCCCAGTTCGGATACAGGCCGAGCCGGACGTAGCCGCCGACCGATCCGTCGGGCGCCGCGAAGTCGAAGTAATACGACTCGTTCCAGAGGAACTCGGGGCCAGCCGGGTGCAGTCCCTCGTCCGAAGGGGACAGCGGCCAGGTTCCATGATCAACGATATGCACGACCGGGCCGGCCTCCTGACGCTGATATGCGCTTAATGCGTGGAGGATGGCACAGACCGGGCGTCAGGTCCAGATCTCCTAGTGGCCGGAGCGTTAGGACGCCGGCCGGGCTGCGGCAGCCCGGCCGGCGTCAGGTGGTGAATGTCAGATGCGCTGACGTCGGCCTGCCGCCACCAGTGCCCAGATGATGTAGATGTCGATGGCGACCAGGATGATCGACCAGACTGGGTAATACGGGATGAACATGAAGCTTGCGATCGCGCTGAGCGTCGCCAGGATCACGCCTACAACGCGTGCCCAGACCATGCCGAGCAGCACGCAGACTCCGGCGGCGAACACGACGGCGCCGAGTGCGAGGTGCGTCCAGCCCCAGTCTGTGACATTCCAGTGGTAGGCGTACGTAGAGCTGACGGGTACGAAGAACGCCTTCTTGATCACAACGGCGAGCCCGACCAGGAAGCCCCAGATTCCGCCCACGATCATGAGGACGCCGGCGAGTACGGTGCCGGCCGCCGCTCCGACGCTAGGTGGCGCCTCGGCCTGGCTATACCCCGCGTGCCGTCCGCCGCCCGGGTATCCGCCTGGCTGCTCATACGCGGCCGCACTGGCGCCGTATTCCTGGCCGCTCCCGGCGGTCTGGCCGACGGTCGGCTGCCCACGCGTGTTGCTCACAGTCGCCCCCTCATCATGTCTGTTACTGGACTCTTACTCAGCACGCTAGGGACAGGCACGGCGCGATGGCATCATCCGCTTCGGGTGAACAAAGGGCAGGTTTCGGCAGTTCGGCAAGAGGGACAGGTCGCCTGCGGGCCGGATCGCTATAGCAGGTGCAGGACGCCGATGACAGTCAGGTAGCCGCCGAGCAGGATGCAGATCCATGCGATCAGAGCCGTCACGTGGCCCGTCAGCCATGCCTGACTGCGCCGAAGCGCAGTCGTCGTCCGGGCTGGCCAGAGCTCCAGGAGCAGCCACGGGATGATGATCAGCAGGAACTCGATGAGGACGAAGACGAGGACCCCGAAGACCAGCGTGGCCGTGGAGTAATGGCCAGCCTTCAGGTCGTGGAGCGCGGTGAGGTAGGAGGCACCGGGCAGACCGCACAGGACGCCGATGACGACCGCGATTCCCAGCCTCGGCTCGCGCAGCGCTCGCTGCGCCCAGCTGTCCTTCGGGTTCGCCAGCTTCTCCTGCTTCTTCGCTACCCGTTTGGCTGACTGCGGCCGCCGGCCCCAGACCTGGGCCAGCAGCCCGGTCATGAGCAGCCCGCCGATCACCAGCAGGATCAGGCCGAGCGCGAGGTCGACGCCGCCACTGACATGCCGCTGGCTCTTGGTCGGATCCGACTTCAGGACCAGGACATCGAGCAGGCCGAACAGCAACCCGGTCGCGATGCCGCCAGCCAGGATGCTCGCGAACATGGCACGTGGCCGTCGGTTCTCGATCAGCAGGAGGTCAAGCGCCAGCAGTTTGGGGTTCGCCGCCGCGATGAACGCCAGCGCGAAGAACGTGCCGTTCACGGCTGCTCTGTGCGCATGCGCCCCCCGGTTATCCCGCACCCCTGCTGACCTGGCATCGTTCCCGTTCCCTTGAGGTCCGAATCTGGCTCGGCGCGTGCTGGCAGCCCGCCCTGTCGCGATCTGAGACGCGCCGGCGCACGCGTCCGTGACAGCGTTGGACTCCGGTCGGGCGGATACGGGAAGCGGGGCGGTGCGCAGTGGGCAAGGCGGGCGCAGTAGCGGAGACCGGGGAGGCCGGGCTGACGGTCGCGCTGGAGACGCCAGCGGCGCGGGTGCTTGCCGACCAGAGCGCGACCATCGCTGACCTTCAGTTCGTCATGGACTGCTGCAAGCGCCTCCTCACCGAACTGGCCAAGCCGGAGAAGGATCGCGATCTGGTCGTGGCGCTGGCGCTCTGGTCGGCTGCCCTCGTCACGTATGCGCGGTGCTTTACCGCAGGCAGGCGCTTCGGCCTTGGCGCCGACGACGTCCGCAGCCTGCCGCTGCACGGCGAGGTCATGAAGTTCCACAAGTGGGTGCTGGCCGAACGCGACAAGCTCACCACTCATCCGGCCGATCCGTTCACCGAAGCCAAGGTGGGCGCGGCCGTCGACCAGCCGGAGCAGGCGAAGCCCGCGGTGGCCGGCATAGCGATCATGTCGTCGAGCCGCGTCCTGGTCGATGACGTCGGCGTGCGGCAGCTCGGTGGACTTGCGGCCGAGCTGGCGAAGCACGTCGCTGGCCGCGCGCAGGACCAGCAGGATGTCGTGCTCGCGGACGCGCAGCGCCTCGGCGTCGACGCGCTCGGTGCCCTGCCGCCACTGCGCTCCGGACCTCCCGCCGAAGCCGCCGCAGCCGCCGCAGACCCGGGGCGGCGGACCTAACAGCGCGAGGTGCGCCGGATCTGAGCGCCTCGCTAGCTCGTAGGCTGCAAGCATGATCAAGCAGCCCGAGTTCAGCCTGGAGCCCTGGTCGCTGCGGGAAACGACGCTGGCGCTCGACCGGCTGGCCCAGACCGAGTCCGTCTTTGCGCTCTCGAACGGTCACGTGGGCTGGCGGGGGTGCCTGGACGAGGGCGAGCCGCACGGCATGCCGGGCACCTACCTCAACGGCGTGTACGAGCTGCGTCCGCTGCCGTACTCGGAGGCCGTCTACGGTCGGCCCGAGTCCGGACAGACAGTCATTAATGTGACCAACGGTCGCCTCATCCGGCTATTCGTTGACGACGAGCCCTTCGATGTGCGCTACGGCACGCTGCTGTCGCACGAGCGGGTGCTCGACTTCAGGTCCGGCCTGCTAAGCCGGCGGGCCGAGTGGGTCTCACCGGCTGGCGGGTCAGTCCGGGTCAGCTCGAGTCGGCTTGTGTCCTTCACCCACCGGGCAGTCGCGGCCATCAGCTACGAGGTCGAGCCTCTCGACCAGCGAATGCAGCTCTCCGTGCAGTCCGAACTGCTGGCCAACGAGCAGCTGCCGCCGCAGGACGGGGATCCGCGCGCCGCGGCTGTGCTTGAGCACGCGCTGCTCGGCGAGTTCAACGCTGCACACGACCACACGGTCGTCGTCGTGCACCGGACAGCTCACAGCGGCCTGCGTGTCGGCGCCGCCATGGACCACCGCTTCGAAGCCCCTGACGGCATGCAGACGGAGTCGCAGTCCTATGAGGACGGTGGTGTGGTCACCGCGACCGTAGTCCTGGATCCCGGGCAGCGGCTGCGGGTCATCAAGTTCGTCTCATACGGCTGGTCGGGCACCCGCTCCCTGCCGGGGGTGCGGGACCAGGTCTGGGCGGCGCTGAGCGGCGCCAGGCTGGCCGGCTGGGACGGCCTGGTCGCCGCTCAGCGTGCTTTCCTCGACGAGTTCTGGGATCGCGCCGACGTCGAGGTGCACGGCGACATCGAGATCCAGCAGGCCGTGCGCTTCGGGCTCTTCCACGTGCTGCAAGCCGGCGTGCGCGGCGAAGACCGGCCGATCGCGGCGAAGGGCCTGACTGGCCCCGGCTATGACGGGCACGCGTTCTGGGATACCGAGTCCTTCGTGCTGCCCGTATTGATGCTGACCGCGCCGGACGCGGTCGCGAGCGCCTTGCGCTGGCGGCACGCCACGATGCCGGTAGCCAGGCAGCGCGCCGCTCAGCTTGGCTTGCAAGGCGCGGCGTTCCCCTGGCGGACGATCGCGGGCCAGGAGTGCTCCGTGTACTGGCCGGCCGGGGCCGGCGCCTTCCACGTCAACGCCGACATCGGCGATGCCGTCATCCGCTACGTGGACACCACCGGCGACGAGGACTTCGACCGTAGCTACGGCATGGACATACTCGTCCAGACGGCCCGGCTCTTCCGGTCCCTCGGGCATCACGACGGGCAGGGCAACTTCCACATTGACGGCGTAACCGGGCCGGATGAGTACAGCGCCATCGCCGACGACAACATCTACACCAACCTCATGGCGCAGCGTAATCTGGCGGCCGCCGCGACGGCCGCCGAGAAGTATCCGGACCGGGCCCGCGAACTCGGCGTCGACCCCGAGGAGTCCGCCGCCTGGCGTGACATCGCGGCGGCGATGTTCGTCCCCTACGACGCGGCCCTTGAAGTCCATCCGCAGGCCGCTGCCTTCACCGGGCACCAGGTGTGGGACTTCGCCGGGACCCCGCCGGATCACTACCCGCTCCTGCTGCACTATCCGTACTTTGACTTGTATCGCAAGCAGGTCGTCAAGCAGGCCGACCTGGTGCTCGCGATGCACATGTGCGGCCAGGCCTTCACCGCCGAGCAGAAGGAACGGAACTTCTCCTACTACGAGGCACTGACCGTTCGTGACTCCTCGCTCTCGGCCGGCACGCAGGCCGTCATGGCGGCCGAGACCGGCCACCTGGACCTCGCCTTCGACTATCTGGGCGAGGCCGCGCGGATGGACCTGGAGGACCTCGAGCACAACACGCGCGACGGCCTGCACATCGCG
Source organism: Streptosporangiaceae bacterium (assembly GCA_035484155.1). Lineage (GTDB taxonomy): Bacteria > Actinomycetota > Actinomycetes > Streptosporangiales > Streptosporangiaceae > JAJYUU01. The sequence goes on from DATHPF010000024.1 coordinate 18,504, forward strand.
TCGCTGGCGGGGACCTATCTGGCCCTGATCGCCGGCTTCGCGGGCCTGCGCCTCAACGACGGCGCCGTTGCCTTCGCGCCCTGCCTCCCCGAGGGCATAACCCGGCTCGCTTTCACCATCCTGGTCCGGGCGCAGCGGCTGCGCGTCGAGGTCACCCACTCCGCGGCTCGCTACCTGCTGGCCGACGGCGGACCGCTAGAGATCACGCACTATGGCATGAGGCTCGAACTGGCCGCGGGCAAGCGGCGGGAACACCACATACCCCGCCGCCCGGCCCTGCCGCGGCCGAGCCAGCCGGCTGGCCGGGCGCCCGCTCGGCGCCTGGTCAGCGAGCAATCCGGCTGACCGGCCCCGACGACACTCCCTAGCGGCTCGGGATGATCAGGTACTTCTGCCCGGTGGCCTGACGGGAGTAGACGGCCAGGGCGTCCAGCGCGAGCGCGCCCGCCAGCGAGACCTCGTCGGTGTAGCCCGAGGCGAACGTGGTCGTCAGGCCCGCGGCAACCCGGTTGCGCAGCCGGACGATACCCTCCAGGCCGATCCGCTGGAGGAAGGGCGTGAGCAGCCAGCCGCCGATGCCCCAGGCCATGCCGAAGTTCCGGGTGAGCTCGGTCGGCCCCCGGTCCAGCGAGCCGTAGATGTAGACCTGCTTGTGCACGCTCGAGCCGTACCGGCTATAGCTGCCAGCGGCGGCGCTCGCGGCGGTCTCCATGCACGTCAGAATCTGGCTCGCCAGGCGACCGCCGCCAGTGGCGTCGAAGGCCAGGGTGGCCGACGTCTCCGTCAGGGCGGCTGTCAGGTCGGCCATGAAATCTGGCGCCGACGAGTTGACCACGTAGCCGGCGCCTGCCGATCTGAGCAGGTCTACCTGCTCGGGCCTGCGCACGATGTTGACGAGCGGGACCTGCTCCTCTTTGCACAGGCGGACCAGCATCTGGCCGAGGTTGGAGGCGGCCGCCGTGTGCACGAGAGCAGCATGATTCTCCAGCCGCATCGTCTCGACCATGCCGAGCGCGGTCATGGGATTGACGAACGACGAGGCGCCGTCGACAGCCTGTGTGCCGTCGGGCAGTTCGAGGCACAGAGTCACATCGACGCAGCGGTACTGCGCGTACATGGCGCCACCAGCGGCGGCAACTGTCTTGCCCAGCAGCGCCTGCGCGGCCGGGGACGAGCCCGCGGCCACCACGACACCGGCGCCCTCGTTGCCGACCGGCATCGGGATGCCGACCCGTCCGGCCATGGCGCGCATAGCTGCGGGCGGGAGCGGTGCCGTGACGACCGGCCTGTCGGGCGGTCCGCTGACCGCGGCCGACGCGACATCGGCGCCCGCGAGCAGCAGGCCGAGATCGGAGGGGTTGATCGGCGTCGCCTCGACCCGGACGAGCACCTCCGTCGGTCCAGGCGCGGCCACCTCGACGGTCTCCAGGGAGAGCTGGACCGTCTGGTCGGACCTCACCAGCGACTGCAGTTGCAAGGCTGTGGCAGGTACAGATGGCGGCATGGCAGCAGTTCCTCTCGACGCGCCCTGCCGCGATGCTACGCGCCGGCTGCCGAGCTTAGGCAGCGACGAGCTCGGACGGCTCCGCGATGACGTCGACCAGAGCACCGTTGCGCAGCACCGTGATGGCAAGGGGGCGCCCGATCGCCTCGCTGAACATCAGCTTCTGCAGGTCCTGAGCGCGCGTCACGGGGCTACCGCCGGCCGTGATGAGCAAGTCACCGGCGCGCAGGCCCGCGCGTGCGGCTGGTCCGCCCGGCACGACCTCGGCCACCCGCAGGCCGCTGGTCCGCCCGAACCTCGCACGCAACTGCTCAGGCAGCGGCGCAGGCACGCTAACGATGCCGAGGTAAGCGCGCCGCACCTGACCGTCGCGCATCAGCGCCGCGATTATCTTGCGGGTGGTGGTGTTGATCGGCACCGCGAGCCCGAGGCCCACGCCCGCGACCGCGGTATTGATGCCGACGATCCGGGCCCGGCTATCGGCGAGGGCGCCGCCCGAGTTGCCGGGATTGAGCGCGGCATCGGTCTGGATCACGTCCTCGACGAGGCTGGCCCTGGCGCCAGCACTGGTCGGCAGCGACCTGCCGAGCGCGCTAACAACGCCAGCCGTGACCGACCCAGTCAGCCCGAGCGGACTGCCGACGGCTACCACGAGCTGGCCCACGACGAGGTCGTCGGCCTCGCCGAGCACGGCCGGATGCAGCGTCGGGCCGTCCGCCCGCACTACGGCCAGGTCTGACAGCGGATCAGCGCCGACGACGCGAAACGGCGCGCTCGTACCGTCAGAGAACAGCGCCGTGCCGTGCTCGGCCCGTCCGACGACGTGAGCGTTGGTGAGCAGGAACCCGTCCGGGGTGTAGCTGACGGCCGAGCCGAGACCCTCGCCCCGATAGCGCCCGCCGCCCGGATGCGGCACCCGCAGGCTCGCGACCCGGGGCGTCAGCTCAGCCGCTACCCCCGCTACGACCTGCGAGTACGCATCTAGCGGCGCGTCTGATGTGGTGTGATCATCCATAGCGATTACAAGATTACACATGGATGTAGCTGGCGCCAAGCCCTCCCGAACGGCGGCCGTCCGATTCGTCCGCTAGCCTGAACCGGGCCGGAAGCTCACCACGAAAGGGAACGCAGGTGGCAATCGTCGTCCTGGTCATCTGGGTCGCCGCGGCGGTAGCCGGCGTCACGCTGCTGCGGGCTGGCGGGGCCGCCCGGCGGCGCGCGGTGCCGGCGGAGCCCGCCGCGGTCGCCGTCGAGGTACCAGTTCGGATCGGCGCTGTCCCGCTCACCGCGGACGGCAGGCCGCCGCAAGGCCCACATGTCCGCGTCACCAGCCCGGAGGGGGAGCACCCCCTGCTGGAGTTCTGCCACCCGGCCCTCGCGGTCACCGGCGTCGCCTGCTGGCTCATGTTCGTCCTCGTCCATTATCGTCCATTCGCCTGGATCGCCTTCGCGATCCTCGTCGTGACGATGGCAGTCGGCCTCGGCTGGCTGGCGGCTAACCGGCGGGCAGCCAGCCGGAGTGCAAGCCCGGCGTGGCAGTTCCCGCCGCGGCTGGTCGCTCTGCACGGGGCGGTCGTGACGCTGGGGATCGCGCTCACCGTCCTGGTGGCCATCACTGCCAGCCGCTGACAGCCGCGCCGCCCGGCAGCAAGGCCTTAGGGTCAAAAGCATGAAATCGTCCGGGAACGGGCTCGTCAGCGTCCCAGTACCTGGCGGGTCGCTGGCCGTCGAGCTGGTCACGGCCGACACCGAGCCAGTGCTCGTGATCCATGGCATCAGCAGCCAGCGCAAGCTCTGGAACTGGCTGCGCGCGGCTGACCCTGCCCTCAGCCTGATCGCACCGGATCTGCGCGGGCGCGGCGACAGCCTCAGCGTGAGCGGCGAATCGTCCATCAGCCGGCACGCCGCCGACATGGTCGCGGTGCTTGACCAGCTTGGGATGACGGCCGCGCACGTCTGCGGCATGTCGATGGGCGGCTTCGTCGCGGTCGAGCTGGCAATCCTGGCACCCGACCGCGTGCGGAGCCTCATCCTCGTCGACGGGGGCTTCCCGATGCCGGTGCCGGCGGACCTCACGCCCGCCGCCCTGCCCCGCATGTTCCGCGACCGGCTGGCCAGGCTGGATCGGAGCTGGCCTTCGGTGGCGGACTACGCGCGGTTCTTCGTTGCCACCACCGCGCCCATGCTTGATCCGGCGGACCCGCTGCTGCTGGATTACCTCGCCCACGATCTGGCCGACGGCAAGGTCCGGCTGAGCGGTGCTGCCCTGATCTCCGATTCCGCGGACGTCTTCTTCGTTCCGGGCCTGTGGCGCGAGGTCACGGTGCCGACCAGGCTGCTGGCAGCGCAGTGGAGCCGCGGGCCTGATACAGCACCGGCGTATGACGACGAGGCCCTGCGCACCTTCCAGGACGGCTGCGGCACCCTGGTGGCAGTGCAGCGGCTGGCCGGCGCTGACCACGCGGGCTCGATCATGAGCCAGCCCGGCGCGGCCGCGACGGCCGAGTTGATCGGCGCGGCCCGCTCAGGCCGGAGCAGTCGTGGCGAGGGATAGCAGTCGTGACGACAGATAACGGCGTGCTCATCGAGGCCCTCGGGCGCGGCCTGCACGCCGATCGCCTCGTCCTCGACGCGGGCGTGCTCGCGACCCTGTCGCACGACGAAGCCGAGTGGGCGCCAGCGGGCGTGGCTTCGGCCGGAGTGCGGGCCCGCACCGAAGCCGACGTGCAGCACGTGGTGCGGACCTGCGCTGAGCTCGGCGTCCCGGTAGTGCCGCGCGGCGCGGGCACCGGGTTGTCTGGCGGTGCCAACGCGGTCGCCGGCTGCGTGCTACTCGACCTGTCGCGCATGGACCAGGTGCTGGAGATCGACCCCGACAATCTCCTGTGCGTCGTACAGCCCGGTGCCATCAACAACGACGTCAAGTCGGCAGTCGCTGAGCACGGCCTCTGGTACCCGCCCGACCCGGCCAGTGCGCCGTGGTCGACGATCGGCGGCAATGTCGCCACCAACGCAGGCGGCCTGTGCTGTCTCAAGTACGGCGTTACCCGCGACTACGTGCTTGGCCTTCGCGCCGTCGTCGGAGGTCCGGTCGCCTACGGCGATGCCGTCCGGCTCGGCCGGCGTACCACCAAGGGCGTGGCCGGGCTCGACCTCGTCGGGCTGTTCGTCGGATCGGAAGGCACGCTCGGCATCGTCACCGAGGTCACGCTGCGGCTGCGGCCAGCGCCGACAGGCACGCCGCGCACAGTAGTAGGTGCGTTCGCCGGCCTGATCGCGTGCGGCGAAGCGGTGGCGCAGATTACCCGCCGCGGCCTGACACCAGCCGTGCTCGAGCTGCTCGACAGGGTCTGCCTTGAGGCAGTCGAGGACTGGAAGCACCTCGGCATCGGTACGGACGCCGCCGCGCTGCTGCTGGCCAGGGTCGACACCGCAGGTGACGCCGGCGCAGCCGAAAGCGCAGCGATCGCGGCGACCATGGCCGACGCCGGCGCGACCTGGGTCGAGGAGTCCACCGACGATGCCGAGGCCGAGGCCCTGTTTGACGCGCGGCGGCTGGCTTACCCCGCGCTCGAGCGGCTCGGGCCAGTGCTGACCGAGGACATCTGCGTGCCGCGTTCCGCTGTCCCGGTCATGCTTGCCGAGATCACCGCTATCGCCGCCAGGCATGGCGTCCAGATCGCGACGATCGCGCACGCCGGCGACGGCAACCTGCATCCGCTGCTGATCACGCCGCCCGGTGACGCAGCCGCGCGGGCGGCGGCCCAGGCCGCGTTCGAGGATTTCCTCGACGCAGCGATCGCCCTCGGCGGCACGGTGACAGGCGAGCATGGAGTGGGCATCCTCAAGCGAGACGGCATGCGCAGGGAACTCGACCCTGGCTCACTCGCGCTCCAGGCGGCGATCCGCGGCGCGCTGGACCCGCAAGGACTGTTCAATCCCGGCAAGGGCTGACGGGACGCGCGCGTACTGTGTGCCGTGCGGCCGCCTGACCGCCCAGTCAGACCTTTCGGCCCGAAGAGAGATGGGACAGCGTGAGCGATTTCACTGCACCGCAGGTGACAGCCGAGGATCACGTTCGCGGGCCGGCTGACGCCCCGGTGACGATCCTCGAGTACGGCGACTACGAGTGCCCGTACTGCCGTGGCGCATTCCGCGACGTGCACCGGCTGATCGACCAGCACCCCACGCTCATCCGGTTCGTATTCAGGAACTTTCCGATCGCTCAGCTGCACCCGCACGCCGAGCAGGCGGCCGAGGCGGCCGAGGCGGCCGCTGCCCAGGGCAAGTTCTGGGAGATGTACGAGCTCCTGCTCCAGCCTTACTCGCATCTGGACACCGACTCCCTTGTCACCTACGCCGAGGTGCTGGGCCTCGATATCGCCACGTTCCGGCGGGACCTGACCGACCGCGTCTACGCCGCCCGGATAGAGCATGACCTTCAGGAAGGCATGAGGAATGGCGTGAACGCGACGCCGAAGTTTTACGTCAACGGCGAGCGAGTGGACGGCAAGGTGCCGCTGGAGAATCTGGCCGAGGCCGTCCAGCGGGCTCTGCCACCCGCGGCCCAGGGGTCAGGGGCTCAGGGGTCAGCGGCTCAGGGCTAGCACGGCCGCACTGACGTCCTCCCGGCCATGGCCGGCCTTGACGGCGGAGTGCCACGTTCGCGACAGCGCAGCCAGCGACGGCAAGCTGTCTTCGCCGGCGGCCGCCAGCGCCAGGTCGACATCCTTCAGCGCCCACTCCAGCGGGAATTCGGGCGAGAAGTCGCCGCGCTCCATCTTGTGCAGCTTGGCGCCGGCGAGCGGTGCATCGAGCGGACCGCCCTCGATGACCCCGCCGAGCTTGGCCGGGTCGACGCCAAGTCGCTCGGCCAGCGTGAGTGCCTCCGCGACGCCTTCGATCAGCGCCGCCAGGTACGCGTTGATCGCCAGCTTCATCCGGCTGCCTTGTCCCGCCGCGCCGAGCCACATCGCCGAGCGCCCCATGGCGGCGAAGGCGGGGCGCAGGATTGGCTCCGCAGTCTCCGGGCCCGAGGCGAGGATCAGGAGCTGCCCGGTCTCGGCCGGTCCCTTGGTGCCGGACACAGGCGCGTCGACGAACAGCACGTCGGGCCGGATCTTGGCGACTCGGCTGCCGAGCTGGTCAGTGGCCTCAACGCCGATCGTGCCCATCTGCGCCCACGTGGCGCCCCGCGCAAACGCCCCAACGACGTCACCGTCGAGCATGACCGAGGTCACCACCTCGGCCGTCGGCAGCATCGTGATCACGACGTCCGCGTCGCGGACGGCCTCCTGCGGCGAGGCCGCCGCGCGTGCTCCCGACTCGGCGAGGCGCGCGGTGCTGGCTGCCGACCTGTCCCAGACGGACGTGCGCAGTCCGGCCTTAAGAAGATTCCGGGCCATGGCCGAGCCCATGATGCCGATCCCGAGTACCGCGACCGACGGGTCCCGGCCCGTGTTTGCGGCGGCCGTGGTTGCGGCGGCCGTGGTTGCGGCGGCCGTGGTTGCGGCAGCCATGGTTTCGGCAGCCGTGCTTGTGGCAGCCGTGTTGCTGGTTGCAGTCATGTGACCGGTGTCCCCGCTTCTGCGCCTGGGACACCCGAGCACCCAAGATGTTCGCGAGTCCGGCACGCTGCCCGGCGCCGGGGGCTGCGCGGATGAGCAGCGAGCCGCCGGGCGTCCCCGGCTTGTGGCTGGAGCAGCCGGCCTTGGCGGTGCCCGCAGGCCGCTGACGCGGCCGGCACGCAGGCATCCGTTCGGGCCGCCACCTGTTCTACGCGCCCCCGCGCAGGTGGCGGCCTGCCTGCCCAGGCGGGCACCGCCCGGCTTCCTCCAGAGAAGGCGGCGCACGCTGTCTCGTGCGTCCCCCCGCCGTCCTGTTCCTTCATCAGAGCGCAGCGTCATGGAGGCCAGCTGCCGACGGTATGTGCAAGATGTGGAGGATCTGCGTTACCGTCGATGCGTGACCGTCGACAGCGTCGTCCCGCCCGGCGTATGGGTGGACGATTCCGACGAGGACGATCCGGTCTTGCGGCATGCCGACGGCAGCATCGTGGACACCTGGCGCGAGGACTATCCGTACGACGAGCGCCTGGACCGCACCGCATACGAGCATGACAAGCGCCTCCTCCAAGTGGAACTGCTGAAGCTCCAGTACTGGGTGAAGGACACGGGCCAGCGCATTGTCATCCTCTTCGAGGGCCGCGATGCCGCAGGCAAGGGAAGCACGATCAAGCGGTTCACCGAGCACCTCAATCCGCGCGGCGCGAGGGTTGCCGCGCTTGATGTGCCAACCGAGCGCGAGCGATACCAGTGGTATTTCCAGCGCTATGTCGCGCATCTGCCCACGGCCGGCGAGATCGTGTTCTTCGACAGGTCCTGGTACAACCGGGCCGGAGTCGAGCAGGTCATGGGTTTCGCGACCCCGCAGCAGGTGGAGGTCTTCCTCGAGCACGTTCCCGTCTTCGAGCGGATGCTGGTCGACGACGGCATCGCGCTGACCAAGTTCTGGTTCTCGGTCACCCGCGGGGAGCAGCGGACCCGCTTCGCCATCCGGGAGATCGACCCCGTCCGGCAGTGGAAGCTCAGCCCGACCGACATCGCGCTGCTGGACAAGTGGGACGCCTATACCGCTGCGAAGGTCACCATCTTCAGCCGGACGCACACCGACCGCGCGCCATGGACCGTCGTGAAGAGCAACGACAAGAAGCGCGCCCGGCTGGAGGCCATGCGCAGCCTGCTCGTCCAGTTCGACTACGACGACAAGGATCATGCCGTCGTCGGCGCTCCTGACCCATTGCTCGTCGGCGCGCCCGAGCACCTCAGAGAGATCGATCTTGGTCAGGCAGCCGATCCTGACCGATTCTCGCTGAGCCCGGCCTAGCCGCGCGCCGAGCCCCAGCCGGGCTGCTCGGACCGCGCGGTTGCTCGTCCGTGACGAGGGTATGGACCGGTTGCCGGTAACACGACCGGATTGCGGTGGCCCCGGGCGGGCCAGCAAGCACGGGCGACGGGGGTGCCTGGCAGCGCGGTGCCTGGCCGTGCGGAGGGGGGCGCGGAGGCTATGGCGAGCATGCCGGCGCACGGATCGCATCCGACGCCGGGCGGAAGCCCGTTCCCGCCCATCGCGGATTACGGATTCCTCTCCGATTGTGAAGTCTCCGCCCTGGTGGCGCCGAGCGGCAACGTCGAGTGGCTGTGCCTGCCCCGGATGGACGGGCCGAGCGTCTTCGCCGCGATGCTGGATCGCGACGCTGGCTGGTTCCGGCTCGGACCTGCAGACATCGACGTTCCGGCGGGGCGCAGGTACCTGCCGGGCACCATGGTTCTCGAGACGACCTGGGCCGTGCCCACGGGCTGGGCCGAGGTGCGCGACCTCCTGCTTGTTGGTCCGTGGCGGCATGAGGATCTGCGATCGGCGACGCACCGGCGGGTCCCGGCCGATCACAGCGCCGAGCGTGTCCTGCTGCGCACGGTCCGGTGCCTCAACGGAGAGGTCGACATTGTCCTGGAGTGCGAACCGGCCTTTGACTATGGGCGGCGGCGCGGTAGCTGGCGTCATCTAGGCAGCGGCTACGGCGAGGCCCAGGCCCTGCTGGCCGATGAGCCACAGCTCCGGCTGACCACCGACCTCAACCTCGGCTTCGAGGGCCCGCGGGCGATTGCCCGCCGGCGCCTGCGCACCGGGGAGCAGGCGTTCTGCGCGCTGAGCTGGGGAGATGGAGCGCCGCCGCAGGACGTGGGCGAGGCCAGGCTGCGAATGACCAGGACCGCGGACTTCTGGCATGAGTGGATCAGCCGCGGCGACTTCCCCGACCATCCGTGGCGCAAGTACCTCCAGCGGTCCGCGCTGACCCTGAAGGGGCTGATCTACGCCCCGACCGGCGCGCTGCTCGCGGCAGCCACGTCGTCACTGCCGGAGACGCCGGGCGGCGAGCGAAACTACGACTACCGCTACACCTGGCTGCGGGACTCCGCGTTCATGCTGTGGGGCCTGTACACCCTCGGGCTGGACCGGGAGGCTAACGACTTCTTCTACTTCCTGGCTGACCTGGCCGAGTCCGAGGACGACCTGCAGATCATGTACGGGATTGGCGGCGAGCGTGACCTGACCGAGCACGAACTCGGCCATCTGTCGGGATACGAGGGCGCCCGGCCGGTGCGAACCGGCAATGGCGCCTTCGACCAGCGGCAGCACGACGTCTGGGGCGTCCTGCTCGACTCGCTCTACCTGCACACGCGGTCACGCGACCGGCTCGACGAGCGCCGGTGGCCAATGGTCAGGCGGCAGGTCGAGGCGGCGCTGACGCACTGGCGGGAGCCGGACCAGGGACTCTGGGAAGTACGCGGTCCCGCGCGGCACTTCACCGCATCCAAGATCATGTGCTGGGTCGCCGCGGATCGCGGCGCCAAGCTGGCCTGGCTGCGGGGCGATCGCGAGCTCGCCCAGCGGTGGCGGCGAGCGGCAGATGAGATTCACGCTGACGTGTGCGCTCACGGGACCGACGACCGGGGCGTCTTCTGCCAGCACTATGACACCGCGGCGCTGGACGCTTCGCTCCTGCTGGTGCCGCTCCTGGGCTTCCTGCCGCCGTCCGATGAGCGCGTGCGCGCGACGGTGCTGGCGATAGCCGACGAGCTGACCGAGGACGAGCTGGTCCTGCGTTATCGCGTCGAGGACACCGACGACGGCTTCGCGGGCGAGGAAGGCACGTTCACGATCTGCTCCTTCTGGCTCGTGTCGGCCCTGACGGAGATCGGCGAGGTCGCCCGCGCCAGGGCGTTGTGCGAAAAGCTGCTGTCACACGCCAGCCCGCTGCTGCTGTATGCCGAGGAAATCGACCCGCACACCGGCCGGCATCTGGGGAACTTCCCGCAGGCGTTCTCCCACCTGGCCCTGATCAACGCCGTCATGCACCTGATCCGCGAAGACGAGCGGGCCGCGGCCGAGGCCATGGCCCGGTCCGGGCTCGATCCGGTGCCGGCAGCCAGCGGTGGATAGCGACCTCCGCGTCGTGGTAGTCGGCGGCGGGCCGGCCGGGATCACGGCTGCCCTCCAGGCTCGTGAGCTCGGCGCTCAGGTGACGTTGCTCGAGGCCGGCCACGTCGGCGACTCGACGCTCAACCGCGGGCCGGCGCCGGTACGCACCCTCGCGCGCGCCGCCCGGCTGGCACGTGACTGGTCGTCGTGGGCAGAGTTCGGCCTCGCCGGCCCGCCGCCGGTGCCAGATCTCCCGGCGATGATCGCCAACAGCGAGCGAGTCGCCCGGCACGCCCGCGAGAAGCGGGATGTGCCAGGGTACCTGCGGCAGCAAGGCATCAACCTGGCCGAAGACCTCGGCGCGGTGCGATTCACGGATCCTGTCACCCTGACCGCCCGTGCCGGTAACAGCAGTGCCGGTAACAGCAGTGCCGGTGTAAGCAGGGCCTCCGGCCATGCGGACCGGACCTGGACCGCGGACCGCATCATCCTTGCCGTCGGCGGGCACGCTGCCCGGCTGCCGATCCCCGGCGCCGAGCTGGCCCTGACCTACGAGGACCTGCCAGGGCTAGAGACCTTGCCCCAGCGCGTCGCGGTCATTGGCGGCGCCGATACCGGCTGCCAGCTGGCGTCCATCTTTGACGATCTCGGCGCCGCGGTCACTGTGTACGAAGCTGGCGCCGCCATCATCCCGGCCGCTGATGCCGACGTGTCGGCAGAACTCTGCCGGGCCTTCCGCGCCCGCGACATGACAGTAGCGACTGACACGATCGTGACCGCACTCAGCCAGCAGCACGACGGCATCCGCCTCGATTACCGGGCGGGAGAGTCCGCAGGCTCGTCCGTCGCCGACGCCGTCTTCATGGCCGTCGGCTGGCCGGCGAGCACCGCCACGCTGGACCTGCGCGCGGCCGGCGTGGCGGTTACCGGCCCGGCTGTCGCCGTCGACGATTGCCTGCGTACCAGCGTCCCGCATATCTTCGCGGCCGGGGACGTGACCGGGCACGGGATGCTGGTCCAGACCGCGCGCATGGAAGGCCGCATCGCTGCGAAGAACGCAGTGCTGGGGACGGCCGACGTGATCAGTTATGACGTGATCCCGAGTGGCAGCTTCACCGACCCGGAATACGGCCGGGTCGGCCTGACCGAGGCCGCTGCCGCGGCCAGCACGGAGGTCGTCGTCGGCATCGCCCGGTATAGCGAGCTACTGCGGCCGGTTGCCGACGGACGAACCGACGGCTTTTGCAAGCTGATCGCCGACCGACGCAGCCACCGGCTGGTCGGCGCGCACGTGCTCGGCGAGTACTCAGCCGAGACCGTCCAGACCGTCGCCGCCTGCATGGCCGCTGGCCTTACCGTGGAGCACGTCGCCGAGCTTCAGTTTGCCTTCCCGACCTTCACTGAAGGTGTCAGCATCGCAGCACAGATGATCTGCCGGGACATCGGCATCGGGCGCTTCCCGCAAGTCTGGAGCTATCTCGGTGCCGAGGGAGGGAAGGGACTGAGCAGCCATGGCAGCGACAATCCTGCTCGTCGAGGACGAGCGCAAGCTCCGTGACCTAGTCCGCTCCTACCTGGAGCGGGCCGGCTACACCGTTCTGTCGACCTCGTCGGGAGCCGAGGCCCTCAGCCTGGCCGAGTCTGCCTCGCCGGACCTGGTCGTCCTTGACCTCGGGCTGCCCGACGTGTCCGGTGAAACGGTAGCTCGCGAAGTACGCGAAGCCGGGACGATCCCCATCCTGATGCTCACTGCGAAGAGCTCTGAGGAAGATCGGGTGCGCGGTCTGGAGCTGGGCGCGGACGACTACGTGACCAAGCCGTTTAGCCCGCGCGAGCTGGTCCTGCGCGTGCAGGCGATCCTCCGGCGCGGCGGCCAGTCCAGCGCCGGCCAGGGTACGGCCAGTTACGGCGATGGCACTCTGGTCATCGACGAGCCGCGACGGGTCGCGACGGTGCGCGGATCCGCGGTCGAGCTGACGCCCACCGAGTGGGGCGTGCTGCTGGCCCTATCCAGCAGTCCTGGCCGGGTGTACTCACGATTTGAGCTCATTAACCGCGTCCGCGGCTACGAGTTCGAAGGCTACGAGCGCATCATCGACTCTCACGTGAAGAACCTGCGTCGCAAGATCGAGCAGGATCAGGGCAGCCCCGAGATCGTGCAGACTGTTCTCGGCGGGGGTTACCGGCTCGGTTTGGCCCGCGATGACTGACGAGGCCCGTCCGCCCAGCGAAGGCCCGGCCGAGCCCAGCCCACGGGTCGTGGCAGAGCCGCGCACTGACTCGCTGAGTGTGCACCTGACGCTTGGTTTCCTCGGCGTCGCGCTGGCTGCCGTCGCCGTGCTAACCGCACTGACCGTCGTATTCGCGGCCGCTGACGTCTCGCATCTGGTCACACAGCAGCGGCGGGAGCTGACGAATGCGATCGCAGCAACTGCCGGAGCGAGCTGGATTCGCGCCGGATTCACCTGGCGAGGCGCCGATCTCTCGCCAGCGCTCTACCTCGCCTCGCGCGCTGGTGCAGACGCGGAGATCGTCGATGCCGGCGGCACCGAGATCGCATCGTCAGCTAATTTCACGGCCGACGCTACCCAGCCTCAGTTCAGTGTCGGCATAGTGGTCCGGGGCGAGCGGGTCGGCACGGCAGTCGCGCGATTCACTGGATCTGGTCTCGGCACGGCAGACCACGCGCTGCGCACGGCCCTCGTCCGCGCTGTCGCCGCAGCGGCTGGCGTCGCGGCCCTGCTTGCCTTGGTCGGCGGCCTCGTGCTGTCACGCCGGATAACCCGGCCAGTCACGCACATCATGTCAGTGCTCAGGGCCCGAGGGGGCGGCGAGCGGCTAGCTCGTGTTGGGCCAGTGCGCGGCCCCAGTGAGCTGCGCGAGATGGCGACAGCGATGGATGAGATGGCCGAACTGCTGGACGGGCATGAGCGAGTACGGCGGGACCTCGTCGCCGACGTCGCGCACGAGCTTCGGACACCCGTGGCCGTGCTCCAGGCCGGCCACGAGGCGCTGCTGGACGGGGTCGCGGAACCGACTCCAGAGCAGCTCTCATCCCTGCGGGACGAAGTGCTGCGGCTCGCCAGGATGGTGGACGACCTGCAGATGCTGGCCGCTGCGGACGCTGCGACGCTCCACCTGTCCCGGCACCCGTCCGACCTCGCCGTGATCGCTGCCACCGCTGCCGACAGTCTCGAGGGCAGGTTCACGATGGCGGGCATCTCGCTGGAGCGTGCCCTCGAGCCCGCGCCGATCCTGGCTGACCCGCGGTGGATGCATAACGTGGTGACCAACCTGCTCACCAACGCGCTCAAATTCTCCCAGCCGGGTGCGAAGGTTGTCATCGATACCGCGACGGCGGGCGGCGAGGCCGTCCTGCGGGTCACCGATTCCGGCATTGGCATCCCCGCCGCCGAACTGCCGCGCATCTTCGACCGGTTCTGGCGCGGACGCGAGGCAGCGCACACCTCCGGCACCGGCATCGGGCTGGCCATCGCCGCCGAGCTTGCTCGTGCCCACGGCGGGAATCTCACCGCGGCGAGTGAACCCGGGGTCGGCACCCAGATGACGCTGCGCCTGCCAAGTGCATAGCCAGCTAGCAGGCCGCACAGCGCGCGCAGTACCTGGCCTCGGGCACCTCCGCTAGCTTCGCTGCCGGAATCTCGGCCGTGCAGTCCTCGCACTGCCCGAACGTCCCGCGGGCCAGCCGCCGCAGCGCCGCTTCCGTCTCGCTCAGCGCCTGACGTGCGACCACGGACTGGCGCATCAGCCGGCGCAGCGATGGAGGCGGCTGCCCGGTATCGGTCTCGGTCCCCGACTCGTGGAAGGCCACGCAGTGCTCCGTGAGCTGCCGGAGCCTGTCCCGCCACCGCACTTCAAGCATTGCCCGCCACGTGCTGGTCGAAGGCGCCTGTGTTCGCGGCGCCGGCACGACGGCGTGTCCTGGACGGTGCTGCGTCAATGTCATTCGCCGGGCTCCTCGGGGGGACTCGTCATAGGCGGGTTGGACAGCTGTCAGGCCGCGCTGGCCACGCCTCTGGGCAGGGGAACGAGTACGTCCAGCCTCGGCACTGGCTGGCCTGAACGTGGCCGGGGAAGAACAGGTGGCGCGTGGCGGGCGGGCTGCTGCTCACGTCGGTCCGTGCTTGCGCGCCGAGCAGATTCGGCCGAGATAGCCGCTGTCACTCTCGCTGCCAAGTCGGCCGGCATCGCGGACGCTGGCTGGCTAGCTGGCAGTCTTGCCGTTTCTGGCTCGGTTTGACCGAATAGCGGAGTGGGCGTCGTCAACTCCGATTCGCGATCCTGAGCATGTTGCACTGATCCGATCCTTCCGGTCTTCGCCTCACTTGGCTTTATCTAGATAACAGGCGCGGAGTGAAGGCCGGAGCCGGATGACGTGTGGATCGCGTGGAGACAGACTCGGATGGCACATTTCCGGACATGCAGTCATGCCATAGCTACCCGCTGACCCGGTAGTGCAAGACTCGGCGAATGCCGAGATATCTCGCCCTGCTGCGCGGCATCAACGTCGGCGGCCGCAGCAAGGTAGCGATGGCGGACCTGCGTGATGTGGCTACCTCGCTCGGGCACGCCAAGGTCGCTACCTACATCCAGAGCGGCAATTTGCTGTTCGATACCGCCGCCAGCGACGCGGCGAGCCTGGCCGATGCGCTGGAGGCGGAGATCGCAGGCCGCCTCGGAGTCCGGCCAGCCGTCGTCGTGCTCTCCACGCCTGATCTGGCCCAGGTGATGACCGACAACCCCTTCCCGGACGCAGCGAATCCTAGATACCTCCATGCCATCTTTTATCGGGACGTCATCGACCCCGGCGGCATCGCACGTGTCGCTGCCGCGGTCCAGCGAGCGAGGGACTCGGGCAGTAGCGACGACGCCGTCGTCATCGGGCGCGCGTTGTATCTGCACACGCCGGACGGCTTTGGCCGCAGCGAGCTGGCTGCCCAGCTCACCCGCTCGAGCGTCCGGCCGGCCGGCACTGCCCGGAACTGGGCGACCGTGACCAAGCTGATGGCCATGCTCGGCGAATAGCCACTGGTACTACTGGAGATGATGGATTTATGAGTCCCATATCGCGCGGCTTCCACGGTCGTCACCGTGAGTCCGAGGTCGACAAAAGCCGGGTGCCGCCGGGTCAGTACGTCACCACGGACTTTCCGGTGCTGTCGGCCGGGCCGACACCGCACTCACCGCTGGAGAACTGGTCGTTCTCGATCCGGCAGGCGGGGGACACGCGCAAATCATGGAGCTGGGAGGAACTGCGCGCGCTGCCGGCCGAGGACGTGACGGTCGACATCCACTGCGTGACTAAATGGTCAAAGCTGGACACTATGTGGCAAGCGGTGTCGATTGACACGCTGCTCGAGCAGGTCGAGCACCAGGCTCAGTTCGTGCTGGCGTTCAGCGACGGTGGCTACACCACGAACCTGCCGCTGGCGGACGTCACCGGTGGCAAGGCCTGGGTCGCGTTCGGCTATGACGGCCGCCCGCTTCAGCCTGAGCACGGCGGCCCGGCCCGGCTGCTAGTGCCCCACCTGTACTTCTGGAAAAGCGCGAAGTGGGTGCGCGGCCTGGAGCTCCTGGCGGCGGATGAGCCCGGCTTCTGGGAGCGCTATGGCTACAACAACTACGGAGACCCGTGGCGGGAACAGCGGTACGCGGGCGACTGACCTGGCAGGACGTCACCGTCGTAGCGGTGACCGATGAGACCGCGTCGGTCCGCACTATCGAGCTTGAGGTGCCCGACTGGGCTGGCCACCAGGCCGGGCAACATCTGGACGTCCGCCTGACAGCCGAGGACGGCTATGTAGCCGAGCGCTCGTACTCGATCGCCTCGGCGCCAGGCGAGCCCGTCGCGATCACCGTGGAACGCCTGGACGACGGCGAGGTCTCGCCTTACCTCACTGAGGAACTCAGGCCCGGCGATGAGATCGAGATTCGCGGCCCGATCGGCGGCTACTTCGTCTGGCCATGGCATGAAGACGACAGCCCGCTGCTCCTGCTGGCTGGCGGGTCGGGCGTGGTGCCGTTCCGGTCGATGCTGCGGCACCGGGCGCGGATCGGCAGTTCGACGCCGGCCAAGCTGCTGCTGTCGGCCAGGTCGCTGCCGGACGTGATTTACCGCAGCGAGCTTGATGCGCTCCGCGACGGCGTCGAGGTGATCTACACACTGACCCGGCAGCAGCCGCCCGGGTGGTCCGGCCACAGCGGGCGTGTCACTAATGCGGTGCTACGCGAGGTCGCCTGGCCGATCAGCCAGCATCCGATCGCCTACGTCTGCGGGCCGACGGCGTTCGTGGAGAGTGTCGCCGCGGGCCTGGTCGACCTGTCGTACCCGGCCGACCGGATCAAGACCGAGCGGTACGGCGGAGTGGGAGGACCGTGATGGACACGCTGGATGGCAACGCGATCGGCGGCCTGCTGCAGGAGATTTTCGGCACGGAGATGACGGATGCCATTGGCACGTGCGGCACCTGCGGCGCGACCGGGCCGGTTGCCGAGACGGTCGTCTACCTTCATGCGCCCGGCACCGTGATGCGCTGCCGGATCTGCACCGCCGTCCTCATGGTCGTCGTCCAGCGCGACCAGGTGAACTGCGTAGACCTGCTGGGCCTCGCGACACTGCAGACCAGCTAGCCGACCGGGTCGAGCGGAGGCAGGTCTGCTGGCACCGTGGTTGGCGGCACCGTGGTTGGCAACACCGTGGTTGGCAACACTGTGCTTCGCGACACGGCGCGGCGGCGGCGGACGATGAGGACGGCCGCCAGCGCGAGCAGGATCAGCCCCACTAGGATCGCGGCCCCGGAGCCCGCCAGCTTGGCGGTCGCATGGTGCACTCCTTCGATCGAG
This sequence comes from Streptosporangiaceae bacterium, assembly GCA_035484155.1. GTDB lineage: Bacteria > Actinomycetota > Actinomycetes > Streptosporangiales > Streptosporangiaceae > JAJYUU01. The sequence continues at coordinate 35,854 of DATHPF010000024.1, forward strand.
GTCGGCCTTTGCGTGCCGAACCTCGCGCTCGCCTTGATCGTTCCGGCCGCTGGCGACGCGCTGTTGCCGAGCTTGATTAGCGCGGCGGCGTCATGCAAGGCGCCCACCGGATTGATCAGGCCGAAGCCGACCGTGGTGTTGTAGCCGCCAGGCGGGTGGTAGCTGGCCGACTCCGCCAGCGCCCTGGCCGCTTGCGCTGGGGTGATGCCGGGATAGACGGACTTCAGGAGCGCGACTGTCCCGGCCACCCAGGCGATCTCGGAGTAGGTACCCCAGGCCGTATACGGGTCGTTGCCAGGACCGGTCGCAGGCAGCGCGTTGTCGGGCGCGGCGACGAGAACCGAGCTGTTAGCCGGGCCCGGCGGCGGCTTGGGATGCTGCGGTAGCCCAGTGATCAGCACACCGGTGAAGTTGATCACTCCTGGCAGGCTGTCAGGAAAGGCCAGCGTGCTGGAGTCGTCCGTGAAACTGGTCGCGCTACCGAGCACGATGACGTTTCTGGAGATCGCATACGCGACGGCCGAGTCCAGGGCTGGCGTGTCGTCGGTGCCGCCCTCAAAGGTGACGATTACTCCCGCGCCATGGTTGACGGCGTAGCGGATGGCCTTGGCGGTCAGGTTCTGCCAGGTGCCATCTTGCTCATATTTCTGATCGCGTTGGCCTTCGGCCCCGTAGTTCACCATCTGCTCGGCGAGGATCTTCGCGCCTGGCGCACAGCCGATGGTGCCGAAGGGGTTGGTGCCGGTCGGGCCACTACCGGCAATCATCGACGCCAGTATGGTGCCGTCGAGGGCAGGAGCGCCCGACAGCGGCGCGTAGTCCGGGCCCTGGGTCAGCTTTCCGGCGAGACCGCTGACGGCGTCGACGGCGGTGCTGAGGACCGCGATCGTGACGCCCTGCCCTCGAGTGATCTGCCAGGCCTGCGTCAGCTCGCTGGACAGCTGATCTTTCGCCCCGGCCGGGAACTCTGCTCCGGTTGGCGCCTGACTACCAGCAGCGGCATGTGCTGCAGCGGAGTTCCGAGATCCGGTTGCCGCTTGTGCGGTGACCGCGCCGCCGGTGGCGAAGACCAGGCTGAGCCCGGCCAGCACAGCGATTGCAGAGCGGCTCAGCACTTGATGTCCTTCATCTCGCAGGGGCTGGTATGGCTCGTGAGGTTCTTCTGGACGGCAGCGAGGACACCCGAGCCCAGTGCCACGAGCTCGTCGTTGGTGGTCACGTCGCTACCGGGGATGCCGTCGGCGTATCCGGCGGTGAACAGCATCAGGTACGGCCCCGCGATCTCAGCGCCATCCGCGCCGCGCTGCGCGTTGCCGAACGTGTCGGCCAGGGTGCCGCCGACGGCGACGGCGTACAGGCCTGATCCGGCCTTCATCGGGTCCAGGCCGCTCTGGACCCGCTGCGCGGCGGCTGGCGACGCCATCACCGCGATGCCGACGGTTGCGGCCTGCGTCCCGGCCGCGTCTAGGTAGGTGGCGCGGAGCATCGCTGCGCAGCTGAGCGCGTGCATCCGCTGGAACGCGCTTGGCTCGAGGGCCTGGCGGCAGGACGTCTCCGGCACGATTCCGGCCAGCGCCGCCGTGGCGTGGTCACCCTCCGCATTGAAGTAAGTAACTGTCGCCGGGAAGATCTTCCCGGCAGGCAAGCGCTGCCAGCGCGAGGCGATCTCCGCCGCGAGTGCCGCGGCCTGTTCGGCCTTCGTGGCCTTACGGGTCAGTTCCTTACCGAGAGCTGCGCCGCCGCCGAGCACGCCTACCAGCCCGAGGACTATGAGCGCGATCACGGCCACCAGGCCACCGCGGCGTCGGCGCCGCGGCGCCGTGGTGCCCGCCGGGACAGCGGATTCGGACTCGGGCAGTGCTGAGTCGGGCAGTGCTGACTCAGGCAGTGCTGACTCAGGCAGTGCCGACTCGGCCGGTGCTGAATCGGGCGGTGCGGACGCGCCCGCTTCCGGCACCTCCTGTGCGGGCTCGGTCGGATCAGTCATCAGAGTTCCTCTGCGTTGTCCTGGTCATGCGGGCACATCGAGCTAAGGCCCGGCGGACTCTGGTGAGACCGGCGGATCGGGAAACGCCGATGCTGGTGGATCAGGCGGCAATGAGCCGGGCGGGAACGGCCGCCGGCGGTACCGACGGACGGAGATGATCAGCATCGGAAGGACCACGGCAAACAAGCACAGTGCCGCGATTGCCAGGACTATGAGCTCGGCGATGAGCCCGCGATCGCGATGTATGACCACGATCGGGCCGCCAGGCCCGCCGCCGAAATAGGCCCCCGCGGCCAGCCCGGCGGGACGGGCAGGTCCCTCGAGACGGCCCGCAGCGGCTAGGGCCGCTGCCGCGTCGACCTCGCCGAAACCCGTCGCGGGGCTGTAGCCACCTGGAGGCGGGCGTTGTGCAGAGCTGACGATCGATTGCATGACCTGCACCACCGACAGGCGCGGGTACTGCGACCTGATAAGCGCTGCTACGCCGGCCACGAAGGCGGACGCCGGGCTGGTGCCACTGCCGATCAGGTAAGAGCCACCTGGCCCGTCGCCGACGACGTTGACGCCCGGTGCCGACACTACGACCGACGAGTTCTGGTCTGAGAACGAGGCCCGATTCCCATTCACGCCTACTGCCGCGACTGAGATCACGCCGGTAAACGACGCCGGGTACGAGTACGGGGTGAAGCCGTGACCGCCGGTGCCGTCGTTGCCGGCCGCGGCGACGACCACCACGTTGTGGCTAATCGCATAGGCGAGCGCCTGCCGGACGCTCCGGGTGGCAACGGTGCTGCCCAGCGACATGTTGATAATCCCGGCGCCGTGCCGGACCGCGTACGTGATGCCGCTGGCGATCGCGTCGTCGTACTCGGCGTTCTCGTTGTACACAAGGAAGCCAGGCTCCTGGTCGTCCAGGATCACCCGCACCGACAGAATCTTTGCCTCCGGCGCGACTCCGATGACCCCCTGCGACCCGCCAGGTCCGCTGCCGTGCCCGGCGATGATCGAGCCGATATAGGTTCCGTGCAGGTGCGGAGGCAGGTAGCCAGGCGGGTTAGCTCCGACCGTGTAGTCAGGCCCTACGGTGACCTGGCCGGTCAGGTCCGGCGTGCCAGGCCGCACGCCGGTATCCAGGACCGCGACGGTGACTCCGCTGCCTTTGCTCTGCGACCAGGCGGCCGGGACATCAATCTGCCGCAGCGCGGCCAGGTCGTCCGTCCGCGCCTGCTGCCCGATGCTCTGGTCCGACATGCTCTGGTCCGACATGCTCTGCGCCGACGTGATCTGGGCCGACGCGCCGCCGACTCCGCCGGTAAGCGCTGCCGCGGCGAGCAGGACGACGATTGCCGCGCTGCGCACCGCAACCGCGCTCAGCATGACCACTGCGGGCTGGCGCAGTTGACAGTGACCGGGCGCGTCAACGGAGCGAGCACCTCGGCGGCGAGCTGGACGGCGGGCGCGAAGATCGAGGGTCTAGCCTGCTGGCCGGCTCCGGCTGGCTCGCCGTCGGCGTATCCGGCGACGGTGAGAAGCACGAACGGCCCGTCCTGGCGCGCAGTCGCAGTTTGCCGCGCCGCCAGCGTGAACTGAGAGCTGGTCGTGCCCGGCAGGGCCAGCACGCCTAGCGAGAACGCCGTGGCCGAGGTGGCCGGCAGCCCGGCCGCGAACGCCGCGGCCTCTCGGGTGTTGCGGAACGCGAGGATGCCGACGGTGAAGAGCACGCCCTGAAGCTCGTCCAGGTAGCTGGCGCGAAGGGCGGCCCGGCACTGGTCACGAGCCGCCCGACGAGCCTGTGCGGCAGCAAGAGCGTCCGAGCAACTGGTTTGCGGCGCGATCTCGACGCGGCTCGCGGTCTCGGTCGTCAGCAGCCCTGTCGAATAGCTCAGGGCCGTGGGGAAAATACGGCCAGCCGGCCAGGTATGCCAGCGAGCAGCCACAGCCTCCGCTGCCGCAGCTGCGCGCTGGGCGGCGGTCGGCTTCAGGACAAGCAATGCGTGCGCGCCGACGCTGAATACAACCGTGCCTGCGAGGAACACCGCTGCTGCCACCGAGAGCAGCGCGATCTTCCGCTGGCCTTGCTGCCGGGCGATGCCAGGCGGGGCGGACAGATCGGAAGGAACGTCCGAAGTCACACCAAGACCATAGAACCACGGCATAGGCCGATCAATAACCGCCTGGTAACAACACCAAAGCTCAGGGCGACCGGCGGTTTGCAGTCGGACATGCGGTCGTGAAACACCCGCAGACGACCGCGTACGACGACGGATCGTCGCGTGATCGACGTCAGCCGGACCTGCCATGATGATTGGTGTCCGCAACGCCGGGACTCGTGCAGAACCGGCTGGGAGAGCCAGTGCTGGAGCGCAGTGCCCTGATTGGCTT